>NZ_JBHEEO010000007.1:0-269987 GCF_041929965.1 Brucella oryzae | reverse complement strand
TGGGACGACAAGAACTCCGTCCTGAAGGGCGAAGACGCTTGGCAGGGTATGGTCCGCTTCCAGCGCTCGTTCTAATCCCTCTGGGATTGTTCAAAAAGAACCCGGCAGCATCGCTGCCGGGTTTTTTTGTTTGCAGATTTTCAAGGTTGCGATCTTGCTTTCACCGAAAACTCAGTCTTTGTACGAATGAGAAAGCGGCATCTGCTTCGCTGTTTCGTATCCGATAATTTCCAGCGTGGAGACGTCGCGACATGTTCAAATGGTTTTGGCCCGGTGTAACGTGGACCGCAGCGCTAACAGCGCTTGCCCTCTGGTTTGGTGCCGACCGGGTCGAGACGGACATCGCGGCGCGTACCGGCGAGGCACTTGCTCCATACACATGGGCGGGCTTTGATGTGGACGGTCGTGATGTGACACTTAAAGGCATAGCACCCAATCCAGAAAATCAATCCGCCGCAAAAATCGCACTGGAGCAGGTAAGAGGCATTCGGGAGATTACCGATCTGACGGGGGTTCTCCCGCTCGTATCGCCTTATCTTTTACAGATAAAGAAGAATGCAGACGGAATTGTCCTGTCTGGTTCGGTCCCGGATAATGACGTTAGAGACCGCATTATGACTATGGCGGAAAGTGTGGCTCCGGATATACCTCTTGACGATGAAATGGCGGTAAGTCGCGGGAGTCCGGCAAATTTTGCAGAATCGGTGGAGTTTGCCTTGCGGCTCGTGTCGAGCTTGAGGGAAGGGGAAATCGATATCTCTGATTCCAGTATCTCGATTAAAGGTAAGGCGACTGACGATGCCAGCTATCGAAAGATACAATCGCAATTGAATCCGCCGCTTCCCTTCGATTTGAAACTGGGGCAAGCCGAGATCAGCAAGCCGTAAATTCCATTGTTGCGAAAGGTAACCGGGTCCGTAGCGTCGTCCCCCGTTAGTTTTCTGTTCGGAATTGACAGCCCGCCTGTTCGGGCCTTTCCTTTCCCTCTATGAATAGGCATAGCGGATCATATGTTGCGTTTCCGGAACAGAAAGCGGACCTGACAATGCTTTATTTAGCCGTATCGTTTTGGCCGGTTCTCGTTTTGGCCGTTCTGATCGGCGCGGGCGTGGGCTGGCTGACCGCTTCAAAATAGCGGCAGCGAATTTGGGGCGGAGAAAAATTGACGGCGAATATGTTCGTCGAGCTTGAGTAATCTGGAGTACGAGGAAACCATATGCCGTTGCTGATTGTTCAACTGGCTGTTCTTGTCGCCATCGCGTTTGTTATCGGCTGTCTTCTGGGCCGTTTCATACGGCGCAGAAGTGGGTCGATGCCGGACCATGAGCGCACAATCATCGCTGCGGCACACGCCACATTGCCTGTCGACGAAAAGCGGGAAGAGACCGGGCGGGCCGAAACACCGGCAAAAATTGAAGAATCCAGCACTTCATACCAACCGACTGAGCCGGAAAAGCTTCAGTTGGAGTCTGTACCCGATGCTGAAGTCGTTGGGAATTGGTCTTTGCCAACGGAAAAAGCAGGGGCGGATGCGGAGCCTGTGCGCGATCCGGGGCGTCCTGAGCTTCTGGAAGCTGCGCGCCTTGGAAAGCCTGATGACCTCACTGTTATTAAAGGTATCGGCAAGGCAGTTCAGGGATTGCTCAACGAAATTGGCGTGTTTCACTATGACCAGATTGCCAATTGGAGTGATGACGAATCGCGCTGGATCGAGCGGAATATGGGTTTTCCGCGGCGTGTGGAGCGTGAAGGCTGGATCGGGCAAGCTGCCAGGCTGGCGAATGCGGCGAACAAGACCGGGGCCAAGAAAGCGGCAAAATCCCAAAAAACGGCTGCCAAACCAAAATCACGACGGGCAAAAAAAGCAGGCGAATAGCCTGCTCAGATTGATTACAAACCCCTCGATTTTTGGAAGCAGTCAAGAACGAGGGGTTTTGATTCCGATTTGTTCACGTTCTGAATCTGGGACGTTCCGTGAATCTGAGGTCATTTTGACCCTGCCGGAGGTTTGTCAGCAGTCTGAGCAGGCTATTCGCCTGCTTTTTTGTTTTCTTGCAATTTGGACAGCTTAACGTCGGCCGTAAATCAGATCGGCCTTGATATCGGCGGTGCCCGTCAGACGCGCCTTATAGACTTCGTAATTTTCCATTACGCGCTGAACATAGTTCCGCGTCTCGGAATAAGGGATACGTTCGATCCAGTCCACGACCTGATCGATTGGCTTACCGCGCGGGTCGCCATATTTCTCAACCCACTCGGAGGCTCGACGGGGCCCGGCGTTGTAGCCGGCAAAGGTAAGAACGTAAGATCCGTTGAAGCGGTCAAGCTGCTCCCCCAGAAAATGTGCACCTAGAGTCGCATTATATCCAGCATCCGTTGTGAGGCGCGGTGCGGAGAAGCTCATGCCGTTTCGAGTTGCTACGCTTTTTGCGGTTGCCGGCATAAGTTGCAGCAAGCCGCGCGCGCCTGCTTTTGAAACCGCACCGACGTTGAACTCGCTTTCCTGTCGTGCAATGGCATAGGCGAGGGCTTTGCCCGATCCGCTTATATTCGCATTGGCAGGAATTGCGCCGAGCGGGTGCGACAGAGCACCAACGTCAAGACCGCGTAATGCTGCGGTTTTGCCGACGCGCAATGCCAGATAGTGATTTTCGTTGCGCTCAGCCATAACTGCCAGCAGAGCCAGTTCACCGACACTGTTGAGCTCCCGCGAAAGCTGGTTGTAAAGCGTCGTTGCGCGATTGCTGTAGCCGACCTGTTCCAGCCGCTTGATTGCCTGTACGGCGGGACGGCCTGCAAAACGTGTGCGGTCCGCTTCGGTTGGCCGTGGATAGATAAGCTCCGGCGCTTTCTCACTCAGTTTGGCAGCTGAAAGTTGTCCGTAGAATGTTGTGCCGAAATGGGCGGAGTGGCGGTAATAATCGCGCGCATCGCCACCGGCGCCGGCTTCTGCCGACCGTCCGAGCCAGTAAAAGGCGCGAGACGCCGAAATTGGACGCGACGAGATTTCTGCGATCTTCGCAAAATGTGGTGCAGCCGTCTTCGGTTGGTTCAGGGCGCGAAGTGCATACCATCCGGCATGGAATTCCGCCTCTGCGGCCATGGTGGGCGATTCGGCTGCGTGGGCTGAGACAAGCTTATAGGCGAGCTCCGGCTTGCCAAGATCGAGCAGTTCCCGTGACAGGATGCGACGTTCGACCCACCAGGCATCCGGGTCGACAAGTGCCGATGCCTGGCGTGGTGCCTTCAACATGAGTTCTGCCGCTTCATTATAGCGTTCGGCGCGACGCAGGTAGCGAATCTTCAGGAACTGAAAAGCTGCGTTACCCTGCCATGTACGATCAACATCCGCTATCGTCTTGGCTGCATTCTGAGATTTTTGCGCGACCGCAGCAAAGGCGTTGTAGAGCGATTGGGCTTGCGCGGGGCCTGCGAGAAGTTTGGCGGACTGCATGCGGCCATTATATAAAGAGCGCAGAATACGGCGCTGATGGTCCTCGCGCGTCAGAACGTTTGAAAACTCTTTCAGAATCTTTTGTTCGTCATCAGCGGAAAGGCGCTGTGTGGCCCACCATGGCGAAAGCAGTCCACGTGCTTTGCCGGCATTTCCAGTGCTGACATAGGCACGGGCGAGAAGGATCATACCTTCAGTGGTCTGTGGCTTTGCATTGCCAAATGTCGCGATTATTGTCGAGGCTGCTGGGTTTTCCTTGAATAAAGCTCGCTCAGAATTGCGCCGCAGAACCGACGTTCCGGGCCAGCCGCGCAGTTCCTCTGCCGCTGCTGCGATTTCGGTGCTCGAAACGCCATCAAGGCCGGATGTGGCTATGGCCCAGGTCAAAATCTGACGATCGAGCGATCCACGCGGCAGTCCGTTGCGGAATGCAATCGCACTCGCCGCATCACGGGAGGAAAGGGCATCAAGGCCGCTCTTGAGTGTTCCGCCGATCACCGCCGGGTTTTCCATGCGGCTGACCGCTGAAGTCACGACCGGGTCGGGTGTGTTCGGGCGTGGCTTGGGCGTCACCAGATTCATTGGCGACTGGTGAGTCGTCGTCGGCGCGAACGGGCGTGCAAGCGGGGTTGGAATGTCTGGCGGCAGTGAGGTCTGTGCGGGTGAAATCACCGGCTGCAGGGCAACCGCAACAAAGCAGCTCGCGAGGAGTGCTTTTCTTTTCAAGGATATTGCTGCGGCGTTTTTTGACATTGGCTAACTAGAACAGAGACTTGGTTGACGGGCAATATGTTGTTGAAATCCGGCTTTTCTGAGCCCGGTTCTTGACCGCCGATTTCAATTGGGAGGATAGGCTCAAGGAATGAATCTATCCTTAATAAAGCGTTATCATCAAGGTGCGGCTGTGATTTGATTGTCTCGGGCAGGTGACATTGCTTGAGGCAGATGGATGAATAGCGGGTGGGGTTGCTCAATCCCGTATTTTTTGTCGCAAAACTGCCTTATTGCCCTTGTTTTGCCTGTATACCCCGCTTGCCCCACTCGTGTGGCAAGACTATTGTGCAACGCCTCGTCCGTATTCGGTCACCTTTGAAATGACTGGCGGACAGAGGTTCAGTCTTTCTTTTTCAGGAGTTCACTAATGCTGAAGGGCTCAATTACCGCGCTTGTCACGCCATTCGATTCCGAAGGAGCGTTCGACGAGAAAGCCTTTCGCGCATTTGTAAACTGGCAGATCGAAGAAGGCACCAAAGGGCTCGTCCCGGTCGGGACGACCGGCGAAACGCCAACCCTGTCGCATGATGAGCACAAGCGCGTCATTGAGGTCTGCATCGAGGTTGCTGCCGGTCGCGTTCCGGTGATTGCCGGTGCAGGCTCCAATAATACGGTGGAAGCGATCGAACTGGCACAGCATGCCGAACAGGCTGGCGCCGATGCTGTTCTCGTTGTCACACCCTATTACAACAAGCCGAACCAGCGTGGTCTTTACGAACATTTCTCGCGTGTGGCTCGCTCCATCTCGATCCCACTCATCATCTACAATATTCCCGGTCGTTCGATCATCGACATGACGCCGGAAACGATGGGCGCTCTCGTTCGCGACCACAAGAACATCGTGGGCGTCAAGGATGCGACCGGAAAGATCGAGCGCGTGTCGGAACAACGTGCAACCTGCGGCAAGGATTTCATCCAGCTATCGGGCGAAGATGCCACCGCCCTCGGTTTTAATGCTCATGGCGGGGTAGGGTGCATTTCGGTGACGTCGAATATCGCGCCGCGTCTATGCGCCGAATTCCAGGATGCATGTCAGGCTGGTGATTTCAGCAAGGCACTCGAATTGCAGGACCGCCTCATGCCGCTGCACAAGGCGCTCTTCATCGAGCCGAATCCATCGGGCCCGAAATATGCGCTGTCGCGTCTTGGCCGTGTGGAAAACGCGCTGCGGTCGCCGATGGTGACTGTAGAAGCGGCGACGGCGGAGAAGATCGATCAGGCTATGAAGCATGCAGGTTTGGTCAACTGACCTGCTAAATTTACCGCTTTCGCTGATTTTTACGCTCCCGTAGCTTCGGGAGCGTTTTCATTTCAGGCATTGCACATTATATGGTGCCATCATGAACAAGCCTAAGAATTCTCCTGTGCGCAAGATCATCGCGGAAAACCGCAAGGCGCGCTTCAATTTTGAAATTCTTGATACGCTCGAAGCCGGTCTCGTCCTGACAGGCACGGAGGTCAAGTCGCTGCGCGCCAATCAATCGAACATAGCGGAAAGCTATGCCAGCTTTGAAAACGGCGAGTTCTGGCTCATCAATTCCTATATTCCGGAATACACGCAGGGAAATCGCTTTAACCACGAGCCGCGGCGTCTTCGCAAACTGCTTGTCAGCAAGCGAGAAATGTCTCGCTTGTTCAACTCCGTATCACGAGACGGGATGACCGTGGTGCCATTGAAGCTTTACTTCAATGACCGGGGCCGGGCGAAGCTGGAACTGGCACTGGCGCGAGGCAAAAAGACTCATGACAAGCGCGAGACTGAAAAGAAACGCGACTGGAATCGCGAAAAGGCCCGTTTGTTACGGGATCGCGGCTAAAACCGGCAAAGTAAAAAAGAGCGCTTCAGGCGCTCTTCAGATTGATTACAAACCCCTCGATTTTTGGAAGCAGTCAAGAACGAGGGGTTTTGATTCCGATTTGTTCACGTTCTGAATCTGGGACGTTCCGTGAATCTGAGGTCATTTTGACCCTGCCGGAGGTTTGTCAGCAGTCTGAAGAGCGCCTCAGGCGCTCTTTTGATTCAGGTAGCTGCGTACATTCCGGAATACGGTTCGGAACATGGCATCCGTCAGCCGCCCGGTATTCGTGTTGTAGCGGGAGCAATGATAGCTGGAAAAAATGCGTAGATTGCCGATATCACTTGCTCTGTCATGGCCGAAGGGATGTCGTGCAACGGGCGCTCCAAGTGCTCGAACCGTTGACTGATGTGCAATTGTTCCGAGTGTAACGACGGCCTGCAGGTTCGGAAACCGGCTGAACATCGGAGATAGGAACTGGCGGCAATTGTTGATTTCGGAGCCGATGGGCTTGTTTTCCGGTGGCACGCACCGCACCGCATTGACGATGCTGGCATCCAGTAGGTGCAGGCTGTCGTCGGGACGCGCTTCGAACTTGCCGGCAGCAAATCCGAATTCACATAGCGTGCTATAGAGCAAGTCGCCGGCGTAATCGCCGGTAAAGGGGCGGCCGGTTCGGTTGGCGCCGCGTACGCCTGGCGCCAAGCCCACAATCAGGAGGCGGACATCGGTATCATGTGCAGGTAGAAACGGCGGAACCGGAGCATTGTGCCACGACGGCTCCTTGCGCCGCCATTCTTGCAGGAATGCGTGCAACCTTGGACAGATATCACAGTTGGGAGATGGTTCGGAAATCATCCCTTTGCATGAACCGGCTCAACGATGGCGTCAATAGCTATCGTCGAGATCATCGTCCGGGCGACGAGGCGCACGCTCCGACGGATCGCGGCCAATCTCAGCCTTCAGCGAGACCAGATCGATGAAATGGTCCGCCTGACGGCGCAGTTCATCCGAAATCATGGCGGGCTGGGTGGTGAGGGTCGAGACGACCGAAACCTTGCGGCCCTTGCGCTGAAGGGCTTCGGCGAGCGAACGGAAATCGCCATCGCCAGAGAAAATCACAAAATGGTCGACTGTGTCGGTGAGCTGCATGGCGTCGACGGTCAACTCGATATCCATATTGCCCTTCACCTTGCGACGCCCGGTTGAATCCGTGAATTCCTTGGCAGCCTTGGTGACGACCTTGTAGCCGTTATAATCCAGCCAGTCGATCAGTGGGCGGATCGAGGAATACTCCTGATCTTCAACCAACGCCGTGTAATAATAAGCGCGGAGCAGATAGCCGCGCTTTTGAAATGCCTTCAAAAGCTTCCGATAATCAATATCGAACCCCAGAGTTTTTGAGGCAGCGTATAAATTGGCGCCGTCAATAAAAAGCGCAATCTTTTCACGAGAATCGAACATCGTGCAATATATCCACTCTACGGCCGGACGGGAGTGGACCGACGACCGCTTATTCAGTTTGTTTTCTAAACGGCGAAGGTATTAAATTTTACCAATGCGTTTATTGCCTTCTAAGGACATATTACAGAAAAACAAGCAATCATGGGTTGTTATTTGCCCCCACTAAATTACCTATAAGGGAGTCCTGTATCAATAATCCCTGGCAGGCTTATAAAATATTGTGCCGTTTTGCCGCGTCGCCGTGTTTTATGCGGCGAATCCATGAAATTGACGTTCTTTTGACAGATACCTTGAGGAGCGGTATGAGCAATTCCGCTTTTGCTTGTAATTTGGTTCCACAAGCGTTATGTGGAGAAAAATCCATTAAAGTTCGAGAAATGAAAGGGACCGCGCATGGCCCGCGTCACTGTTGAGGACTGCGTAGATAAGGTCGAGAACCGTTTTGAACTGGTTCTGCTGGCTGGTCACCGTGCTCGCCAAATTTCCCAGGGTGCGCAGATCACCATTGACCGCGACAACGACAAGAACCCCGTCGTTGCCCTGCGTGAAATCGCCGACGAAACCCTCTCGCCGGATGATCTGAAGGAAGATCTCATCCATTCGCTGCAGAAGCATGTGGAAGTCGACGAGCCGGAAGCGGCTGCGCCTGCACAGATCACTTCTTCTTCTGAAGAGGTCACGGAAGGCATTGCAGAAGCTGCGGAAGAGGATGTGGTTACTTTCGACCGTATGTCAGAAGAAGAACTGCTCGCCGGTATCGAGGGCCTCGTTGCGCCAGAAAAGAACGACGATTTTTAATCGTCGTTCGAATTATTTTCTTTTGCATGCGCTGCGACTTTCCCGTCGTGGCGCATGTTTTTATGCGCGGACAGTTGTGCAGACTAGTCCGCCGCTGAAATTTTGAATGCTTGTTGGGAAAACGCGACGCGCTTAAATGACGAGCAATTTCTGTCGGAAATTAATATTGTCGGCAGAAAATTAAACCTAAACGTCGAGAACCATTCGATTTTCGGTGATTTTGGGTCACAATACCCGGTGTGCTGGGCCGATATGGTTCGAGGCATCGGTTTCGAAAGGGAGTTCTCGTAGATGATGCGCCAATATGAGCTTGTGGAGCGTGTTCAGCGATACAAGCCTGACGTGAACGAGGCGCTTCTCAACAAGGCATATGTCTATGCCATGCAAAAGCATGGCAGTCAGAAGCGCGCTTCCGGCGACCCCTATTTTTCCCATCCGCTCGAAGTCGCTGCAATCCTTACTGATATGCATCTGGACGAGGCGACGATTGCCATCGCGCTGCTGCACGATACGATCGAAGACACGACAGCCACGCGGCAAGAGATCGATCAGCTGTTCGGCCCCGAGATCGGCAAGCTCGTAGAAGGACTGACCAAGCTCAAGAAGCTCGACCTTGTTTCGAAGAAGGCAGTGCAGGCCGAAAATCTTCGCAAGCTTCTTCTGGCTATTTCCGAGGACGTCCGCGTACTTCTCGTCAAACTGGCGGACCGTCTGCACAATATGCGCACGCTGGGCGTGATGCGGGAAGACAAGCGCCTGCGCATCGCGGAAGAAACGATGGATATCTATGCGCCGCTCGCTGGCCGCATGGGTATGCAGGATATGCGCGAAGAGCTCGAAGAGCTGGCGTTCCGCTATATCAATCCGGATGCTTGGCGCGCCGTCACGGATCGTCTGGCCGAACTTCTGGAAAAGAATCGCGGCCTGCTTCAAAAGATCGAAAAGGACCTGTCGGAGATTTTCGAGAAGCACGGCATCAAGGCCAGCGTGAAGAGCCGCCAGAAAAAGGCATGGTCGGTTTTCCGCAAGATGGAAACCAAGGGCCTGTCATTCGAGCAGCTCTCCGATATTTTCGGTTTCCGTGTCATGGTCGACACGACGCAGGATTGCTATCGGGCGCTTGGTCTCATTCATACGACATGGTCGATGGTTCCGGGCCGGTTCAAGGATTATATTTCCACGCCCAAGCAGAACGACTACCGGTCGATCCACACCACCATCATCGGCCCGTCGCGGCAACGTGTCGAGCTGCAGATCCGTACACGCGAAATGGATGAGATTGCGGAATTCGGCGTCGCGGCCCACTCGATCTACAAGGATCGCGGCAGCGCCAATAATCCGCACAAGATTTCCACCGAGACCAATGCCTATGCATGGTTGCGCCAGACGATCGAGCAGCTTTCCGAAGGCGATAATCCGGAAGAGTTTCTCGAACATACCAAGCTTGAACTCTTTCAGGATCAGGTCTTCTGCTTCACGCCCAAAGGCCGTCTCATCGCTCTGCCACGCGGGGCGACGCCCATCGATTTCGCCTATGCCGTTCATACCGATATCGGTGACAGCTGCGTTGGCGCCAAAGTTAATGGTCGCATCATGCCGTTGATGACGGAGCTGAAGAACGGTGATGAAGTGGATATCATCCGTTCCAAGGCACAGGTGCCGCCCGCAGCCTGGGAGTCGCTTGTGGCAACCGGCAAGGCACGCGCCGCCATCCGCCGCGCAACCCGCTCAGCTGTCCGCAAGCAGTATTCAGGGTTGGGTATGCGCATTCTGGAGCGCGCATTCGAGCGTGCCGGAAAGCCGTTCAGCAAGGATATTCTGAAGCCGGGGCTTCCGCGGCTTGCGCGCAAGGATGTGGAGGACGTTCTGGCCGCAGTCGGACGCGGTGAGTTGCCGTCCACTGATGTGGTCAAGGCAGTCTATCCTGACTATCAGGACACACGCGTAACGTCTCAGAACAGCCCGGCGAAGACAGGCGAAAAGGGCTGGTTTAACATCCAGAATGCTGCCGGCATGATCTTCAAGGTGCCTGAAGGTAGCGAAGAGGCTGCGAAGACAGGTCCCGATGCTGCGCCGAAGCCTGGGAAAAAGGCGCTCCCGATTCGCGGCACCAATTCGGACTTGCCGGTGCGCTTTGCCCCGGAAGGCGCTGTACCTGGAGATCGTATCGTCGGTATTCTCCAGCCCGGCGCTGGTATAACGATCTATCCGATCCAGTCGCCCGCTCTGACGGCTTATGACGATCAGCCGGAACGCTGGATTGATGTGCGTTGGGATATCGACGAGCAGATGAGTGAGCGTTTCCCGGCGCGCATCAGTGTTTCGGCGATCAACTCGCCGGGATCCTTGGCCGAAATTGCGCAGATCGCAGCTGCCAATGATGCGAATATTCACAATCTCTCCATGGTGCGCACAGCACCGGATTTCACCGAGATGATTATTGATGTCGAGGTTTGGGACCTCAAGCATCTCAACCGTATCATTTCCCAATTGAAAGAAAGCGCGAGCGTCAGCGGCGCTAAACGCGTGAACGGATAGGACTAAGATGAATACCGAAGATGTGCTTGCCGTCTTCCGCGAAGCGGGAGCGATCCTTGAAGGCCACTTTATTCTGACGTCAGGCCTGCGTAGCCCCATTTTCCTGCAGAAGGCGCGTGTTTTCATGCACGCCGACAAGACGGAAAAGCTTTGTAAAGCGCTCGCAAAGAAGATCGAGGCGGCAAATCTGGGGACCATCGATTACGTGGTCGGACCGGCTATTGGCGGTCTGATCCCTTCCTACGAAACCTCGCGCCATCTCCATGTGCCATCGGTTTGGGTGGAGCGCGAGAATGGTATTTTCCGTCTGCGCCGTTTCGATGTGCCGAAAGGTGCACGGGTCGTTATCGTGGAAGATATCGTTACGACCGGACTTTCCATCCGTGAAACTATCGACTGCATGAAGGACCTCGGTATTGAAGTCGTGGCTGCAGCCTGCATCGTTGACCGCTCTGCCGGGAAGGCGGACGTCGGTACGAAGCTGATTTCTCTCGCCGAATATGAAGTTCCAGCTTATTCCGTGGATAAACTGCCGCCGGAACTCGCTGCAATTCCGGCTGTGAAACCCGGTAGCCGAAACATTTAAGGAAACAAGCCGACAGCTTTTGACACGCTGCAAGGGAATACACCCCTGCGGCGAAATTCCGCTTTGCGGAACGCGTTATAGTTACCTATTTAAGGGTAACCGCAAAGACGTTCTTCCGGCTTCCACAAACAGGATTCCATCGTGAGTGTAGCGCCCATCATTTTCGATCCCAGATCGCCTTATCGCGCGCCATGTGGGGTATGCGTGGATTGCGATGTTCGACGGACGGCGGTCTGTGCTGCGCTTGACGACGGCGATCTAGGCGCTCTTGAAGCAATCATGAGCTCCAAGCGTCTCGATGCCAACGAGCAGCTGGTGGAAGAAGGAGAGCTGAAGCGCCGGGTGTTCAGCCTGACATCTGGTATGCTTCGTATTTATACATCGCTTCCCGACGGGCGCCGGCAGATTGCCGGCTTCCTGTTTCCCGGCGATTATCTCGGTCTTGCCGATGACGAGACATACTCTCAGTCGGCTGAAGCTGTCGTGCCATCGGTTTTGTGTGCCTTCTCCACCAGAGAGATGGACGATTTGATGGAGCGCTTTCCGAAGCTGAAGGAGCGTCTGCATCAAATGACGCGGGCAGCACTTCGAACCGCACGCGACAACCAGCTTGTTCTCGGACGCCTCGCGCCGGTGGAAAAGCTTGCGAGCTTTCTTTTGGTCCTGTCCGCCCGGGCGGAAAAGCGGGGTGAGAAGCCAAACCCGGTTCATCTGTCGATGAACCGCACCGATATTGCCGATTATCTCGGCCTGACGATTGAAACCGTCAGCCGCAGCTTCACGAAGCTCAAGACCCAGGGGCTGATCCAGCTGCCCGATGCCAATACGGTGGAAATCCTGTCCCGCCGGTCACTGGCCGCTGTTGCCGGAATGGACCTGGAAAGCCTCTGAATTCGAGCTGCCGTCCTATAAGCAGGTGCATTTCCGTTGATTCAAATCAATGCAGCACCCGGCAGAACAGCCTATTCCTGACCATAGAGATTGATGCGATCCGCATTAGAGCGCCGTGCGTCCATTCGGATACACAAAGGACGCTCTAGCCTGTTGAACTCAGGCGTCGTGCTTTCCGAAAATCGTAATCGATTTCCGGGCCGATGCTGTGGGATCGCGCCGTTCAAAATGGGGAAAACAGGTGCTGTTGTGGCTGGGAATTGCAATATCGGCTGTCATGCATGCGGGCTTCCTTGCCGCATCATGCCGTCTTGCCCCGCAGAATGTCGCCCCGGTTCCGGTGCGCGCATATCCGGCAGGGCTTCACCGGAGCGCCCGACGCTTAAGGTGGATGCGCTATGCATGAAGAAGCGATAAGACGTTACGCCGCACTGGCTGTGCCCAGATATACGTCTTTTCCGACTGCCGCAGATTTTATGCCTGTCGGTGTTGAGACGACGCATCGCTGGCTGCGCCAGATTGGACCGGAAGAAAGCGTCTCCCTTTATATCCATGTGCCTTATTGTCGGCAGCTCTGCCACTACTGTGGTTGCCATGCAAAAATGGCAGTTCGCAACGATGTGGTTGAGAATTTCTGCATCTCTTTGCTCAGCGAAATCGAAACTGTCAGCAAGAGCCTGACAGCGCGGCCCAGCGTGGTCCATCTCCATTGGGGTGGGGGGACGCCTTCCATTCTCAATCCGCGCCAGTTTACAAGCATTCTGGCTGCTCTGCGCGTTGCGTTCGATTTTGCGCCCGAGATGGAACATGCCATCGAGCTTGACCCGCGCACGGTCACGCCGCAATTGGCGCGCACGCTTGCGCTCATGGGGGTCAATCGTGCCAGCCTCGGCGTACAGGATGTCGACGGTGAAGTGCAGAAAGCCATCGGTCGCATTCAACCGATAGAGACAGTTGCTAAGGCTGCCAGCCTTCTGCGGGAAGTCGGTATTGATCGTCTGAACTTCGATCTCATCTATGGCCTGCCGTTACAGACCGTCGAGACACTGCGCGAGACATGCGAAAAGGTCGCCGCACTCGAACCTGACCGCGTTGCCTGCTATGGCTATGCACATCTTCCACAGCGGCGCGCCAATCAGCGCCTGATTGATGCAAGTCTTTTGCCGGATGCTGACGAACGCTTTGCTCAGGCGCGCGTGGTTGCGGACAGTTTCATCGGTTTCGGCTATGAGTCGGTCGGGATCGATCACTACGCATTGCCGGACGACAATCTGGCCATTGCTGCGCGCAACGGAACACTGCATCGCAATTTCCAGGGCTACACGGACGACCGCTGCCAAACATTGATCGGTCTCGGACCCTCATCCATCTCGCAGTTCCCCGGCGGTTATGCCCAAAATATCTCGGATGTGAAGCAATATTCCAAGCGTGTTGAAGCGGGTGACCTTGCAACGGTTCGCGGCTATGCGATGCGCGAGAGCGACCGTATCCGGGCCGGTATCATCACGGCCCTGATGTGCAACTTTCGGGTTGATCTGAATACGACGGCGCCGGGCGTGGAGTTCTCCGACGAACTGGCCTTGCTGCGCCCTCTGGTGGCTGACGGGCTGGTGGAAGTTCGCAATGGGGTCATCAGCGCAACGAACGACGGTAAACCGCTGATCCGTCTGGTCGCGGCTGCTTTCGATGAATTTCGCAGGGAGACGATGCACGGCTTCAGTTTCGCCGTCTGAACTTGCGTTGGAACAAAGAGATAGAGCCTGAGATGCTCTATCAAGAAAATGCTGCTGCACCGGGCCGTCAAAAGGTCAGTAGCATGGGAGCACCGCCGTTGGGGGACGTGCGGTGCTCCACTATTTTGAGCACAACCCGAAAGCCTAACCGGCTTTCGGGTTGTGCGTTTTGCATATGGCTTAAGCCTTACGGCTCTCCAGCTTGGGCAGGAAAATCGTCAGCAGACCGAGCAGCGGCAGATACGAACAGATATTGTAAACATACTCGATGCCCTTGTGATCCGCGACGATGCCGAGGACGGCGGCCGCGATACCGGCCATGCCGAAAGCAAAGCCGAAGAACAAGCCCGATACCATACCGACACGGCCCGGCAGCAGTTCCTGTGCAAACACCACGATTGCCGGGAAGGCAGAGGCGAGGATCAGGCCGATGATCACCGTCAGCACAGCCGTCATTTCCAGGTTCGCATAGGGCAGGGCCAGCGTGAACGGCAGGACGCCGAGGATCGATGCCCAGATCACCTTGCGCGCACCGATCTTGTCGCCGATCGGACCGCCGATGATCGTTCCCGCGGCTACTGCACCGAGGAACAGGAACAGAAGCAGCTGCGATGCCTGCACCGTCACGCCGAAATGGCTGATGGTATAGAAGGTGTAGTAGCTGGTTAGGCTGGCCATGTAGATGTACTTGGTAAAGACCAGCATCGCCAGGACACCAACGGACACCAGAACCTTGTTGCGTGGAAGCGGAAGGGTTTTGTCGGGCTTGGCCTTGCTGGCATTGGCAATCCGGTAGCGATTATACCAGTTGCTGACATACCAGAGCAGCATCATCCCGATGAGTGCGGCGACAGAGAACCACGACACGCTGATCTGGCCGAAAGGCAGAACGATGAACGCTGCCAGAAGAGGGCCGATCGATGAGCCGAAATTGCCGCCTACCTGAAACAGGGATTGCGCAAAGCCATGACGTCCGCCGGAGGCAAGACGTGCCACACGGGCCGCTTCCGGATGGAAGACGGACGAGCCGAAGCCGACAAAGGCCGCTCCAAGAAGCAGGATCGAATAGTGATGCGCTGTCGCCAGAAAGACGAGTCCGACAAGCGTGCACCCCATGCCGAAAGGCAGGGAATAAGGCATTGGCTTGCGGTCGGTATAGATACCCACGAGCGGCTGCAGTATCGATGCCGTCATCTGGAAGGTGAAGGTCAGGAGGCCGATCTGCCAGAATGACAGACTATAGTTGTCCTTCAGCATCGGATAGATGGCCGGAAGGAGCGACTGCATCATGTCGTTCAGGAAATGGCCCATGCTTGTGGCCAGAATAATGGCCAGGACAGTATTGTCCGCGCCGCTGTTTGATGGCTGCTGTGCAGCACTCATGCTCATACTATTACTCCGAAGATGAAAGTCGGTCTTCAGGCGTATTTCCTGCAGATATTTTCCGACCACAGGAAATAAGGCACTCAAGGAAATTGCGGGGTGTTGATGAGAAGCCAGCGAAAATTCACGAATTTGACGTTTGAACAGGCGCTTGTCCTGCTCGAACGTCAAAATCATTCCGCCAGCGAATGTCGCGACCCATTCTCAGCAAGCTATTAATAGGACTATTGCCTCTCGCCCGCTTTCGTGTTTTGGTCCAATAGTTTCGAGAGTGGGCCAAACACAGGGCAGAGCTGCAATGAAACCGAAGTCTCCACCAGGGCTTTTATTGCCGGGAAGTGAGGAACTGCGGAAGTTCCACGAGCAACGTATCGCCATGCTGGAAGGCATGAGCGGACCGGTGATTGCTCTGCCGACGCGCTATCCTGACGGCTATTTCGTGCCGCGCCATCGTCACAGCCGGGCACAGCTTCTCTGCGCCTCTCAAGGGGTGGTTCTGGTGACGACGGATGCCGGACGCTGGATGATACCAAGCGACCATGCCATGTGGATACCGGCCGGCGTGGAGCATTCGGTCGAAATCCTCGGCGAAGTCTACATGCGCTCGATCTATATCTGCGTCGACGCGGTATCTGGTGTGCCGGATTATCTGCACGTGGTCGGGCTGACCGACCTCATGCGGTGCCTCATCACCGATGCGACAGCGCAGGACAGCACGCCGGAGCCGGATAGTCGCGATGCGCTGGTGATCGAGCTGATCCTGCGGGACCTCCACACATTACCGCAACGTTCTCTGGGCCTGCCCTTTCCATCCGATCCACGCTTGCAGAAGCTATGTCGTGAATTCGTGAAAAAGCCTTCTTCGCGCGCCACAATTGATGACTGGGCTGACAAGATGGCGATGAGCCGACGCTCATTCACCCGGCATTTCCAGCGGGAGACCGGCGTAAGTCTTTCAGTCTGGCGCCAGCAGGCATGTCTGTTTGCTGCGGTTCCCCGGCTTGCGGAAGGGGAGGCGGTGACGAGCGTGGCGCTGGATCTGGGTTATGACAGCGTTTCCGCTTTCACGACGATGTTCCGCAGGATGCTTGGTGTTTCGCCGCGGTTTTATTTGCCGAGGCTGGACACTGTTCCTTTCGAACGCAGTGATAGTGCCTCGGCTCTGGCTGAATAATAACAATTGTGTCCGCGATGGGAGAGCATTAATAGAAGCGCATGTTGTTTCAACGCCGACATCCTCCGACCAGAAAAGAGCGTCTAAGGCTTCTGGTCTGGCCGCGCCGCTCCTTCTCCCGTTCCTTCCGCTACGGTGGAAAGCGGATTCTGCGCATCACTGCCTCGCCTCACGCCGTCGCAGCAGGTCTCGCCGTTGGCGTGTTTTCGGCATTTACACCTTTCTTCGGCTTCCATCTCATCATCGCAATCGTGCTGGCCTATTTCCTTGCCGGAAATATTGCCGCCGCAGCGCTTGGCACGACACTTGCCAATCCGCTGACGCTGCCCTTCATCTGGGGCAGTACGTTCGAGCTTGGCCGTTTCATCATGAATGGCAGTATCGATAATGCTCCACCGATTCATCTCGGGCGGGCGCTCGAGACCATGCATTTCGATGAAATCTGGACACCGCTTCTAAAGCCGATGCTGTTCGGCTCGACGATTCTGGGCGCGGCCTTCGCTGTCGTGGTCTATTTCGTTACCCGATTTGCCGTTTCGGCTTTCCGTCGTCGCCGTATCGAGCGCCTTGCCGAAAAGCATCGTCTGCACCGCGAACAGGAGCTTCAAAAAGTATGATCGTCGGTATAGGAAGCGATCTTATCGATATTCGTCGTGTCGAAAGTACTCTTGAGCGCCATGGCGACCGTTTCCGCAACCGGGTCTTTACCGAGATCGAGCAGAAAAAATCGGACGGACGCAAGCAGCGTGCTGCATCTTATGCAAAGCGTTTCGCGGCGAAGGAAGCCTGTGCGAAGGCGCTTGGAACCGGCATAGCAAAGGGCGTTTTCTGGCGAGACATGGGGGTGGTCAATGCACCTTCCGGAAAGCCCACCATGCATCTGACCGGCGGTGCCGCGAAACAGCTGCAGAAACTCTTGCCCGCTGGAACGCGTGCCGCCATACATCTGACAATTACCGATGATTTTCCTCTCGCACAGGCGTTCGTTATCATCGAAGCCCTGCCTGAGACAAAATAATTGCGATTGTGACAGGTAACTCCTGCTCATAATCGTGCGATAAACCGGCGTTCTGCCGGCGGCCTGATTGCGTCATGCATTCATAGTCGTTATTAGATCGCGTTATCGGAAGCGGAGATACAATGAGCGTGTCCAGCAAGAGTGAGACAAAAAAATCCGGCGGCCTTGGCGAAACCATCAGCGTTATCGTGCAGGCGCTGCTGCTGGCACTGGTCATCCGCACCCTGCTTTTTCAGCCTTTCAGCATACCGTCGGGCTCGATGCGCCCCACGCTGCTGGAAGGCGATTATCTGTTCGTTTCGAAATATGCCTATGGTTATTCGCGCTATTCGCTGCCGTTCGGCCTCGATCTGTTTTCAGGCCGCATCTGGAGTGCGGAGCCGAAGCGCGGTGACGTGGTGGTGTTCAAACTGCCGAGTGATCCTTCCGTCGATTACATCAAGCGCGTGATCGGCCTGCCGGGCGACCGCGTGCAGATGCGCGGCGGCGTGCTCTATATCAACGATCAGGCGGTCAAGCGCGAACGTGTCGGCACGATCGACAATCCCGACGTGACGGAAGTGAACCGCCCCGTTGAGGTCTATCGCGAAACCTTGCCGGACGGCGTGACCTACGACACGCTCGATCTCGCGCCGAATTCCATCGGTGACGACACGCGCGTCTTCGAGGTTCCGGCCGGTCATTACTTCATGATGGGCGACAATCGCGACAATTCGCTCGATAGCCGTTTCGGCGTCGGATATGTGCCGTTTGAAAATCTGGTCGGTCGCGCGAACATCATCTTCTTCTCCATTGCCGACAAGGCAAGCCCGCTGGAAATCTGGAAATGGCCGACTGATGTACGCTTTGGTCGACTGTTCAGTTCAGTCAATGCCGCGCCGCATACGGCCGTAACCGGAAACTGAAATGGCTTCGGCAAATCAGGCAGCAGCAATTCTGGAGCAGCGCACCGGACACCGTTTTCTCAATCTGAAACGGCTGGATCGTGCGCTTACCCACTCAAGTGTGCAGGCGCCGTCGCGCGCAAATTATGAACGTCTCGAATTTCTAGGCGATCGCGTTCTGGGACTGACCGTCGCGGAAATGCTTTTCGACGAGTTTCCTGAAGCATCCGAAGGTGAACTATCGGTTCGCCTCAATGCGCTGGTGAATGCAGAAACCTGTGCAGCGATTGCCGACGAGATTGGGCTTGCCGATCTCATTCACACCGGTTCCGATATCAAGTCACTGAATGACAAGCGCCTTTTGAACGTGCGCGCAGACGTGGTCGAGGCGCTGATCGCCACGATCTATCTTGATGGCGGGCTGGAGGCCGTACGGCCTTTCGTCAAGCGCTATTGGGAAAAGCGATCCCTGCAAACGGGTGCAGCCCGCCGCGACGCCAAGACCGAACTGCAGGAATGGGCGCACCAGCAGGGCAATGTCCATCCTTCATACTCCATCATCAGCCGTACTGGCCCAGACCATGATCCGCTATTTATGGTGGAGGTGACGGTCAAGGGCTTTGCCACGGAAACGGGCGAGGGGCGTTCGAAAAGAATAGCCGAACAGAACGCGGCGGAAGCGATGCTTTATCGTGAAGGCGTCTGGAAGCGTGACAATTCCGCTTGATGCAAGAATTGGCGTTTTTTAAATCGAGATCGGTTATAATTAGTCTTATACGATATGTCGCTTTCATCAGCGGTTTTGTCGTACTTGGAATGCCGTACACAGGGGGACGGCGGCGTTCTGCAAGGAAATATCGTCTGGAAGGATAAAGAATGAATAATCGGACGACGCCGGTTGACGGCGACAACGAGGCAGGTCAGACCCGGTCCGGCTTCGTGGCGCTGATCGGGGCGCCGAATGCGGGGAAATCCACGCTGGTCAACCAGCTTGTGGGAACGAAGGTTTCCATCGTCACGCACAAGGTGCAGACGACGCGCGCCCTCGTGCGCGGCATATTCACCGAAGGTCAGGCGCAGATTGTCCTGGTGGACACACCGGGCATTTTCCGGCCGAAGCGCAGGCTAGACCGCGCCATGGTCACGACGGCCTGGGGTGGCGCGAAGGATGCCGACATCATTCTGGTTCTTCTCGATTCGCAAGGCGGCCTGAATGAGAACGCCGAAGCGCTGCTTGCGAGCATGAAGGATGTGCGCCAGAAGAAGGTTCTGGTGCTCAACAAGGTTGATCGCGTCGATCCGCCGGTCTTGCTGGACCTTGCGCGCAAGGCCAATGAGCTGGTCGCTTTTGACCAGACCTTCATGATCTCAGCGCTGAACGGCTCGGGCTGCAAGGATCTTGCAAAATATTTGGCTGAAAACGTGCCGAACGGCCCCTGGTATTATCCGGAAGACCAGATTTCCGACATGCCGATGCGCCAGCTTGCAGCCGAAATCACCCGCGAAAAGCTCTATCTGCGCCTGCATGAAGAACTGCCTTACTCGTCCACGGTCGAAACCGAACGCTGGGAAGAGCGCAAGGATGGATCAGTCCGCATTGAGCAGGTGATCTATGTCGAGCGTGAAAGCCAGAAGAAGATCGTGCTCGGCCACAAGGGTGAGACGATCAAGGCAATCGGGCAATCCGCACGCAAGGAAATCTCCGAGATACTGGAACAGACGGTTCATCTCTTCCTTTTCGTGAAAGTACGTGAGAACTGGGGCAACGACCCGGAACGTTACCGCGAAATGGGTCTTGATTTTCCAACCTAATTCATAAAGCTGGCGGCCATGGAATGGCGCGATGAAGGCATAATTCTCGGGACACGACGCCATGGCGAGACAAGCGCCATCGTGGAAGTGATGACCCGTGAGCATGGCCGCCATATGGGTATGGTGCGCGGCGGGCGTTCCCGCCGCATGCAGCCCTTGCTGCAGCCGGGCAATCATGTGGATGTGACATGGTGGGCGCGGCTGGATGAGCATATGGGCAGCTTTACCATCGAACCGCTGGAATTTGCTGCTGCCCGCCTCATCGAAACGCCGGTGGCCCTATACGGTATCCAGCTGGCAGCCTCGCACTTGCGTCTTCTGCCGGAACGCGATCCGCATCGCGGCCTCTATGAGACATTGCGGCTTATCATCGAACATTTTGACGATCCGCTGGCCTCTGGCGAACTGGTATTGCGCTTTGAAGTGATGATGCTTGAGGAACTTGGCTTCGGTCTTGATCTCAAGGAATGTGCCGCAACAGGCGTCAGGGAAGACCTGATCTATGTGTCGCCGAAATCCGGGCGCGCGGTCTGCCGTGATGCGGGTGCACCATGGGCTGACAAGCTTCTGCTGCTGCCGGGCTTCGTCAATAATACGGCTGTTCGCGCTGCATCCTATGACGATATCGACCATGCTTTCACGATGACCGGTTATTTTCTGATGCGGCATGTATGGGAGCCACGTGCCGTCACCCCGCCTGATGCGCGTGGCGGGTTTCTGAACGCCCTCGGGCGAGCGATCAATGTCTCACAGGCAAGCTGAAAACCTCACCTTCGAAGGCTTCCGCTCCACGTCCGATTGCGCGTATGGCTGCAACCATTCGCCCTTGTCGCTCTAAAATTTCGTCTGCGAGCGATATGAGCCTGATATTCGGCGTTGCCGATGGCGAGAGGCTGCGAACAAGTCCGGCAAGTTCGCTTTCATTGAATGCCGGGTTCAAAGCGGATGCAATGATGTAAGCCGCAGCCGTGGAACGGGAAATACCGGCATAACAATGGATGAGCAAAGGCGCATCCATGGACCAGCCCTTCGCGAAGTCCAGAAGCGCCTGCACGTGGCCTTCATCGGGCGCAACCAATCCTGCGCGCGGTTCAACAATATCGTTGAATGTGAGCGCCAGACGGACGGCATCAAAACCGTCGGGCAGAGCCGCCGGGTCTTCGCTTCCAAGCGTTACGACATGGCTTGGCCGGTGCAATGCAAGTTGCATTGCCAGTTGCGACAAGGGTGTCACGATGATCCGGCTCATCGGCTTTGCCGTGCTTTTTCCAATGCCGCAAACCGTGCGAGGAAATCCGTCTGCGCGTCCTGCGTGGGACGCGGTGCTATATCCAACCCTGTCGGATCGAAACCACGCGGGCGCCCGAAATATTTGACGGCCTCGGCCTCGGTGAAACCGGCAAGCCGCGTGGCTTCAAAGAAAGCGGCAACCTGATCGGCGCGCTTGATCTGTGTCTTGAGCTTGGTAGGCACGGCGACCGGCAATGAGAAACGCAGGTGAATGGCGTTTTCCAGCCGCGTTTCAATCATCTTGTAATTGCCGCCCATCACCGCCTTGAAGGGGGAGATCATGTCGCCGATCACATATTCCGGTGCGTCGTGCAGGAGCGAAAGCAACTGCCACTCGATACTGGCATCGGGCACCAGACGGATGAATATCTGATCCACCAGCAGCGAATGCTGCGCGACCGAAAACGCATGTTCACCGATAGTCTGACCGTTCCATCGCGCAACACGGGCAAGACCGTGAGCAATATCCTCGATCTCAATATCGAGCGGCGAGGGGTCGAGCAGGTCGAGGCGGCGCCCCGACAACATGCGTTGCCAGGCACGCGTTTTGCCGGAAGATCGGTCGGCGCTGGCCATCAGGCGTTACCTGCGTCAGTTTCTGGAAACCCGAACCGCACATGCGGCGGCAAGGTGAGCGTTATGGGCGTTTCACCTGCCAGAATCGGACTGCCTGCATCTATTGCATCCTTGACACGATCGATGCGCACAAGCGCGATGCCGATTGTGTCAGCGGAGCTTCCCATCGTGCCGATCTCGCGCCCGTCCACGGTAATGGGCGTACCCATCGGGGGGAGGCCTCCTTCTGAACGAGCCACCAGAACGCGCCGCCGCGCCGTGCCGCGATGCTGCATGCGCGATACGACTTCCTGTCCGATGAAACAGCCTTTCGGGAAGGAGACGCCGCCGGTCTGGTCGAAATTGACGTCATGCGGGAAGACGTCATTATAAGCGAAATCCGCTTCGCCTTCCGCTATGCCATATTCTGCGCGCAGCTTCGTCCACGCGCTTTCATCGGTCGTGCCATCTGCCGGCCCGTAAATCCGACGAACATTCAGTTCGTCTGGAAAGCGGCTGTCGCGCTTGATTGAATCATTCTGTGAAGAATGTGATTCATTGTGCCAGGAAACACTGACAAGCGATTCTGGCAACTGCTTTATTTCGGCTTTCGCGCGCAGTCTGTAGAGGGTGATACGCTTGATGAAATCGGCGGCAATGCTTGCCGGGAGATCGAAACGCAAGCCGCCATCAATGCGTGAAACGACAAAGTCGAACAGGATTTTCCCTTGCGGAGCGAGCAATGCTCCCGGTTTCAGGTCGTCCGGTCCGAGCTTGTCGAGATCGGTTGTAATCACGGCTTGCAGAAATTTTTCCGCGTCGTCACCCGTGATGTGAACCAAAACCCTGTTTGAAAGATTTACCGTTTCAACTGCCGTCGTCATCGCTTCGTCCTTGCCTTTCGCGCCCTCGTTACGTAAGCCCCAATGGAAAGGCTCGCAAGTCCTATCAATCTGGCAGGAGACAACCATGGCCGAAACATTCGATACGATCTTGAAGGGTGCAACCATCGTCAATCACGATGGTACAGGCCAGCGCGACATCGGTATTCGCAATGGTCGCATCGCTGCCATCGGTTCTCTTTCCACCCATGCGGCGGGTGAGGTGATCGACTGCACCGGCCTGCATATTCTGCCCGGCGTGGTGGATAGCCAGGTCCATTTCCGT
Source organism: Brucella oryzae (assembly GCF_041929965.1). Classification (NCBI taxonomy): domain Bacteria; kingdom Pseudomonadati; phylum Pseudomonadota; class Alphaproteobacteria; order Hyphomicrobiales; family Brucellaceae; genus Brucella; species Brucella oryzae. The sequence continues at coordinate 246,670 of NZ_JBHEEO010000007.1, read as the reverse complement.
GAGCCCGGCCTTGAACACAAGGAAGATCTCGAAACCGGTTCGCTTGCCGCCGTACTGGGCGGCGTGACCTCGGTTTTCGAAATGCCCAACACCAAGCCGCTCACCACATCCGCCGAGACGCTGGAAGACAAGGTGAGACGTGGCCGCCATCGCATGCATTGCGATTTCGCTTTCTGGGTTGGCGGCACGCGTGACAATGCGAAAGATGTTGCCGAACTGGAACGCCTGCCGGGCGCTGCCGGCATCAAGGTTTTCATGGGCTCGTCCACCGGTGATCTGCTTGTTGAAGACGATGACGGCGTCCGCTCGATCCTCAAGAACACGCGCCGTCGCGCCGCCTTCCATTCGGAAGACGAATTCCGGCTCAAGGAACGTGAAGGCCTGCGCGTTGAAGGCGATCCGTCGAGCCACCCGGTCTGGCGCGACAAAGTAGCAGCGCTTCAGTGCACGGAACGGCTTGTGCGCATCGCGCGCGATACGGGCGGGCGCATTCACGTGCTGCACATCTCCACTGCCGAGGAAATCGACTTCCTGAAAGATCACAAGGATGTCGCGACATGTGAGGCAACGCCGCATCACCTCACCTTGTCGGCGGACGACTACAAGACGCTTGGCAATCTCATCCAGATGAACCCGCCTGTGCGCGACAAGCGCCATCGCGACGGTGTCTGGAAGGGGATCGATCAGGGTATTGTCGACGTGCTCGGCTCCGACCATGCCCCGCACACGCTGGAAGAAAAGCAGAAACCCTATCCGGCTTCCCCATCCGGCATGACGGGCGTACAGACGCTGGTGCCGATCATGCTAGACCATATCAATGCTGGCAGGCTCACGCTGGAACGCTTCGTCGATCTTTCCAGCCATGGCCCGAACCGCATTTTCGGCATGGCTCGCAAGGGGCGCATCGCGGTCGGCTATGATGCCGATCTGACCATTGTGGACATGAAGCGCCGAGAAACGATCACGCATGAGCAGGCCGGTTCGAAAGCTGGCTGGACGCCCTATCATGGCAAGACCGTCACCGGATGGCCGATTGGCACTTTCGTGCGCGGTATCAAGGTGATGTGGGAAGCGGAAATCGTAAACGCCAACAAGGGCGAGCCGGTGGAGTTCCTCGAAGCATTGCCGCATCGTTGAAGGTCGTCTCATGTTTGTTGTCAACCTGACCTACACCAAGCCTCTTGAGGAGATCGGGAGGCATCTTGAAGCGCATCGGGAATTTCTGGACCGGCAGTATGCGGATGGTGTTTTTCTGGCTTCCGGACCGAAAAACCCACGCGATGGCGGCGTGATCCTCGTAAGCGGCAAGGTCAGCAAGAGTGAGCTGGACGCGATACTGAAGCTCGATCCTTTCAGGCAATACGAACTGGCAACTTACGATGTCATCGAGTTTACGCCCGCGAAATATGCAACTCCTCTTGGTGATCTTCTTTAAGATAAGGAGCTGGTAACGGATTGGCGTAATCTGTCCGCTCTTTGTCCGTGAGGCGGCTTTTAGTTCTGGTTGCAAGGCGTATTTTCTCCCTATAGTCTTTTGATAGGGAGAACAAAAATGTCCGCTCAAGATACGGCTTTGCTGGTTATCGATGCTCAGGAATCATTCCGCCACCGGCCTTATTACCGGGACGAAGAGGTGGGCGCCTATATCGAGCGCCAGCAGGCGCTGATTGATGGCGCCAAGCGTGCCGGTATTCCGGTGGTGCAGATTTTCCATGTCGAGAATGAAGGCCCGTTCTCGGAAGCATCGGGCCTGGTGAAGGCAATCTCGCCGCTGTCGATTGAACCGGATGCGGTGTTCCGCAAGCGCCGCCACAGCGCGCTGGTCGGAAGCGGGCTTGACGTGTGGCTGGTTGCCAACGGTATTCGCCGTGTGCTGGTTTCCGGCATTCGCACCGAGCAATGCTGCGAGACGACAACGCGGCAGGCATCGGATTTTGGATATGATGTCGATTTCGTCAGTGAGGCGACATTGACCTTTCCTATGACGGACGCAAGCGGTCGCGAGTGGAGCGCTGCCGATATCAAGTCGCGCACCGAGCTTGTTCTGGCCAATCGCTTTGCCCGTATTGTAACCGTGGAACAGGCGCTGGCTGCACCGGGAGAGCGGAAGGCAGCATGAGTGACCATGCGGACATTGTCCGGATAATTCCGGTTTATGTCGTCATCCCGCCGCGCGTGCTTTTACTCGATGTGGCGGGACCGCTTGAGGTCCTGCGCAAGGCGAACCTTGAACAGCATAAGGTGCGGTTCGACGTTCATTATATTGGGCCTGCGCCAACTGCGCTGAGCTCCATTGGCTTGCCGGTGGCGGGCGTAGAGCCTTTGCCGGAAGCATTTCCAGATGACGCGCTGGTCATTGTTTCGGGCGCCGCCGATGTCCCGCTGGGAGATGCTGAGATTGACCGATCCGCTGATGCGGCACTGGAAAAAGAGATCGTTCTATGGCTTCGCCGGGCGGTGCGTCCCGGCGTACGGTTGGTGACGATCTGTTCCGGTGCGCTGCTCGCAGCGCGGGCAGGGCTTCTCGACGGCTATTCCTGTACTACCCATCACTTGACGATCAATGAACTTCAACGCCTGGCTCCCGCGGCGCGTGTCCATGAAAACAGGCTGTTCGTTGAAGATGGTGAAAGGCTGACAAGCGCGGGAATCACCGCAGGCATCGATCTGATGCTGCATATCGTTGCCGGGCTGACCGATCACGCCACGGCGCTGGCCGTCGCGCGTTATCTGGTCGTCTATTTGCGGCGCAGCGGCAATGATCCGCAGCTGTCGCCCTGGCTTGAGGGGCGAAACCATATGAATCCGGTCGTGCATCGCGCACAGGATGCCATCGCGCACGATCCGGCTGCGGATTGGTCGGTGGAACGGCTGGCGGATATCGGCGGGGCAAGCCCGCGCAACTTTTCGCGTCTGTTCAATGAATATGCCGGAATGACGGTGACGGACTATGTCAATCGGCTCAAGATCAGTCTTGCGCGCGAGATGCTTCTGCATTCCGAACTCGACATAGAGAATATTGCGGTGCAGGCGGGTTTTGCTTCCGCCCGGCAGTTTCGCCGGGTCTGGCAACGCATCTACAATGAGCCGCCGAGCCGGATACGTTTTGGCGTCTGACTATTCGCCCGCAGTGAAGAAGCGCCAGCTACCGTCCGGCCCGATGCCGATACTGTAAAAGATATAGCCGCCCGCCTTCTTCATATCCTCGAAATCACCGGCGGTGACGATTTCAAAAAGTTCCACGATCTGGGGTGGCGTCAGCTTATCGAGAGGCATGGCGTAGAAATAGGGCCAAACATAGACTTCATCGTCCTTGCCTGCATTCAGGTGCACATAGCCCGTGTCCAGCAGATCGACGATGATCGCCAGCACCTCGCGGCCAGCTTCATCGCCCGAAAGCGATTTGAGGAAATCGATGACGTCTTCCTCGTGTTCTTCCAGCGAGAGCTGGGTGGCCTTGTCCTCGACGCCGAGGAGCGGTCGCAGTTTCTCGATGTCACCGGAACGAGCTGCTTCCAGCATGCGTTCACGCGTCAGCCTTACAGGTTCGGGCAGCATGTCGAAATCGCGATGGATTTCCGGCATGGGTTTGGTCGCCGAAGCCGGGGCAGGCGCGTTGTCCGGCGATACGCGTGGCGCGGCGCGCGGAAGCGCGCGGGGCAGGGGAATGGGGGAAGAGCTGTCGCCTTCATCCGCCACAGCGCGGGCACCGGGCCGCAGCGGGAAATCCGACCGATCGGCCAGCGCGACTTCAAAAGGGCTGACGGCTCCTGCGGGCAAAACGATGCCGCAGGCAAGGATTATCCCGGCCAATAGAGTTCGGGGCGAGGCGGAGTTCCGGATCGGGAATGGCATTTGGCGCTGGAAGGGGACGCCGGGGAAGGAATTTCAGCGCCGGTCTGGTCCCGCGACCGGCGCTCTTTTGCTGTTACTGAAGAATGCGCTGCGGCAGGAAGGTTCCGGCGATGATCTGTTCGCGCATTTTTTCAATCAGCTCCAGCGCACAGTCGTCGCCTGCTTCGCGGATCAGTTCGGTAAGCGCGGTCGTAAAGGCTGCTTCAGCAAGGATTTCCGGTTCGATACCTTCAGAGATACCGTCTGCCCAGGCCTCGTTATGATATTCGATTGCGACGAGCTTCTTCTCGCGCGCAATCATTTCGTCCAGATCGGCCGGTGCATGTTCCATAGCTTTCATCCTGGCTTTCGCCTTTCTGCTGCAGTCCTGGCGTCTCACCGTTTCGCGGGAGCTCTACCACCTTGCAACGTAACTGCCTTCTTAAGGCAGTGTTAACAGATTATCACGGATTTGAACGAACTAATCCCGTCAATCCGCACAAGAGTGAATGATTGGTTAATTTCCATAGCGCGAGATAATCTCGTTCGACAAGTCCTCGCCTTCCTTCATGTAGCGATCAATCGCCGCAAGCGCCGAGGGGGTGCAGCGGGTATAATTGTCGTTGAACACGCGATAGCCATGGTTGAAGCTCGAAATGAGCCGCACCCGTTCGGCTTCGGAAGGCTTTTCCGCCGTCACAATTGCATCCATCCGATCGCGCCATTCGCTGCCAGCTTCGCCGCACAGATTGCGCAGATAATGAAGCGAGCCGAGAACTTCGGCGAGCCGCAACATCTTCCCTTCATAGGGCGCGTCCTGAGCGAAAGCCGGAGATGCCGTTCCGACCCATAAAGCGATCGAGAAGCAGACAGCCGGTCGAAAGAACGGAATGTTATTCAATCGAAAACCTCTTACCTGAAAATGAGCTATTGCTATAAATCGAGGCCTCTTCAAGGCAGATCGCTAAACAGGATTAATATCCGAATACTCGTCCTCTGTCTCTGCCACAGCGCGGGCGACATCAAGGGTGCTGTCCGTCACCTTTGCCGATGCCATTTCCTCAATCGTCAGCCAGTGAATGGATGCAGCGTCGTCTCCGGCGACTTCCTGACCTGACACCTCGATGGCCCGGAAAACGGACAGGTAATAGCTCCTGTCATATGCCTTGCCTTCAAGCGCCAGGTCGACGGTTATGACGTGCGACAGGGCCTCTGCATCAAGTGCCGTTTCTTCCTTGAGTTCACGGATTGCGGCCTGTTCCGGCGTTTCACCCGGTTCGATACTTCCCCCCGGAAAAGCAAGCCAGCCTTTCCACGGCTCCTTTCCGCGCTCGACCAGAAGAAACCGCCCTTCGCGTCGGCAGATCAACGAAACACCATGAACCTTCGCAGGAATCGGAAATACGGGAACTGTTTTCATGATGCTAGAACTACACCAGTTGGCAGTGGAAAAGCACCCCTTGACCGCTTGGCAAAAAGCTTGAACATGGCTGCCATGTGTGGACGTTTTTCATTGACCGCAAGCCGGGAAGAGCTGGAAGCCTTCGTGGCCGCATTGATCGCAGAGGATTTTCCTCCACGATATAATATTGCGCCAACGCAGCCCATATTGACCATTCTGGGCGGGGAAACGCCGCCGCCGGGCAGCAACAGGCCGGATCGGGTCGGTGTGCTTGTGCGATGGGGATTTGTACCATCCTGGGTGAAAGACCCGAACGACTGGCCGCTTATGTTCAATATCCGCTCCGAGACGGCTGCGGAGAAGAATTCGTTTCGCGCTGCCTTGAATCACCGGCGCGCCTTGATCCCGGCATCGGGTTTTTATGAGTGGCGCCGTGAAGGCAAGAACAAGGTGCAAGCCTACTGGGTGCGCCCGCGTGAACGCGGCATTGTCGCTTTTGGCGGCTTGATCGAGACGTGGAGCAGCGCGGACGGATCGCAGATCGACACCGGAGGCATATTGACGACAAGCGCCAACGGCCTGTTGCGGCCGATCCACGAACGGATGCCGGTCGTCGTACAGCCGGAAGATTTTGCGCGCTGGCTGGACTGCAAACGTTTTCTACCGCGCGAAGTGGCGGATATCATGCGCCCGGTTCAGGATGATTTCTTTGAAGCGATTCCCGTGTCGGACAAGGTCAACAAGGTGGCCAACACGACGCCCGACTTGCAGGAGCGTGTCGAGGAACAGGCACCTTCGGAGAAGGCGGGGCCGAAGCGAAAGACCAAGCCCGAATCCGACGACGGAAATGACGGGCAGCTCTCGATGTTCTGACAGGGACCGCCAGTCTTGCCGGACTGGCGCAATTTGTTACGCTTTCACCGAATCCGGGCGCTAAACCCGATAAGCTTTCTCAGCCGATCTTTTTGCTGGCGAGAATGGAACGTCGGCGATTGTTGTTCCGGCCGTCGCTGGTGCGCCGCGTTGCGTTCAGCAATGCTGCAACAAGCACGGCAGGCCCGATCTCGCGGTATTTATCAACCAGTCGGTCTTGGCGGGGTTGCAGTTCACTCTTAGACATTGGTTCTTCCTTCCTATAATGCCTGCTCACCATTTTGTGATTGATTGAGACCGAATGAAGGCTGTTTGGAGCCGGTTTTGCGGTTTTCCGGTTAACGCTGAAGAGGGCGCCCGCAGGTTGCAAAAATACAACATCAGCGGCGATCTGATTAAACTATCAATCTCTTAGCGAAAGTTCTTGACGGGGGCACTCCCGCTGAGGATAAGTGCTCTCATGAAAACGCCGACCACGATCATTTGTATTTGTGCGATTATTATTGGCTAGCAGCTTGCTGGCCCGGCCGTTTTCGTCTCCCTTTCATAAAAATTGGATGATAACGCCCCGGTCAGTCGGCTGCGGTCAGGTGCGCACTGATTTCAATGATCTCTTTGGGGAATATTTACAATGGCTTATGCGCCGCACTTGCGTCTGTACAACACGCTGACCCGTACGAAGGAGGAGTTTTCTCCCCTCGATGCCGACAATGTGCGCATGTATGTCTGCGGACCGACGGTTTACGACTTCGCGCATATCGGCAATGCCCGTCCGGTGATCGTTTTCGACGTGCTGTTCCGCTTGCTGCGCCACGTCTATGGCGCGGCGCACGTCACCTATGCGCGCAACATCACGGACGTCGATGACAAGATCAATGCCCGCGCTGCTCGCGACTACCCGGACCTGTCGTTCAATGAAGCAATCCGCCGGGTGACGGAAAGCACCAATGCGCAGTTTCAGGCCGACGTGACGGCGCTTGGCAATCTGGCCCCGAGCGTCCAGCCGCGTGCTACCGAGCATATGGACGAGATGCGGGCGATGATTGATCGTCTCGTGAAGCTCGGTGTGGCCTATGTGGCGGAGGATCATGTCCTCTTTTCGCCGTCCGCCATGAATGAACGGAAGGGACCGCGCTATGGCGCGCTTGCCCGCCGTTCGCTGGACGAGATGCTGGCGGGCGCCCGCGTCGACGTGGCATCCTATAAACGCGACGAAATGGATTTCGTCCTGTGGAAACCGTCGAAGGAGGGCGAACCCGGCTGGGCCTCTCCGGCAGGGATCGCGGTATTGGGCCGACCGGGCTGGCATATCGAATGCTCGGCCATGTCGATGGCCAAGCTGCTTGAGCCGTTTGGCGGTGGCTTGAAATGCGACGATCCGCTGAAAAACCAGTTCGACATTCATGGCGGCGGGATTGATCTCGTCTTCCCGCATCACGAGAACGAAATTGCACAATCATGCTGCGCATTCGGCACCGAGCGGATGGCAAGCATCTGGATGCACAATGGCTTCCTGCAGGTCGAAGGGCAGAAGATGTCGAAATCGCTCGGCAATTTCATCACCATTCGCGATGTGCTGAATGAAGGCCTGCCGCAACTGGGCGTGTGGGACGACGTCGATGCGCGTGATCGCTGGGTCGGCCTGGCGGCACGCCTGTCGATGTTGCAGACGCATTATCGCGAACCGATCAACTGGACGGCGCAGCGTCTGGCGGAATCCGCCGACGAGCTGCACCGCTGGTATGGCCTGCTGCGTGACAGGAATTTCACTGCGCCGCAAACGCTGACCGCCGTGGGCGAGGTCGTGGAGGCCCTGTCCGACGATCTGAACAGCTGGACGGCGATCACGGCTTTGCGCAAGGCTTTCAAGGCGCGCGATGTCGCCGGATTGGGCGAGGGCATGGCGCTCATGGGCCTGTTCGATCCACATTTCGTTTCGGCGGATGATATTCCGGTTTTCGCCAAGGTCGAGGTGGATGGCAAAGCCATCGAAGCCCGGATTGCGGAGCGTCTGCGCTTCATCGCCGAGAAGAACTGGGCCGAGGCTGATCGCATTCGCGATGAACTGTTGCACGAAGGTGTTCAACTCAAGGATGGCAAGGACCCGGCAACAGGCGAGCGCATCACGACCTGGGATGTGGTAGGTTAACCAGCTTCTGGAGCAGGGAGGACGACATGACGCTTGATAACAAACCGATCTATACCGGCGGTTGCCAGTGCGGGGCGGTGCGCTTTCGCGTCGATGGCGCGATGGGTTCCGCATCGATCTGTCATTGTCGCATGTGCCAGAAAGCATTTGGCAATTTCTATGCGCCGCTGGTGTCGGTGGGTGATGCGAAGCTTGAATGGACGCGCAACGAGCCGAAGCGTTTCCGTTCGTCCAATCATGTGCAGCGGGGCTTTTGTCCTGAGTGTGGCACGCCTCTCACTTATGAAGCGCCTGACGGGATTGCGCTTGCCATCGGCGCTTTCGATGCGCCGGAGGAGATTGAGCCGACGATTCAGTGGGGCATCGAAAAGCAGCTTCCCTATGTGGCCGGACTTGCAAACCTTCCCGGCTATGCAACGGAACGCGATCCGGAGAGCATCGAATTTGTAAGAACGATGATTTCCTATCAGCATCCCGATTACGACACTGAAAGCTGGCCGCAACAGCAAGGTTGACGGAACTGCATACCCACCGACAGGCAGGCAAAATGGCACGCGAACGCATCTATATCTACGACACCACCCTGCGGGATGGGCAACAAACTCCCGGCGTTGATTTTTCCGTAGAAGACAAAAAGTCGATTGTCACGCTGCTGGAAGAACTGGGCGTCGATTATGTGGAAGGCGGCTATCCGGGTGCTAATCCGACCGATACGGCCTTCTTCAAGCGTCGCCAGACCGCTCGTGCAAAGTTCGCGGCTTTCGGCATGACGAAGCGCGCTGGCGTTTCGGCCTCCAACGATCCCGGCCTTTCCAGCCTGCTGCAAGCCTCTGCCGATGCTGTTTGCTTTGTTGCCAAAAGCTGGGACTATCATGTCCGTCTGGCGCTTGGCTGCACCAATGAGGAAAATCTGGAGTCGATCACGGCTTCCGTCACCGCAGCCCGTATGGCAGGACGGGAAGCGCTGGTCGATTGCGAGCATTTCTTCGACGGTTACAAGGCCAATCCAGAATATGCGCTCGCCTGTGCCAGGGCAGCCTATTCCGCAGGTGCACGCTGGGTCGTGCTGTGCGACACGAATGGCGGCACGCAGCCGTCGGAGATTGGCGAAATTGTTGCCGCCGTGACGGCTGTAGTTCCAGGCGAGAGCCTTGGCATCCACGCCCATAACGATACCGAGCAGGCCGTTGCCGTCTCGCTTGCAGCCATTGATGCGGGTGTTCGCCATGTGCAGGGAACGCTCAACGGCATCGGCGAGCGCTGCGGCAATGCCAATCTCGTTTCGCTGATCCCGACGCTGGCGCTGAAACCCTATTGGGCCGAGCGGTTCGAACTGGGTATCAAACCTGCCGCGCTGAAAGGGATCACACGAATCTCGCGCGCTTTCGACGATATTCTGAACCGTCCGCCGACGGAGCAGGCGCCCTATACCGGCACTTCTGCATTTGCAACCAAGGCAGGCATTCATGCGTCCGCGCTGCTCAAGGAGCCGCAGACCTATGAGCATATTCCGCCGGAATCGGTCGGCAACAGTCGCCGTGTCATGGTGTCGGATCAGGGCGGAAAGTCCAATTTCATCGCCGAACTGGAGCGCCGCGGCATCCGCGTTGCGAAGGATGATGTGCGTCTCGACACGTTGATTGCCGTGGTCAAGGAACGCGAAGCCGAAGGCTATGCCTATGAAGGCGCGGATGCGAGTTTCGAGCTTCTTGCGCGCAATATGCTGAACCCGCAGCCTGAGTTCTTCAAGGTCGAATCCTTCCGCTGTCTCGTCGAGCGGCGCTTTGATGCCAACGGCATGCTGAAGACTGTTTCCGAAGCCGTGGTTAAGGTGGAGGTCGATGGCGAGGTTCGCATGTCGGTGGCTGAGGGGCATGGTCCGGTCAACGCGCTCGATATCGCGTTGCGCAAGGATCTGGGGCGCTTTCAGGCCGAGATCGAGGATCTTGAGCTGGTCGATTTCAAGGTGCGTATCCTCAATGGCGGCACGGCGGCAATCACACGCGTCCTGATCGAATCCGGCGATGCGACCGGTGCTCGCTGGCGCACGGTCGGCGTGTCGGACAACATCATTGATGCATCCTTCCAGGCGCTGATGGATTCGGTCAATTACAAGCTGATGAAGAACCGTTCGATGACCGGACTGGCCGCTGCCGAATAAACCCATCTGTTCACGGCAATTGATACTTCGATCAGTTTAATTGAATGGATTTTATGGATTGTTGGGCGCATAGCAGGTGAAGTTGGATGCTTCGCCGGCTGTAGTGGCGCATGGCATCTTCTTTAGTTTTGCCGAGGAGAGAGGCATGTCCGATCAGACCATCACCGATACGCGCCTTTCTGACGGGTCGCGCGGATTTCTGATGGCAATCGGAGCCTATGGGCTCTGGGGTGCCCTGCCATTCTATCTCAAGGCGCTTGGCCATATCCCGGCCATGGAAGTCGTGTCGCATCGCGTGATCTGGTCTGTTCCGGTCGCGCTGCTGCTCCTGCTGATGCTGGGGCAGTTCAAGGATATTCTCAATGCCGTGCGCCAGCCGCGCATGTTGGCCATGGCTGCTCTGACCGCCGGGCTTATCACGATCAACTGGTCGATCTATGTCTGGGCCGTTGCCAACGATCAGGTGATGGGGGCAGCGCTCGGCTATTACATCAATCCGCTGTTCAATGTCGTTCTCGGCGGGCTGTTCCTCGGGGAAAGGCTGACCAGGGTTCAATATGTCGCCGTGGGGCTGGCTTTCGCTGCAGTGATATTGCTGACTGTCAATGCAGGCGGTCTGCCATGGGTATCGCTGGCGCTGCCGCTGACCTTCGGCCTCTATGGTTTCTTCCGCAAATCACTGCCAATGCCGCCGCTGCAAGGATTTACGCTTGAAGTGCTCATCCTGTGCATTCCGGCACTGGGCTATGTGTTCTGGCTGGCGGCAAATGGTCAGGACCATTTCTCGACCGGCCCCGCCTTTAACGTATCGATGCTGCTCTTGGCCGGGCCTTTCACGGCCATTCCGCTGATCCTTTATGCAGGCGGTGCGAAGCTTCTGCGCTACACGACGCTGGGCCTCATGCAATATATGACGCCGACGATGTTGTTTTTCTTTGCGATCTTCATCTTCCACGAACCGTTCTCAACGGCACAGCTCGGCGCTTTCGCGCTGATCTGGGCCGGGCTTGCGCTCTATACGTGGTCGATGCTGGTCGAACATCGACGGGGACGGACGAAGGGCTGAAAATTACCTTATCGGGCGATAGGCGTTTGCCAGCGCGACAAATTCTTCGACGCTGAGTGTTTCTGCGCGGCGTGTTCCGTCAATGCCGGTCTTTTCAAGAAGTTCGGCTCCGCCAACCGGCTTCAGGCTCTGGCGCAGCATCTTGCGGCGCTGCCCGAAAGCGGCCTGTGTGATCTGTCCGAGAGCATCGGCATTGCAAGGCAGGGGCTCTTCACGCGGAATGATATGGACGACCGACGACATGACTTTCGGCGGCGGCGTAAATGCTTGCGGCGGCACATCGAAACTGATCTTGGACACGGTTCTCCACCCGGCAAGCACGCCGAGACGCCCATAGTGATCGCTATCCGGTGTCGCAACGATACGTTCTGCGACTTCCCGCTGAAACATTAATGTCATGGACGAATAGAAGGGTGGCCATGGCTCGACAAGCAGCCAGTTGAGCAGCAGCTGCGTGCCGACATTGTAGGGCAGGTTGGCAACGATGCGCGGCTGCGGCCCATCTGGAAACAAGGCCGAAAAGTCCTGCTCAAGTGCATCACCGGAGATGATGCGCAGACGACCCGGATAATGCGCTTCGATTTCCGCGAGCGCCTCCAGGCAGCGCTCATCCCGCTCGATTGCCGTAACATGAGCGCCTTGCGCAAGAAGTGCGCGGGTCAGACCACCGGGGCCTGGACCGACTTCGATAACGGGCTGATCCTGCAGATTGCCTGCCTGTCGGGCGATCTTCGATGTCAGGTTGAGGTCGAAAAGGAAGTTCTGGCCAAGTGATTTCTTCGGCATCAGATCGTGCCGTTCGATTACCTCGCGCAGCGGGGGAAGGCCATCAATACTCATGCCATCTATACTCGTTAATGTCCGTTGGCTGCGTTCTCAGCCAGTTCCTGTGCGAGGCGAATGGCCGCGACAAGACTGTCCGGGCGGGCGATGCCCTTGCCCGCAATGTCGAAAGCCGTACCATGATCCGGCGATGTGCGAATGAAAGGAAGCCCCAAAGTCACATTCACAGTCTCGTCGAAAGCCAGTGCCTTGGCGGGGATGAGAGCCTGATCGTGATACATGCAGACTGCAGCGTCGTAGGTCGCACGGGCGGTCGCATGAAACATCGTATCGGCGGGCAGGGGGCCGCGAGCGTTTATTCCTTCACGGCGTAACGCCTCGATTGCTGGCAGAATGATGGTATCATCCTCTTTGCCCATGGCTCCGCCTTCACCGGCGTGCGGATTAAGTCCCGATATGGCCAGACGCGGTGACAGGATGCCGAACCGTTCCCGCAATTCGGCGGCGGTGATCCGCGAAACTTCGATGATATCGGCAGTACTCAAACGGACGGGCACTTCGGCAAGCGGAATATGTATCGTGACCGGAACGGCGCGAAGCTGCGGTCCGGCCAGCATCATGACCGGCGTGACCGGCTTGCCGATGTGTTTGCTTGCCAGTTCGGCCAGAAACTCCGTATGGCCCGGATGCCGGAACCCGGCTTCATAAAGCGGCTTCTTTGAAATCGGACTGGTGACAACTGCCGAAGCCTCACCATTCAGGGTAAGTTCGACCGCTCGCTCAACGGCTTCAATGATGCCTGCGGCATTGGTCGCCAGGGGCGTGCCGATACTTTCCGTCAATGTGTTGTTGAGCGGAAGCACCGGCAATGCTCGCGAAAACACATGGCCTGCCGCCGAAATCGCGGAAACAGCCTCGATCTCGATATCAAGCCCGAGATGCCGCGCACGGACGGCAAGTTGTTCCGGGTCTGCCAGCAAGGCGAAGGGCGGCAATGAAAGCTCATTGCGCCGCGACCAGGCGGCGAGCGCAACATCGGGGCCGATACCGGATGGATCGCCAATGCTGACGGCGAGAGGGGGAACTGGTGCTGCGGACATCGCGTCAATATTCCAATGAATGCGGATGAATCCGTCAGATCGGTTTAGCGATTTACGATCTTCGCCTTTTCGCGCAGTTCCTTCAGATATTTTTCGCTGAGCTGTTCAGCCTTTTTCTCCTGGCCTCCAGGAGAATCCGCGCCTTCCATGGAAAAGACGAGCTGGGCCACGCGATCATCCGATACCTGCCGGGTGGAGCAGACGGCCAGGAATTCCACGCCCTTTTCGGTTTCCTGCGGCGCGGTCGTGCGGCCGACCGGGGTTGCCTTGACGGCCTTCGACCATTCGCCCGGCAACTGCTGTTCGATGATGCGGCCGAGATCGCGAACGGTCACGTCCAGAATCCCTTTTGCCTGCTGGCGGGTCGTGTCGCAGCTTTGGAAGCGCGAGCGGAGTGCGTTGGCTTCTTGCTTGCGCTTGGCAAGCAGGGCAGGAGAGCGCTTGGAGGCAGGCACCACGAAAATAACCTGCTGGAGGCGATATTCGGTTGCCACAGGCTTTTTGCCGCCATCCTTCAACATGCGCTGCACCGCTTCCTGTTCGCTGACCATCCCGGTTGCACGGAAGCGGGCGCTGACAAGGCGGCCCCAGCCCATTTGGACCATGATGTATTTCTTGAAATGATCCGGCGTAACGCCTGACTGGTTCATCAACTGATTAAGCTGTGCCAGGCTCATCTTGTTGCGGCTGGCAAATCCGGCATAAGCCTCATCTACCTGCTGATCGGAAATGTTGATGCTGCGCGTTTTCATTTCGATGCGCTTCAACATTTCGTCGGTCAGCTCTTGTCTGGCAATCTGGCTGAGATTGCCGCCCTTGCGCTGCAGCTTCAAAAAGGCAACGCGGTGCTGAATGTCGCTGTTCGTGATGGCATTGCCGGAAACGATGACTTTAACCTCGGAACCTGCACCCGCAGCAAATGCTGGAACCGCAACCGTTCCAAGCGTCGTCAGGCAGACTGCGGCGCTCAGCATGGAGGCGAAAAGAGGTCTTGCAATCATCATCTTTCTTTCCCGATTCCTTCCGGCCGACAAACGACAATCCTTACCGGACATATTCCGTTATAGTCTTTGCCACTATTGAGCCCAGCAAGCAATCATATCAGTGGCTGATCATAAGCTGCCTGTATAGATGACCCAGTGCGGCGAAACAATGACCCTAAAGCTATTTTAGGAAGCTTGTATCGTTTGAATACTGCAAAAAGGAAGCCAAATCAGGCTATGAGGTGCAAATCTCTTTATCAAATGTAATGGAAAGACCGAAAGCATTTCCAATGCTTCCGGTCCATCAAGTTTAGAAAGTCTGATTACCGCTGCCAATGTCACCCAAAGTGCGGAGCGAGATGTTGAAGCCGATACTATGGGACGGCTTATCATCTATCCCATCGCGAGACGGGTTACGTGTTTGCACGTAAGCCATCGAGTACGTGAAGCATTCATCGTCATAAGCAAGCCCGGCTGAGGCCCGAACCAGTGTTTCCGATACCATGTCATAAGTACTCGAGCCAAATACGCGCCAATTCGTATTGACACGCGCCGTAGCGGACCCTGTGACTTCCTGACGGAGATCATTATAACCGTAAGCCGGTTGCGGGGCGATATAGGCATATTGCGCGGAGACGGTCAGCTTCTGCCAGCTCTGCTGGGCTTCAAGTTCGCCGCGCTGAACAGAGAAACTGTCCTTGTCAAAGCGGCCGCGAGCTGCAAGGGCCAGACCGGTCGAGTTGGACGTGCCAATCATAGCCACATAGTCGGAACGCGCATCCTGCAGGCCGGAGTCTGCGCCGATGTTCAGGAAGTCGCTCGTGCCGTACGAGTTTACGCCACCCAGCTGGAACGACTGACCACCGAGGGCGTACAGAGACCAATCGCTATTATTGAAGTTACCCGAATAGCGCAGTCCGAGATTGGCACGAGTGCCACCTTCGACACGATCATAACCGGAGAACTTGTCGCGCGAGAACAGGTTCGTCGCGTCGAAGACAAAGCTCTGGGCGTCTTCATTCGGCAATTCGCCTGCATAGCGTTCGTTGTTGCGAACATAAATCTGAGCGATCGGCTCGATGATATGGGTCGAGCTCGTGGTCGAAAACAGGATCGGCCAGCGCAGTTCAAGCCCGGCGGTTGCCATGGCCCGCAATGCTTCGGAACGCACAAGCGCATCCGTATAGCCGGCATCTGTCAGATTGAAGTTCGTATTGGCGCCGATGGCGTCCCCACGCAATGCCAGCAATGGCGTGATGACCAGACCGGCAGGCGTGATGAAGGTACGCTTCCATTCCGCTTCGGTCGTCAGGCGCGCATTGGTTCCGTCGAAGCCAGGAACACGGGGATATCGTGGGCCAATAAGATTCCCGCTAAGATCTCTAATCGCTGGAGTATAATTTGCATTCTGTCGATATAGAACCTGCAGATTGGCGTTGAAGTTCAGTTCACCGCCATAGACCGGTTCCGGCAATGTGTAAGAATAGTCGAGGCTCGGGAAAACCCAGGGCTGCTTCGAGTGCATCTCGTTCGGGTTATTCGCGAGCAAAGATTCCTGCACATTGAAGCGATAGAAATTCAGGTCGAAATAATTACGGTTGTTGATGCCCGTAAGATATATTTTCGATACCTGAGTTTCGGCACTATAGCCTTCAAGACCGTAGGTGCGGCTGAAATTCCGGTCGGTCTGTGCCATCACATCCCAACCAAAACGCCAGCGCGAATTGAGATCGAAATCGCCTTTCGAGGCGACCATGCCACGATTGTCTTCGTAATGATCTACGGAATCAGCGCTGAATTCTTCAGGCTTGCTTTGATGAATGCCCGCGATGCGAAGATTATAAGTGCCGTTTTCGAGGCGATGACGCCACTCGGCTTCGGTCAGGAAGCCCTGCTTGGTATAGGCAGTCGTGGATAGCGTCAGATCATAATTCGGGGCGAGAGCCCAGAAATATGAGTTCTTGATGCCGAAGCCGAGATCGTCCTTGTAGGCGAAACCCGGAAACAGGAAGCCGCTCTTGCGCTTCACCGTCGGGTCGGCCATCTCGAATGCCGGGAACCAGGCAAGCGGCATGCCGAATAACTCGAAGCGGCCATGTTCGAAGCGGACCGTTTTCGTCGTGCTGTTCCAGATGATCTTGCGTGCCTTGATCTGCCAGAGAACCGGCTTGTCCGGATTCTTCGCGCAGGGTTCACAGGCCGTATAAACGCCGTTGTTGAACGTCGTTATCTCGCCATTGCTGCGCTCCGCGCTCTCGGCTGCGAAGCGGGTGTTGTCCGTCGTCTCGACGCGCAGGCCATTTACAAAGCCGTCGCGGAAACTGTCGGTGACGTCCATATGGTCGGAGTAAATCTTGTTGCCGTCGCGCTCGACGATTTCAACATTCCCCGTCGCGGTCATGCGCCGCGTTTGCTGATTATAGGTGACCTTGTCGGCAACGAGACGATTGCCGTCATATTCGATACGCACCTTGCCCTGCGCGGTGACGGTATTCACATCGCGGTCATAGACGAGCTCGTCAGCTTGCAGAAGCATACGCGCATTCGGATCACTCTGGTAATTGGAAGCCAGGGCGTCCTGTGCCAATGCAGGCGAGGGCAGGGCTGCGACAGAAATGAAAGGTGAAGCAAGGACGCACACCAAGGCAGTCCCGCGCGCAAGACGCGAGAGTGAATGGGGCAATACCATGCGGGCGCTACTCAAACCCACTAACCATCCTCCTTATGCAACAAAAAGGAGACACCAAAGAATGTCGCGATAACAACCGGAACCCAGGCAGCCACGAACGGCGGAACGAATCCCGCATTCCCGAATGCCTTCACCAGCACCGAAACGACATAAAGCATGAAGCCTGCGATAACGCCACCCAGAATCATCGCTCCCGACTGACCAAATCGCACAAATTTCAACGATACTGTTGCAGCAATGAGAGTCATTGCCATCAGCAATGCCGGCAACGCCAGAAGTGACTGGTATTGCATGTCAAATGCGTTTGCGGAGTAACCGAAGGAACGCGCGACTTCGATCTTGTGGCGCAATTGTGTGAACGGAATCGTATCCGGCGTTGCGAGCTTCTCTTCCACATATTCGGGACGCAACTGTGTCTCTATCCGGAAACTCGCCATTTTCTGGGGTTCTTCGCCGCGTGCGAATCGCGTCACATCGGTAAGCTCCCAGTAGCCGTCCTTCAGCTGTGCTGTCCGGGCGTCGTAGCGTTCCTTGATGTTCTTCTTTTCATCGAACTGAATGAATGTCGCGTCGGCAAGGGTCGCACCCTGATCCAGAATGCTTTTTGCGCCGATGATGGTTTCGCCTTCATCGGTCTTCTGGCGCAGCCACGGATCGCGCAGGGCGGAAACGTCAGTCACCTTGCCGGTCTTCCATGTCGACGCGATTTCATCAGCCTTGGCAAAGCCGTAAGCGGCGAATGGATTGAGAATGAAGATCGTGGCAAGACCGAACAGGAAAGCACCGAAACAGGCAGGCAAAAGGAACTGCCAGGCCGAAACGCCGACGGAGCGCGCAACGACCAGTTCGTATTTCCGGTTCAGCGAGATGAGCGTTGCCATTGCGGAAAACAATGCCACGAAGGGGATCATCTGCTGCATGATGAAGGGCACGCGCATGGCGGAAAGAGCAAGCGCCGCCCACACCGAATAGTCCGGCAGATTGGAAAGCTTGCTGGCGTTCTCGGTGAAATCGAGAAGCAATGCCAACGCAAAAATGCCGAGCAGAAAATAAAGTGTAATCTGCACATAGCGGATGAAGAAATAGCGCCCGAGCGTCCAACCGATCATGCCTGGCCTCCGGCATTATTGCGCGAGCGCCCGGTGAAACGGGCATAAAGTTCCGAGGCACGGTTTCTCAGACTGTCGAAATTGTCGAGAATGCGGTCGTTCCATTTGTCCGGCAGGCCGATCCGCCGCCCGGTGGCGAGAGCAAAGCCCGTCACAAGAATGACGGCGAGCGGGACAAGGTACATGACGACGATATAGCCAGCGTCCTTGTCTGCGCGATCCGATGCGAAATAACCCGCCCAATAGACGAGAAGCGCAGTACTGATTGCCGAGAAGGAGGCCGAAACACGTGCTTCGCGGTGCGAACGGGAATCGCCTGCAAAAGCCAGCGCAATCATCGCAAAGACAACCGGATAGAGCCATTGTGTCAGGCGCCGGTGCAATTCGGCCTTGTAGCGCAGCGGGCGGGTTTGCAGGATCGGGTCGTTCGGGTCCGGGTTCAACAGATAGGATAGCGGACGGTCTTTTGCATAGATGACGAAATCGTCACCGGCTGAGGCGAACTGGCTGAGATCGAAAGCATAGGAATTGAACTTGATGATCGAAACCGTGCCATCGGACACATCACGCCGCTGCACTTCGCCATTCTGCATCAACAGCATGTCGCCGGTCGGCGTCGACGCAATCGCGCCATCCGCAGCGTAATAGATGAGATCGAGCGACGGATCGCGGGAATCGGCGATGAAAAGCCCGCCAATGCTGCCGTCGGCGCGCCGCTCCGCCACCTGAATATAGAGATTATCCGCCAGCTTGCGGAAATTGCCTTCCTGAACGATGACATTCATCAGATCAGCGCTGGCATTGGCGATCATGGCGCGCATGTTCATGCGCGCATAAGGATCGACATAATTGGCGACGAGAAACGAGACGACGGAAATCACGGCCGCAAGAATCAGGATGGGACGCATCACCGCGCTGCGCGGCGCGCCCGATGCATTGATGACGACCAACTCGGAATCCTGGTTCATGGTGGACAGCGTCTGCGTGATCGCAATAATCAGGGCAAACGGCATCACGAGCGGGATGGCCGATGGAATCAACAGCGAACTGAACTGAACGATGGTCTGGAATGTCTGTCCGCTTGTGGTCAGAAAGTCGATGCGCTGGAGCACCTGCACGGTCCAGGTAATACCGACTGCCGCCCCAAGCACTGCGAGGAACATGATCGCCACCCGGCGCAAGATGTATAACTCGATCAATCGCATAGGTGGAGTCTACATCCCGGTTCCGTTGAAGGGCACGCGCCCGAAAAGGCTGCAATGCTCGTGATAATCACTAAACTTAATGACGCTTGGCTAAGATTGACCCAATAAACGCAGTTAACAGATTACTAAAAGCATCATGAAGACACCAGCTCTGCTGTTTCCCTTAATGGGTGATGAGTGGGCTGATGGCAACCAGTTTTTGCAAGCGGTGGGGAAGACGGATTTGCGATTGTGTATTGCACGGTTTTCCTCAACCTAAAACTGGAACAATCTGGGATCTGCTCTTGCTGTTTCGCCATATTCGTCTCACATGAGTGGGGAAAAGTCGCGACACAATCGTGTCATTCTCAAATCAACACCAAGTTTGGAGTTGTCATGTCTAAACGTCCTTCGATCTCTTTCAGCGATTTTGCAGTACCGGAAAAAGGCGTATCCATCGTTCTCGTCGCCGAGGGCGGTGGTTTTGCGGATGAAGCGGCTGAGGCCGTCGGCGGTGCGGAAAAGATCAAGCGGATTGCCGAAATTTCCGGCTTTACCGGCGCTCTCGGCAAGACGGCGGAAGCGATTGAGACAACTTCCAGCGGCGTGGACAAGATCGTTCTGGTCGGCGTTGGCGAAACCGGCAAGCTTGGCAATGACGACTGGCTGAAGATCGGTGGGGCTGCATTTTCGCGAATCGGCAAGGCGGAGCGCGCGACTGTAACGCTGGCATTGCCTGAAACCACCATCGCCGGTGACGAAGCAGCAGATCTGGCGCTTGGCATGATCCTGCGCTCTTACAAGTTTGAACGCTACAAGACGCGCAAGAACAATGAGGAAAATGGCGGCGATCCGAAACATGCGGCCAAGATCAGCATCTGCGTTGCTGACCCGCATACGGCAAAGCGTGCCTTCGAAGTTGCAGAAGCGGTCGCGGACGGTGTGATCCAGGCGCGCAATCTCGTCAATGAGCCTGCGAATATTCTTGGTCCGGTGGAGTTCGCGCAGGAAGCTGAAAAGCTCGAAAAGCTTGGCGTCAAGGTCGAGGTGCTGGGCGAAAAGGAAATGAAGAAGCTCGGCATGGGCGCGCTTCTGGGCGTGGCGCAGGGCTCGGTTCGTCCCCCGCGGTTGGTCGTCATGGAATGGCAGGGCGCGAAGAGCAAGGAAAAGCCGGTTGCCTTCGTCGGCAAGGGCGTGGTGTTCGATACGGGCGGCATCTCCATCAAGCCTGCTGGCGGCATGGAAGACATGAAAGGCGACATGGGTGGTGCGGCAGCTGTCACCGGCCTGATGCGCGCGCTGGCAGGTCGCAAGGCGAAGGTTAACGCCATTGGCGTGATCGGCCTTGTCGAAAACATGCCCGATGGCAATGCCCAGCGTCCGGGCGACATCGTGACATCCATGTCCGGTCAGACGATTGAAGTCATCAATACCGATGCCGAAGGCCGTCTCGTTCTCGCCGATGCGCTGCACTACACGAATGACCGTTTCAAGCCGCGCTTCATCATCAATCTGGCCACGCTCACGGGCGCGGTCATGGTCGCGCTTGGCCAGTATCATGCAGGCCTCTTCTCCAATGACGACGAGCTTGCGGACCAGCTTTACGATGCGGGCCAGTCGACCGGCGAAAAGCTGTGGCGCCTGCCGCTCGGCACCGAATATGACAAGATGATCGATTCGAAGTTTGCCGATATGAAGAACAGCTCTGGCCGTTATGGCGGATCGATTACGGCAGCGCAGTTCCTCAAGCGTTTCGTCGGTGAGACTCCTTGGGCGCATCTCGACGTTGCGGGAACGGCCATGGGGTCGCCTGCCAGCGAATATAGCCAGACATGGGCTTCCGGCTATGGCGTGCGCCTGCTGGACCGTCTTGTCCGGGATCATTTCGAAAGCTAAAACAACAGGATGGGTGGAGAAGCGGAATCAATTTCTTCACCCGTTCCCGAAACGGATAATGCATGGCGGAAATCCTCTTCTACCATCTGACGGAATCGACACTCGACGAGGCCTTGCCGGGTCTGGTCGAGCGCTCGCTCGGGCGCGGCTGGCGCGTCGCGATCCAGACTGTCAGCGAGGAAAGACGCGATGCGCTGGATGGCCTGCTCTGGACCTTCTCCGATACGTCTTTCGTGGCGCATGGCACCGATAAGGAGCCTCATCCCGAACACCAGCCGGTCCTGCTCACCACCAGTGAAGCCAATCCCAACGGTGCGACGGTGCGCTTTCTCGTTGAGGGGGCAGGGCTGGAACAGGCGGATGCCTATGAACGCCTGGTCGTGATGTTTGACGGGCACGATCAGGAACAGCTCGATATTGCCCGGGGGCAATGGAAAAGCTTCAAGGCTGGAAACCACGATTTGACCTACTGGCAGCAAGCACCGGATCGACGCTGGGAGCGAAAGGCGTGATGCGGGCGCTATTCATTTTGATGATCGTCGCGGGTTTTGGCCTTGGCATTGGCTATCCTTGGTATATGCGTCATTTCACCGGCAGCGAAATCGGCCGCTGGACCATGCTGGAAAACCGCCAGAGCGGCTTCAAGATACAGGAAGTCAGGCTGTCGGCGGATGATGGTCCGGTGCGCGTGTTCATCGATGCGACGCCCTTGCCGGGCTATGTGCCTGCGGAACGGCGTTCGGCGGTGACGCTTGCCGTCAGCCGCGACGGGATGCCTGTTCTTTCGCAGGGGCTTGATTTCGCTTCGACCAGCGGTTCCATCAATGCGGACCGACCGCAGGATGGCAGCGTTCTGCGTCAGAGTGCGGGTGACATCGATCCGGTCATTCCGGGGCTTTACGCGTTTCGTCTGGTGCAGGGAAACACGGACGGGCTGCAACTTTCAAAAGCCGATCTGGTGCTGCGCCGCGGAGCGGAAACACCCGATGAGGTCTATACGACGATCGGTCTGATCCTCGGTGCAACCGGTCTTTATGCCCTGATGCGCACGCGCCTGCGCAGACGTAGGTTTGAATAGAGCATAATCCGATCGGAGTTAAACGAGGATCGATAAGATTATGCTTGAAATAGAAGAACTTAAAGCGCCGATCTGATCCAGTCGGATCGAAAGGCCCCTGAAGGCCGGTTTCTCCTTCAGACGGAATGTTCATGGACACGGTTCCGCCGTTCGTCAGATATCCAGCAATTCGAGCAAGGGGCTAAAAGCATAGAGTGCTGCCCGTCGCCCTGATGACGGCTCAATGGTGCGTAGCAGCCCGGCCTCGACAAGCCGACGCGATAGCAAACGGGCCGACGAGGCTGGAATGCCGGAACGATCCACGAAGCGGTCATTACGAAAGACCGGACTTGCGAAAACAAAATCCAGCGCCTGATCGTGGAACTGGGAGTTCAGGACCTCGCGAAACCGTTCGCGCATTTCGCCATGCAGAGCAAAAATTCTGTCCGCAGTCTGAATATTGACCGTGGCCTGTGCGTGCATGGCTTGCAGAAAGAAGACGCTCCAGCCGGTCCAGTCGCCATCGGAGGAAACACGGCGCATTCTCTCTATATATTCATCCTTATGCTGTTCAAAATATCCTGAAACGAAGAAGTTCGGCTGGCTGATGATTCCCAGTTTCCAGAGCATCAGGGTGATGAGCATACGCCCAATCCGACCGTTGCCATCCTCGAACGGGTGGAGCGCTTCAAACTCCACATGCGCAAGAGCCGTGCGAATGAGCGGGCGCATCGCATTTCCGTTCATGAAACGAAGCAATTCGCCCATGGCAGGTTCCAACTGCTCTGGGGAGATCGGGACATAGTAGATTTTTTCCCGCCGCTGCTCGCCTATATAGTTTTGCTCGTTCTTGTAGGAACCTGGACGTTTGCGGGCACCGCGCCCGGCAAACAGCAATTGCTGGTGGGCGGTTCGGATCAGATGTTCGCTCAACGGCGCTCCTTCGGCCAGCGCCTGTTGCGCGTTGCGCAGCGCGCGGGAATACAGGAAGGTTTCTATATCGTCGTTGCGCGCTTCCCTGTAGGGATCGGAAACGCCCGCATCCTCTTCAGCTTCGAGGCGATAAAGTTCCTCAATGGTGGAGATCGTACCTTCCATTCTTGATGAACTGACTGCATCCTGACGACGCAGCGGGGCAAGAAACAGTTCGCTGTTCACCATGCTCGACATTTTGGCATCGTAACGCGCTAGAGATGCTGCAGCCTCCTCAAGAGGGCCAAGCAGAGCCTCGTAATCGAGAGAAGCGGGAGGAAACGCTCCGGCATGATAGTGGACCGCTGCCGATAGGTCGTAGGCTTTGGTGATCATTTTATTGTCGATTCTGTCATCAACTCGGGTTGCTGACAGAGTAATGACGTCAAAACAGTTTGACAACAAAAATAGAGGGGATTTTGCCGTCAAATCCGATTGCCGTTAATAGGCTGACATCAACCCATAATGAGAGTTGATGTCAGACGGCAGAAATAAGCGCTCATTCGGCCATTGCTTCTTCATATTCGGTGGAAAGCTCCAGCCACTTGTCTTCAGCATCTGCAAGGGCGGAGCGGGCATCGCTCATGTCCTTGTTGATCCGGATCGCCTTCTGCGGCTCCTTCTCGTAAAGGGCAGGGTCTTCAAGCTGCGCGGTGAAGCCTTGAATCTGTTTCTGCAGTTTTTGAATCAAGGCTTCGGTTTCCTTGATCTTTTTCTGCAAGGGGGCCATGGATTCGCGCTTCTGGGCGGCGAGCTTTCGCTGTTCTGCCTTGTTGACCCTGGCGCTATCGTCGCGGTCGGCGGCCGGTTCTCCCTTGGCGTCGGCCAGAACGATCTGACGGTATTCATCGAGATCGCCTTCAAATGCCTTCACGCCGCCTTCGCGGACCAGCCAGAGCCGTTCCATCGTGGCTTCGATCAGATGGCGGTCGTGGGCGATCAGGATAACCGCGCCGTTGAAAGCATTGAGCGCATGCACAAGCTCTTCGCGGCTGTCGATATCCAGATGGTTGGTCGGCTCGTCGAGGATCAGCAGGTTCGGACCATGGAAGGTTGCAAGCCCCATCAAAAGGCGTGCTTTCTCGCCGCCGGACAGGTCTTTGGCCGGTGTCAGCATTTTCTCGGTTGAAAGCCCCATCTGCGCAACGCGGGCGCGCACTTTCGCCTCCGGTTCCGTCGGCATCAGCTTGCGCACATGCTCGATGGCATTGTCTT
Source organism: Brucella oryzae (assembly GCF_041929965.1). Classification (NCBI taxonomy): domain Bacteria; kingdom Pseudomonadati; phylum Pseudomonadota; class Alphaproteobacteria; order Hyphomicrobiales; family Brucellaceae; genus Brucella; species Brucella oryzae. The sequence continues at coordinate 222,197 of NZ_JBHEEO010000007.1, read as the reverse complement.
CCGGTATGAGGTCATCCAGCTGATGCTGCGCGAAGAAGGCAACCTTCAGGTTGGGCGAAACCGTCAGTGTGCCCTTTTCGGGCGTCAGGCGACCGGCAATCAGCTTGGCCAGCGTCGACTTGCCGTTGCCGTTCGAGCCGAGAAGCGCGATGCGGTCGTCATTGTCGATGCGCAGCGTCACATTGCGCAGCACCGGCTTGCCCGGCACGTAGCCCACATCCGCATTGTCGAGAGCTATGATCGGGGAGGCGGCTTTCTTCTCCGCATCCGGAAAGCGGAAGGGCTGCACATGGCTTTCAACATAAAGCTCAATGGGCTTGAGCTTTTCCAAAGCCTTCAGGCGCGACTGTGCCTGCCGCGCCTTGGTCGCCTTGGCGCGAAATCGCTCCACAAAGCTTTCCATATGCTTGCGGTGGGCTTCCTGCTTGGCATGGGCCTTTTGCTGCAATTCCAGCATTTCGTGGCGCTGGCGCTCGAACTGATCGTAGTTGCCTCGCCAGAAGCTGATCTTCTTCTGGTCGAGATGCATGATCGAGCTGGTCGCCGAGTTCAAAAGATCGCGGTCGTGGCTGATGATGATGACTGTGTGCGGATAGCGCTTCACATAGTCGACCAGCCACAGCACGCCTTCAAGGTCGAGATAGTTGGTCGGTTCGTCGAGGAGCAGCAGGTCTGGTTCGGCAAAGAGAACGGCGGCGAGTGCGACGCGCATGCGCCAACCACCTGAAAACGCGGAGGCCGGCTGGCGTTGTGCTTCGGCGTTGAAACCGAGACCGGAGAGAATGGCGCCTGCGCGCGCTTCCGCCGAATGGGCGTCGATATCGGCGAGGCGGGTGTGAATTTCAGCAATACGATGCGGGTCGGTTGCCGTGTCGGCCTCTTCAAGAAGTGCTGTGCGCTCCTTGTCCGCCTTCATGACGATTTCGATCAGCGCTTCGTCGGTGCCGGGTGCTTCCTGCGCCACCTGACCGATACGTGTATTCTTCGGAAGCGAGATGCTGCCGGTTTCCGGCGCAAGATCTCCCGTAATCACGCGAAACAGAGTTGATTTGCCGGTGCCGTTGCGGCCAACAAAACCCGTCTTCGATCCCGCAGGCAGCGTTACGCTGGCGTGGTCGATCAAGAGGCGTCCGGCAATTCGTACGGAGATGTCGTCAAGAATAAGCATGATGAAAGCGCTTTTGCACGGCTTGAAGCGTTTCCGCAAGCTTCAACAATAGTCAGGCGAAGCGGCGTCCGCCTTCCGTTCGCAGGAAATGCATGAGATCGAGCGACGGCGCTTCGGTCCCCAGCCTTGTGAAGGCGGCGTGGATCTGCCCGCGATGGTGCGTCTGATGGTTGAACATATGGGCAATCGAGGGGGCGAGCCGCTGGCTTATCGTGCGCATTTCGCGCGTAGGCGTGTAGGTATAGCGACCGCCAAGCTGTTGAGCATCGAGGCTGTCGGCATAGCGGCAAATGCGCGCGTCTTCCGCCTGACGCAGATCACGCAGCATGATGAAATTGTCGGAAATAATGGTGTCGAGTTGCTTTGGATGGTCGCCTTCCGTAGTGAAGCGTTTCATCCAGATGCGGTCGGCAACCAGCAAATGGTTGAGCGTGCGATGAATGGAGCCGAAGAACAGGCCGAGGTCGAGCCTGTATTCCTCGTCGCTCAATTCGGCAGCCGCGGCATAGACCAGTTCATTCGCCCACCGGTTATAATAGGCGAACATCTGAAAATACTGTTCCATGAAAGCCCCCGCTACTCGATAGCCTGAATCAGAATGGCATTATCTATGCCTTCAAATTTCCGTTGTCTCAAGGTGCCAGGCGGTACGCGATGTGTTCTAAATAGCGCGGCCTCTTGGCAATTCGGCCTATCGACGGTATAGAGCCTCACTTTTCTAAAATTTCCCAGCAAACAAGGTGTCATAATGGCAATCGAACGTACCTTCTCCATGATCAAGCCCGATGCGACCCGCCGCAACCTGACCGGCGCTATCACCGCCAAGCTCGAAGCAGCTGGCCTGCGCGTCGTCGCTTCGAAGCGCGTCTGGATGAGCCTGCGTGAAGCTGAAGGCTTTTATGCTGTTCACAAGGATCGTCCGTTCTTCGGCGAACTGACCGAATTCATGTCTTCCGGCCCGACGATCGTTCAGGTTCTGGAAGGCGAAAACGCCATCGCCAAGAACCGCGAAGTCATGGGTGCGACCAACCCGGCTAACGCTGACGAAGGCACCATCCGCAAGGAATTCGCCCTCTCGATCGGCGAAAACTCCGTACACGGTTCGGACGCTCCGGAAACCGCTGCAGAAGAAATCGCATACTGGTTCTCGGGCACCGAAATCGTCGGCTGATCCCATTGAATATTCAAGGAAAAAGCCCGGATCATTCCGGGCTTTTTTCGTTTCAAAGGCTTTGCGCGAGCCTTGCCATTTCTTTCCCGTCGTCATCGAAGAGAACAAGCTTACCCATATCGATCTTGTAGGACCGTGTTCTTCCCAGGACGTCCATGAACTTGCGCTCCTGGTTCATGAGAGCAGGTGGGCACTGGACATAGGTCGATCCGATATCGGCGAAGGAAATATTTTCCCCGGTGACGGTTGCCTTGCTGAAATAGCGATTGCAGCCGCCCGAGCCGCTGACGGTGCCGTCGGTCGAAACCGTCAATGTCGTCTGCGCATTGTCGATCACGCCGCCGCCTTGAATATCTTCTGCGAGCCAGTCCTTGCCCTCAATGCCGATGGCCACGCCTTCGTCACCGCTCTTGCGGACCATCACGACCTTGATTTCTGCCGGTGCGCCGGGATTTTCCGGATCGATGGCATAGCGTTCGTCATTGACGAACCACAGCGTATCGCCTGCCGAAATCCGCGCCTGCAGGGCATAGGTGTGGCCGGGTTGGATCTGATCCGTATCAAAATTGATGGCGAACGGGATCGGCGAACCCTGAACGGATTCGATCCTTGTTTCTCCAATGACTTTGGAGGGGGCGTCAGCCAGCGAGACGTCGGATAGCTGAACGGTGAGGCTCGCTTCCGGCGGCAGCGCGATACGTTCGCGATACGTGACCTTGCCGCTGACCGTTTTTTCGGCCGCCAGACTGCTTGTCGGCATCGACGTGGTCAGGAACAAGGCAGCGCCGCCAAGCGCGCCAATGCCGACCACAAGCGCCGCCGCAATTGAAAGGGTTTTTGCCAGTCCATTTCGCATCGTTAAAGCCCGAAACTTCCGTTCCCGCACGCGTTGTTTGTTGCCAGACAGATGGCGCTAATGGGGATTCCAATCTGTCCGTCATCGTCGCTTGTCAGCGTCTGATTCATAAGGCTGACATTAGCGAAATCTTCATGTGAAAATTGTGGCGGCGCAAGAACACACCGACCAAATTATTCATTAATTTAGGGGGTTAAATAGTTAATTCGCAATTAAAATGGGAAATAGCGATCAACAGAATAACCTGTAATCGGAAAATTATGATTGCTGCCAGCGTTCACGAATTTTCTCATCTTCCTCCCTGGACGACACCCAACCGCCGACCGAACCGTCCGCGAGGTGCTCCCGCTTCCAGAACGGAGCGTCGGTTTTCATGTAATCCATCAGGAATGAGGCGGCCTCGAACGCCGCATGTCGATGCGACGACGCTGCTGCGACCAGAACGATGTTTTCGCCCGGTTTTATAAGCCCATAACGGTGAATGATCGTGAGAGCCGTTATCGGCCAGCGTTCGATGGCCTGCCGCGCGATGCGGGTGATTTCCGCTTCGGCCATGCCCGGATAATGTTCCAGTTCCAGAGCGGAAAGCGTGCCGCTTTCATCGCGGCAAAGGCCGGTAAAAGTGACGATTGCGCCGATATCCGTGCGCCCATGCTCAAGCTTGCGCAGTTCCGCTGCCGTATCGAAGTTCTCGCTTCTTATGCCGACGAAAAGTGGGCACGTAGTCTGCCCGCTCATTTCACCCTCCCGTCATGGGCGGAAAGAGCGCAACCTCATCGCCGTCATTTACAAGTTCGATATGCTCGGCATGTTCCTGATTGATCGCGGCACGAATGACATGCTCATGCTCGAAGGCGGCTTCATATTCATCGCCGCGCGATTTCAGGTGGCTGATCAGATCGCCCACGGTTGTTTTGGGTGAGGGGAGTTCGATGATCTCTTCACCCTTGCCGATTTTCTCGCGCACCCATGCGAAATAAACGAGTTTTACCGTCACTGGATCAATCCATTACGTGTTTGAGGCCTGCCTTGAAGTAATCCCAGCCAGTATAAAGCGTCAGAAGCGCCGAGGCCCAAAGCAGGACAATGCCAATTTCCGTTACATAAGGCATGATTTTGTCACCGGCAGGACCCGCGAGCAGAAATGCCAGCGCAATCATTTGCGCGGTCGTCTTCCACTTGGCCAGACGGGAAACGGGAACGCTGACCTTCAACTCGGCGAGATATTCACGCAGGCCCGAAACCAGGATTTCACGGCACAGGATGATGATTGCGGCCCAAAGCGTCCAGCCGGCAATGGTACCGTCAGCTGCGAGAAGCAGCAGAATGGCAGAGACGAGAAGCTTGTCAGCAATCGGGTCAAGCATGCGACCGATGGTCGAAGTCTGCTTCCAGATGCGGGCAAGGTAGCCGTCGAAAAAGTCTGTGATGCTGGCGACGGCAAACAATCCGAGAGCCGTCCACCGGGCGAAATCGCTTGATTCCAGCCGCCCCTCGACAAAGAAGCACAATACCACAAGGGGAACGGCAATGATCCGTCCGTAAGTGAGAATATTGGGCAAGGAGAGGGTATGTTTCTTCTGCATTGTTCCGCCGCGTCGTTGTTAGAGCGGTTCCTGTTTTCAACAGGATCATTCGAACTGCTCTAACCATCTGTTTTTATGCATTTCCGAACGCAAACCGTTTTACACTGTTGGCTCGATATTGCTCTGGCGCACATCATCAGGGATGACCGATAAAATCAACACCTGCGAATATGTTGTGCCGGGACCTAATGACGCTTGTGCACGAATCCCGGACAAAATTACGTCATCTGTCACGAAAATGGTCGTGAATCGTCTTGGCCATCGCCTCCGAGATGCCTTCGATCTGCATCAAATCGGCGACAGCGGCTCTGGAAACCGCTTTTGCGGTCCCGAAATGATGCAGAAGCGCACGCTTTCTCGATGGACCGATTCCCGCAATCTCATCGAGGGGATTTTTGACCATCTCTTTCTTGCGCCGGGCGCGGTGCGTGCCGATGGCAAACCTGTGTGCTTCATCGCGCAGACGCTGGATGAAATAGAGCACGGGATCGCGCGGCGGCAGCGTGAAGGGCTGCTTGCCTTCCACGAAGAAACGTTCGCGTCCCGCTTCACGATCGATGCCCTTGGCAATGCCGATTGCATTGACGAGATGGCTGATGCCAAGCTCGCCCAGAATCTGCCTGACCACACCGACCTGACCTTGCCCGCCGTCGATCAGAATGACGTCGGGCCAGGCAGGAAACGTATCGGTTGCTTCCGCATCGGCTGGTTCTTCCGGCGTGCCATGTTCCTTGACCAGCCGCGAGAAGCGCCGCTCGATTACCTCGCGCATCATGCCGAAGTCGTCGCCCGGTGTAATATCAGTCGAGCGGATGTTGAACTTGCGATACTGGTTTTTGACAAAACCTTCCGGTCCGGCGACGATCATCCCGCCGACAGCATTCGTGCCCATGATATGGGAGTTGTCGTAGACTTCGATCCGGCGCGGCGGCTGAGACAGGCCGAAAGTCTCTGCCATGCCCTGCAACAGGCGTGCCTGCGACGATGTTTCGGCAAGCCGCCGTCCAAGCGCTTCGCGGGCATTGGTGAGCGCGTGATCCACAAGGTCTTTCTTCTCACCGCGCTGGGGAACGTTGACCTGTACCTTATGTCCCGCGCGCGTCGAGAGCGCTTCGGCGATAAGCGATTGTTCCTCGACAGTCTCGGACAACAGAACGAGACGCGGACATGGCTTGTCGTCGTAGAACTGGGACAGGAAAGCTCCCAGAACTTCTGCCGCGCCAAGCGAACTGTCGGCTTTCGGGAAATAGGCGCGATTGCCCCAGTTCTGACCGGTGCGGAAGAAGAAGACCTGGATGCAGGTCATGCCGCCTTCCTGATGAATGGCGAAAACGTCTGCCTCTTCAACGGTCTGCGGATTGATGCCTTGATGTGACTGGACATGGGAAAGTGCGGCCAGACGGTCCCGGTAAACCGCTGCGTGTTCAAAGTCGAGGTCAGCCGATGCCGCCTGCATTGCCGTTGCCAGATGGTCCTTTACCGACTGGCTCTTTCCGGACAGGAACGCCTTGGCTTCGCTGACAAGCTCGGCATAGTCCGCGTCGCTGATTTCATGCGTACAGGGGCCGGAACAGCGCTTGATCTGATAGAGAAGGCAGGGACGCGTGCGCGTTTCAAAGACCGAATCGGTACAGGTTCGCAACAGGAAGGCGCGCTGGAGGGCATTGATCGTGCGCCCCACGGCTCCGGCAGAGGCGAAGGGGCCGAAATATTCGCCCTTGCGGGACCGTGCGCCGCGGTGCTTGAAGATGCCAGGTGCCCGGTGATCGCCGGTCAGAAGAATATAGGGAAATGACTTGTCGTCGCGCATCAGCACGTTGAAGCGCGGGCGCAATCTCTTGATGAGATTGGCTTCGAGCAGCAGAGCTTCGGTTTCCGTCCGGGTGACGACGAATTCCATCATCGCCGTCTCACGGATCATGCGCACGATACGATTCGAATGGGCTATGCCGCGCGCATAATTGGAAACGCGTTTCTTGAGATTGCGCGCCTTGCCGACATAGAGCACATCGCCATCGCTGTTGAACATGCGATAGACGCCCGGATTGTTCGGCAGACGCTTCACAAAAGCATTGATGATATCCTGACCGCTCAGGCCCTCGATATCCGGCAGGCCATCCGAGGAATCCCACTGGATGGAATCGGCAGCCGATGGCGATGCGGGGGCTTCAATTATGTCCTCGCTCTCATCCTCCTCCTCGGTTTCCGCGTCGCCAATGATAATACCGGCTACATCCTGCTCGTCATCCGACGGCAGGTTTGCGACGGTATCCTCATTGTTCTTGCGGTTTCCAGTCATTCGGTAATTCCTGCGATATCCGGGGTTTCCCATGCCAGATGCTGTCCGCCATCAAGCGCGATCATCTGGCCGGTGACGGAACGGTTTTCCCAGAAATAGCGAACAGTACGCCCGAATTCCGACAATTCCGGCGCACGCTGCAAAAGAAGTTTTTCGACCTGCTGTTCGAAATCGCCCGGCTTCTGCCGTTCGCTCGGCAATGTCGGGCCAGGTGCGATTGCATTGACCCGAATCTGTGGTGCCAGTGCCTGCGCCATGGTTCGGGTGGCATTCCAGAGAGCAGTCTTCGAAAGCGTATAGGAAAAGAAGTTCGGATTGAGCTTCCAGACACGCTGGTCGATCACATTCACCACCAGTGCTTCTTTGCCGTCGGGCAGGGCTTTCGCCATTTCTTCGGCCAGCAGGACCGGCGCCTTGAGATGGATGGCAAAGTGCTTGTCCCACAGCGCCATATCCAGTTGGCCGATGCGGTCATCTTCAAAGAGGGACGCATTATTGACGAGAAGCTGAATCGGTCCGATCTGGCGCGACGCATCTTTCACAAGATGGCGAACATCGGATTCGGACGAAAGGTCCGCACGCACGATGCAGGCTGTTCCGCCTCGTTCCGTGATGGCTGTTGCCAGAGCCGCGCCTTCATCGATGGAATGGTTGCAATGTATGGCGACCGGGAAGCCATGAGCGGCAAGGTCTTCGACAATTGCCTTTCCGATACGCCGTGCGCCGCCGGTTATCAGAACCGGACATTTGGCAAGCAGGCGGGGCTCGTGATCGTTCAACACGGTAAACACTTTCTTATCGAGATTCTTCGATCTTTTTCATGCCATTTCGGCCGGAAGATTACAGCTAAAAACAGCCTCTGCAATATTCATAACTGACAAATTGGTAGAGATTTCAGCGACTTCGTTTTTGTCTGCCGGGGGCTATCGTCCCCGTAATCGACTCTCTCCCACTATATAGGTAGCTGAATCCGGCGTTGCGATAATGCAACATCGCATTTTTGCCATGTTCTCGTCAGGTTCTCTCCACAGAAGGGGGCATTTCGTGCCGCAATTACCGTCGATATGTCGGTCCTGTCAGCGCGGCATGGACGATTTGCTCCCAACATCGTCCGCCCGATAAGGGACCGCGCTAAAGGTAATTTGTGTAAGGAGAATGCTATGCGCACTCTTAAGTCTCTCGTAATCGCCTCGGCTGCGCTGCTGCCGTTCTCTGCGACTGCTTTCGCTGCTGACGCTATTCAGGAACAGCCTCCTGTTCCGGCTCCGGTTGAAATGGCTCCGCAGTACAGCTGGGCTGGCGGCTACACCGGTCTGTACCTCGGCTACGGCTGGAACAAGGTCAAGACCAATACCGACGGCAGCATCAAGCCGGACGACATGAAGGCTGGCGCTTACGCTGGCTGGAACTTCCAGCAGGATCAGTTCCTATACGGTGTTGAAGGCGACGCCGGTTACTCCTGGGCCAAGAAGTCCAAGAATGGCCTGGAAGTCAAGGAAGGCTTTGAAGGCTCGCTGCGTGGCCGTCTCGGCTACGACCTGAACCCGGTCATGCCGTACATCACCGCCGGTGTTGCTGGCAAGCAGGTCAAGCTCGACAATGGCTTTGACGACGAAAGCAAGTTCCGCGTTGGTTGGACTGCTGGTGCCGGTCTGGAAGCCAAGCTCACGGAGAACATCCTGGGCCGTGTTGAATATCGTTACACCCAGTTCGGCAACAAGACCTATGATCTTGGTACCGAGTCGGTCCGTAACAAGCTCGACACCCACGACATCCGCGTCGGCGTTGGCTACAAGTTCTAATTATCTGATAATTGAACACGGAAAACCGGGCAGGCAACTGCCCGGTTTTTTGTTGCGTTTTTTTACTCAGTTGTTCGCGGCATCCGTCAGCCAGTCGCGAAAAGCTGCCATCGTCTCGGTTTCCGTCCGCGACTGCAGTCTGGTCAGCCAGTAACTGCCCATCGTCACCGTCGTTTCGAAGGGCTGGACGATGGTTTCCGACAGTAATTGACGGACGAACATGAGCGGCGGCGCAAGCGCTATCCCCGCTCCCTGCATGGCTGCCTCCATCATCGCAAGCGACGAATCGAACATGATGCTTCGGGGCAGGGGCATGTCACCCGTTACACCTGCTGCCAGAAACCATTGCGCCCATTCATCCGCACGATAGGAGCGCAATAAAGTATGTCGCGCGAGATCGGCCGGTGTACGCAATTCACGCGCCAGCTCCGGAATACATAGCGGCGACAAGGGCGCTTCCAGCAATCGGGTTGCATCGATGCCGTGCCAGGCACCGCTGCCGAAACGGATGGCGTAATCGAGACCCTCCGCCGCGATATCCACCCGGTTGTTGTTGGTCGAAAGCCGCAGATCGATGAACGGATAGCGATTCTGAAAATCGCGCAGACGCGGCAGAAGCCAGCCGACGGCCACCGTGCCGACAGCGCCAACCCGCAATATTTCCCGATAATGCCCCGCCTCGAAACGCTCAAGCGTTCCGGCTATGCGGTCGAAGGCATCCTTCAATGTGGGAAGCAGCGTTTCGCCTTCGCTCGTCAGCATCAGTCCGCGGGGCAGACGCTCGAACAGCGTCACGTTCAGCCGGGTTTCCAGGCTCTTCACCTGATGGCTGACGGCTGCCTGCGTGACGCAAAGTTCAATCGCGGCCTTCGTAAAGCTCAGGTGGCGCGCCGAAGCCTCGAAGGCGCGCAGCGAATTGAGCGGGAGATGCGGTCGGACCATGTTGACCCTAATTTTTCTAATGCCAAATGCTAGATAACGTCGTTTGTCGCGATTGCGCAAGCGTCGTATATCGACAGGGCCTGAGCGGCATATATCCCGTAGAAAACGGGCTTCAATAACGGATCGCGCATTGACGGCTATGTCTTGATAAAGATGTGGCCGAACGCATAATCATGAGGTTTATTTGTCTGTCATGAGAAAATCTACGACATTTTTGATCGGCTTCCTCGCCACTGCCGCTAATAGCGGCGCGTTTGCTGCAGACCATAGTGACCTGCGCCGCATCGTCGATGAAACCGTGCGTCCGCTCATGGCCGAGCAGAATATCCCCGGCATGGCGGTTGCCATCACCATCGACGGCAAGAGCCATTTCTTCGGCTATGGTGTGGCCTCGAAGGAAAGCGGCCAGAAAGTCGATGAAGAAACGCTTTTCGAGATCGGCTCGGTGAGCAAGACCTTCACCGCGACGCTTGGCGGCTATGGCCTCGTGACAAGTGCTTTCTCCCTGTCCGACAAGGGGACCAAATGGGCTCCCGCGCTGGCGGGCAGCAGCTTCGACAAGATCACCATGCTCGACCTTGCGACCTACACGGCGGGCGGGTTGCCGCTGCAATTTCCCGATTCTGTCACCGACGACAGTTCGATGATTGACTATTTCAAGAACTGGAAGCCGGACTATCCGGCAGGCACGCAGCGCCGATATTCCAACCCCAGCATTGGCCTGTTCGGCTATCTGGCAGCGCGAAGCATGGACAAACCGTTCGATGTCCTGATGGAGCAAAAGCTTCTGCCTGCATTTGGTCTGAAGAACACTTTCGTCAATGTGCCGGAAAGCCGGATGAAGAACTACGCTTACGGCTATTCCAAAGCCGACAAGCCGGTCCGCGTATCGCGCGGCGCGCTGGACGCACAGGCCTATGGCATCAAGACCACGGCGCTTGACCTCATCCGCTTTGTCGAGCTGCATATGGACAGTTCACCGCTGGACCCCGATTTCCGGAAGGCCGTGGCGACAACCCATGAGGGCCATTACCGCGTCGGCGCGACCAATCAGGGGCTTGGCTGGGAGTTCTACAGCTATCCGACGTCGCTCGAAACGCTTCTTGCGGGTAATTCGTCCGACATGGCGCTGAAATCGCATAAAATCGAGAAATTCGATCAGCCCCTGCAACCCTCGGCGGATACATTCTTCAACAAGACGGGCTCATCCAACGGGTTTGGCGCTTATGCTGCCTTTGTGCCTGCGAAGAAGACAGGAATCGTTCTGCTTGCCAACCGGAATTATCCGATCGATGAGCGCATAAAAGCCGCCTATCGGATATTGCAAGCGCTCGACAAGAAACAATAATCCTCAAAAAGAAACCCCGGAAAATCCGGGGTTTCATTCTTTCCAGACCGATCAGCCGCGCGGCAGCAGTTCCGTCAGTTCCGGGTGCAGTTCCTGAAAACGCTTCATCCAGCGCTTGAGCTTGGGACGGTTACGCTCCCACTTGCCTTCAAAGCGCAGCGCCAGATAGCCAAGCGCGGCAGCAACGGCGATATGACCGCCATGCAGCTTGCCAGCCAGACGTGGCGGCGCTTCGTTCAGAAGATCGAGCGCGCGTTCGGCCTTGCGCCATTGCAGGTCGAGCCAGGGCTGGTGGATTTTTTCTTCCGGGCGCATGCGCCGTTCATAGACATGCACCAGAAGCACGTCGCAAAGACCGTCGGCGATGGCTTCATAGCGCTCTGCATCGGTGCGCTTTTCGGCATTGCGCGGGAAAATCTTGTTGCCCGAAACCCGGTTCAGATACTGCGTGATGGCACGGCTGTCGAAAACCGATTTGCCGTCATCGGTCACAAGCGTCGGAATTTTTCCGAGCGGATTGGCATGGATCAGGTTCTCCGGTTCCGCCGATGTGTTGACGACGACGCTTTCAAACGGAACGCCGGCATAGTGAGCAGCCATGCGGACTTTCGCGCTGTAGGGCGAAGCGGGCGAATAGAGAATCTGTGTCATCGTAAATTCCTGATTAGGGCCTGATAAATCATTGCGTGGCGGGCATCATGACGGAGCGGCTTCGGCAGGCATTGGCATCGACCTGACCGCAGGCGCGATATTGCAGATCCTTCGTCATGCAGATGCGAACCTCCTGAAGATAGTTCCGCTTGCAGCTGATCGAAATTCCATCCGGCTTCATGCCGGGATTGGCCGCGATGAAAGCTTTCTCGACGAGAAGAGGATCCACGCGCCGCCCACTCGCAAGATTGCGCAGGCTGGGCGGAATGCGAACCTGATCGAAGGCGTTGCGCAGCGTCGAAAAATAGTCGTCCTGCGACAGGCCTGAGCAACTGCCATGCTTGCGCCACTGATAAGCGACAAGACCGGCAGAGGGCATGATGTCCGACAGGCGGGAGATAATCGGGCGAGGCACATAATTGCCCCGGCTACGGACATTATCGAACTGACAGTTGGCTGGATAGCCCCATTCGTTTTGCGGCCACAGACCATGCACCACGAAACCGAAGGGACGGTTGGTTGCACATTGCTGCTTGTTGGCGCGCGGGCCTTCCGATGCGCAATAGCTGGGCGACCAGGAGAGGGCGAGAACGTAAAAGTCGAACTCGCCCGGAATATCCTTAGCCTGTCCTGGCGCAACTGCCAGAACACTCACAACCGCCGCTGCGAGCAACGTAACCGCAGCCGCACCAAACTTCCGCAGCATATGCCCTCCACTCAATCGTTGCTCAAGGCTTCAGTGTCTGAATCAAAAAGCGACAGGCCGAGGCGAAAATGGTGATTTTCGAGTACCGGAGCGGAGCGTACTTAAAGGTACGTGAGCACCGGAACGCAGACAAATTGCCATTTGCAGACCGGCATGGCGACTTTTGGAGCAGACACTAGCGAAGAACGCGGCAGCTCGCGTCATACACATACCAGCGGTCGAAACCGTCGACGCAGAATTCGACATTGCGGCCCATCGAGGCAAAGCCCTGACCTTCTTCGACCATATACCAGACTGAACGATACTGGCCGTCGGTCAGAACGGCGGTTGCCTTGCAATAGGTGCGCTCGATCTGGGCCGGATTGGTCTTCGGCTCATAGCGCGTCAGCTGAACATCGCTCATGGCCGAAATGCCGACCTGCGGCAGGTTCGGGACATGACGTACCTGATAGCCGAAATCGGAAACCACCGAACGCAAAACGCTCTGCTGGCTGCACGCGCCTGCGTCGGCAACACCCGCAGGAGCCGGAACAAGATAGTCGGCGGCACTGGCCGGTACGGAGACAAGCGTCAGGGGGAGGACAGACGCTGCAAACAGGGCTGCGCGTGAATACTGTCCGATACGTTCCAGGGTTCGTTGCATATCTCTGTCCTGTCCCAAATTGCGGGCTGGCACCCGCTCAAATCTATGATAGTCGAAGCGTTGAGGCGCAGTTTCTGTCAGCAATTCACGCGGGTCAAGTCCGATCCGTCTCGCTGCGTACCCACTTGATGCTGAAATTGCTCCCTTTTTCCTCTGCCAGAAGCTTGGTAAGGCAGGGAAGCAGGGTTTGCATCTCACTTTCAAGTGTATAGGGCGGATTGACCACAATCATGCCGGTGCCGTCGAGGCGCGGCTCGGTGGACGGCGCACGAATCGCAAGCTCGATCTGCATGATCTTCGGAATGCCGGTTTCTCGCAGCTGCCGGGTGAATCGCTCCGTTTCCTTGCGGTCCTTCACCGGATACCACAGCGCATAAATACCGCCGCCGAAGCGTTTGTGTGCCTTGGCCAGGCCGTCGACAAGGCGATCAAATTCGCCTTCCTTTTCAAAAGGCGGGTCGACAAGCACCATGCCGCGTTTTTCCTTCGGCGGAAGATGAGCGCCAAGCGCCAGCCAGCCGTCCAGCTCGGTCACCCGAACCTGATAATCACCGTCGAATAGTTTCGCCAGTTTGGTGGAGTCCTGCGGGTGCAGTTCCAACGCAGACAGACGGTCCTGCTTGCGCAGCAAATGCCGGATAAGCAGGGGCGATCCCGGATAATGGCGAAGCCTGTCTTCGTCATTGACGGCGCGAACGGCAGCGAGATAAGGCTCCAGCAAATCCAATACGGGCTGCTCGATCTGGTCTTTCTTCACCGCGTCCATGATGCGGTCGATGCCGCCGGTCCATTCGCCGGTCTTGCCTGCCTCGATACCTTTCAGGTCATAGAGGCCAATGCCTGCATGGGTGTCGATGACGCGAAAGGCCTGCTCCTTGCGTTTCAGATATTCGACAAGGCGCGTCAGGATGACGTGCTTGACGACATCCGCAAAATTTCCGGCGTGATAGGCGTGACGATAATTCATGGCTGCGCTTGTTTCATGCCGGTCTGTTTTCGGCAAGAGGGGCGATAGCGAAAGGCAAAAATACCCCGGTATCCCTGCTGTCACAAATGTGACATACAACCTTTAATATCCGCTCCTACCTTTGAGTCGAGTCCCGAAATGTCTGGTGGCGTCCTACTGATCGTCCTCTTCGGCGCGTTCCTGCACGCGAGCTGGAACGCAATTGTAAAGGGGAGTGGAGACAAGTTCTTCGGTGCGGCCAGCGTCACGGGCGCCGCCGGGCTGATTGCTCTTTTCATCGTACCCTTTCTGCCGCTGCCCAACCCGCAAAGCTGGGTTTACATGCTGTTGTCGACGGTCACGCAGACCTTCTATATGTCGCTCGTGGCCGCCGCCTATAAGTCCGGCGATATGAGTGAAGCCTATCCGATCATGCGCGGTACACCGCCTTTGATCGTGGCGCTGGTAAGCGCGCCGCTGGTGGGAGAAATCATGGGCTGGCAAAGCTGGCTCGGGATCGTGCTGATCTGCTCCGGCGTTCTTGCTATGGCAGTTGATGCGCGACGCAGAAATCACGGCGCTTCAAGCCGTACCGCCTTGCTTGCACTTGCAAATGCAGGTTTCATCGCAAGTTATACGATCATTGATGGTCTTGGCGTCCGTGTTTCCGGCGAGCCATTGTCCTACACGCTATGGCTTTTTCTCATGAACGCAATACCGCTCGCCGGTTGGGCGTTCTATCGCGAACCTGACCGGTTCCTCCATTATCTGCGCAATCGCTGGCGCCCGGCATTGATCGGCGGGGTTGGGACGCTTGGGTCCTACGGTCTGGCGCTGTGGGCCATGACCATGGCGCCGATTGCCGTGGTTGCAGCATTGCGGGAAACAGCGATCCTGTTTGGTGTTCTCATTTCCGCATTGGTCTTGAAAGAAAAAGTGGGTCTGCCGCGTTTCCTCGCTGCAGGACTGATCGTCTTGGGCGCGATTTCGCTCCGTCTGGCGTAAAAATTTATTTCGTCACAGCGATAATCTTCCGGTAGAAATTCGTTTCTGTGAGAAGTGGCTTGGAGTAAAACGGCGATATGAACCAGCACGCTCCTATTTCAAATATCAGGATCGGCCATTCGGCCTGCCCGCACGACTGTCCGTCAACTTGCGCGCTCGATGTCGAAATTCTCGACGAGCGCACCATCGGGCGCGTGCGCGGCGCGAAGGACAACAGCTATACGGCTGGCGTCATCTGCGCCAAGGTTGCGCGCTATGCCGAGCGTGTGTATCATCCCGACCGCCTGAAGCATCCGCTGGTGCGCGCCGGTGCGAAAGGCGAGGGGCAATGGAAGCAGGCTTCATGGGAAGCGGCCCTCGACCTCATTGCCGAACGCTTTCTGAAAGCCGAGCAGGACTATGGCAGCGAGAGCGTCTGGCCGTATTACTATGCGGGCACGATGGGACTGGTGCAGCGCGATTCGATCAATCGCCTGCGCTTTGCCAAGCGCTATTCCAACCAGTTCGACAGTTTCTGCACCAATATGGCCTGGACCGGCTATTTTGCCGGAACGGGAAGCCTGACCGGTCCCGATCCGCGCGAAATGGCGAAAGCCGATGTCGTGGTGATCTGGGGCACCAACGCCGCCGCAACGCAGGTCAATGTCATGACCCATGCCGTCCGCGCGCGCAAGGAACGCGGCGCGAAGATCGTCGTGATCGATGTTTATGCCAATGCGACCGTCCGCCAGGCGGATATGGGCATCGTGCTGAAACCGGGCACCGATGGCGCCTTTGCCTGTGCCGTCATGCATGTGCTGTTCCGTGACGGTTTGGCCGACTGGGATTATCTGGAGCGCTATACCGACGATCCGAAGGGGCTTGAAGCGCATCTTCAGACCCGCACGCCGCAATGGGCCGCTGCAATCACCGGCCTGTCGGTCGAAGAGATCGAGGCATTCGCCCATCTCGTCGGCAAGACCAGGCGGACCTATTTCCGCCTCGGCTACGGTTTCACCCGTCAGCGCAACGGCGCGGTCAACATGCACGCAGCCGCTTCGATTGCCTGTGTCACCGGCGCTTTCCTCTATGAAGGCGGCGGGGCGTTCCATTCCAATTCCGGCATCTTCAAGATGGACAAGCGCGAGATCGAAGGCCGCGTCATGCAGGATGTCGGTCTGCGCTTTCTCGATCAGTCGAAGATCGGACGCATCCTGACTGGCGACCGGCAAGCGCTTTATGGCGGGCCGCCCGTCATGGCCATGCTGATCCAGAACACCAATCCGGCGAATGTCACGCCGGAACAGCGGCTGGTGCGCAAAGGTTTCGCGCGCGAGGATCTGTTCGTCGCCGTGCACGAACAGTTCATGACCGATACAGCCAGGATGGCCGATGTCGTCCTGCCCGCGACGACATTTCTTGAGCATGACGATATCTATCGCGCCGGTGGACAGCAGCATGTGGTTCTAGGACCGAAGTTGATCGAGCCTTTGGCCGATGCGCGTCCCAATATCTTCGTCATCAACGAACTGGCCAAACGTCTCGGTGTCGGCCATCTGCCGGGCTTTGATCTGGACGAGCGCACGCTGATCGACAATATGAACGCCAACAGCGATCTGCCGCAATTCGATGAATTGAAGGAAAGGCGGTTTGTCGATCTGCAGCCGCCGTTTGAAGAGGCGCATTATATCAATGGCTTCAAATGG
This sequence comes from Brucella oryzae, assembly GCF_041929965.1. Taxonomy (NCBI): domain Bacteria; kingdom Pseudomonadati; phylum Pseudomonadota; class Alphaproteobacteria; order Hyphomicrobiales; family Brucellaceae; genus Brucella; species Brucella oryzae. Next base: position 205,389 of record NZ_JBHEEO010000007.1, on the reverse strand, counting down.
CCGGACGGCAAATTCCGCTTCCGTCCCGACTGGACGGGGAGCCCGTCGCCGAACAAGCCGCCGGAAGTCATGGGCCTTCAAGGTGCTTTCCAGTCGATCCCCGAGTTTCCGGATTATTGGGACGTGATCGAAACGGCGGATGCCGAGCATCCCTTCCGCATGACCACCTCACCGGCGCATAACTTCCTGAACTCCACCTTTGCCGAAACGCCGACATCGCTTGCCAAGGAAATCCGGCCCGAATTGCTTATCCATCCCGACGATGCGGCAGAGCTTGGCATCGAGGATGGCGAGCGGATCGAGATCGGCAATCATCGTGGCGAACTGGTGCTTCATGCGGTTCTGCGCGCCGGTCAAAAACGCGGGGTCGTCGTGTCGGAGGGCATTTTCCCGAATTCCGCATTCGAGCGCGGCGAGGGGATCAACATCCTGATCGGCGCCGAACCTGCCGCTCCTTATGGCGGACTGGCCGTGCATGACACCAAGATCTGGATTCGCAAATTGAGCGCATAAATATTTATCCAACAACGCCCGGCGCATATATAAACTATATATGCGCCGGGCGTTGTTGATTTTGGGCTCGTTAGCCAGCGTAACGCAGTTTCAGCTTGGAAACGCCGACAGCTGCATTCAGGCCGCGCTGGCCCTGAAGGGAAATCGGCTGCAACGAAATCGTCTTCCACGAACCGCCGGTCAGGATGTTGGTGCCGAAGCCGACGCCGATGGCTGCATTGGCGGATGCGCCGACATAGCCGCCTTGAAGAGCGCCCTCGGGGCGAACGGACGGAGCCCACACGGCCCAGGCAACACGACCGCCATTGATGAAGCCGACATCGACTCCGAGTTTGGTAATCGTCCCGGTATAATGTTCAAGCGGACCACGTCCACGGGCGGGTCTGAATACGCAATCCACATCCTGCTGGCTACCGATGATGACGCCGATGGCAGGAGAAATATCGCAGGACAGCATACCGACTTCCGAACGCGGCTGGGTGCGACCTGAAGCGGGAGGAGCTACGAAGTCAGCGGCGACGGCTGGAGCCGTGACCGCAATGCCGGAAACCACGGCCATTGCCGAAAGGAAGGAAGTCGAAAAACGGAGAGACATGTCCTTGTCCTCTTCTAAAAACATATTGAAAGAGACGCTAATACGTCTCTTAACGAGATTTGCCGAAGCAAGTTCCGTTACGATGGGCAATTAGAGCTTTTTGCGGGAAATTAAAGTTTTATTAACAAAAAACTTGGGGTGTGATGAATTTGTCGCGCGCTGTCAGGCGCTCAGAACCATTACATCGGTGACATCCGCGGGACCGCTTTGTTCGCGGGCAAATCTGGCGAGCGCCAAGGCATAGAGCCGATGCTCGGCTTTCAGAACGCGGGCCGCAAGCGCTTCCGCATCATCGCCAGCGAGTACGGGCACTGCCGCCTGTGCCAGAATGGGGCCTTCATCCATCCCTTCCGTTACAAGATGAACGGTGCAGCCTGCGACTTTCATGCCTGCATCCAGTGCCCGCTGATGGGTATGCAGTCCGGGGAAAAGCGGCAGCAGGGAAGGGTGAATGTTGAGAATGCGGCCTTCATAGGGAAGAATGAAGCGGCCCGACAGAAGGCGCATGTAACCGGCAAGGCAGATGATATCCGGCTTCAAGGCGGCGAGCGCCTCCAGAATGGCATCTTCATGCTCATCCTTCGAGGCAAAGTCCTTGCGCTTGAAAACCTGTGTCGCAATACCGGCAGCCTTCGCCTTGGCAAGGCCGCCAGCTTCCGCCTTGTCGGAAAAGACCGCCACCACTTCCGCCGGAAAATCGGCGACTTCAGCGGCGCGGATCAGCGCCTCCATATTGGAGCCGCCGCCGGAGATGAAGATGACGACCCGCTTGCGGCTCATAGCGAAAGCGCGCCCTTGTAGACGACGCCGTCTTTTTCGCGCTTCACCATCCGGCCGAGCGTGACAACCTTTTCGCCTTCAGCGGCAAGGGCAGCCAGAACTTCCTCCACTTTTTCAGGCTTCACGACGGCAATCATGCCGATGCCGCAATTGAAGGTGCGCAGCATTTCGGTTGGCTCGACGCCGCCCGTCTTGGCAAGCCAGGAAAAGACCGGCGGAACGGCAATCGACGCGAGGTCGATTTCGGCGGCAAGACCTTCCGGCAGGACGCGCGGAATATTGTCGGGAAAACCGCCACCGGTAATGTGCGCCAGCGCCTTGATACCGTCCGAAGCGCGGATCGCGGCAAGAAGAGGCTTCACATAAATACGTGTCGGGGTGAGCAGCGCTTCACCGAGCGTCGCGCCCGGCTGGAACGGTGCATCGGACTTCCAGCTGAGGCCGGAGAGTTCGACGATGCGGCGCACCAGAGAAAATCCGTTGGAATGGACGCCGGAGGAGGCAAGGCCGAGTATGACATCACCTTCGGCAACGTCGCCACGCGGCAGCAGACGGTCGCGTTCGGCAGCACCAACCGCGAAACCGGCAAGATCGTAATCACCGTCGCGATACATGCCGGGCATTTCAGCGGTTTCACCGCCGATCAGCGCGCAACCGGCCTGCCTGCATCCTTCGGCAATGCCCGCAACGATATCGACACCCTGATCCGGCGAAAGCTTGCCGGTCGCAAAATAGTCGAGGAAGAAAAGCGGTTCAGCACCCTGAACGACGAGATCATTGACGCACATGGCAACCAGATCGATGCCCACCGTATCGTGCTTGTCGGCATCGATGGCGATCTTCAACTTGGTGCCGACACCGTCATTGGCGGCAACGAGCACCGGGTCCTTGAAGCCGGCAGCCTTGAGGTCGAACAGGCCGCCAAAGCCGCCGATTTCCCCGTCAGCTCCGGGGCGGCGCGTGGAGCGCACGAGCGGCTTGATCTTCTCGACCATCAGGTTACCGGCATCGATGTCGACACCAGCCTGCGCATAGGTCAGGCCATTATGGGCAGCAGACTTGTCGGCGGGCTTATTGGCGGGCTTGTTTTCCATGGTCATGGCCTGCTCCTGAAACTGGGCGCTTATCCACGCAGCTGTCTAATGCATTTTCGGCAAAAGCGTGTAACGGTTTTGCTTGAGAAAATGCGATAAACAGAGAATGTGCGCGCAATGACACGAGACGGCGCTGCCCGCAAGGCCAGAAGGCCCGAAAAGCGTAAAATAGCGCAGGATTCCACCTGGAAACATGATGGATCATTCTTCTTGCGATAGAAGGTTGTGTTTCGTCAGGCTTCTCGCACAGACATTGCAATCCTTGGCAACCGTTCTAACTTGTTCCCGACTGCAATAAGATATCCGTAACGCCGTTCTGCTATCAGGACAGGCTTATCCAATAGTTTTTCTTTAAAACGGACGCCCATGGCCAAGAAACCGACACCCGCGCGCACCACCGCCAGCCGAACGATCCGTCAATCGGACGCGAAGGTTCGCGATGGCGACATTCACGTCAATGTGGAAGTCGGTGGGCTGACCGGTTCCTCGGTCCGCCGTCAGGCGATGTTCTGGACGGGGACCGTCGCGGTCTTTGTCCTGTTCCTGATCGTCTTCAGTTCGGTCCTGCTGCCGTTTGTTGCTGGCATGGCGCTGGCCTATTTCCTCGACCCTGTCGCCGACAGGCTGGAACGTCTCGGCCTCTCACGGCTTGCTGCCACGATCGTCATTCTGCTCATCTTCCTGATGGCGCTGATCCTCGGTCTGATGATCGTCGTGCCGATTCTGGCAACGCAGCTCGCGGATTTCATTTCCAAAATTCCCGAATACATTACCCAATTGCAGTCGCTGCTGGCGAATGAGGATTCGCAATGGTTGAAGAAATATATCGGCATTGACAGTTCCGTCATTCAGCAAAATCTGAGTTCGCTGCTCCAGCAGGGCGCCGGTTTCCTGTCGACCTTGCTCCAGTCCCTGTGGAATTCGGGGAAATCGCTGATCGATATTGCGGGGCTTTTCGTCGTCACTCCGGTGGTTGCGTTCTACATGCTTCTGGACTGGGACCGCATGGTCTCGAGCATCGATTCATGGGTGCCGCGCCGCCAGCTTCACACTGTCCGCCGCATCGCCGCTGAGATGAATGCCGCCGTTGCCGGTTTCATTCGCGGGCAGGGAACGCTCTGCCTCATTCTGGGAACCTATTACGCCATCGGCCTCACTTTGACCGGGCTCAATTTCGGCCTGTTGATCGGCTTTTTCGCCGGTCTCATCAGCTTTATTCCCTATATCGGTTCCTTTGTCGGTCTGGCGCTCGCCATCGGTGTGGCGCTGGTCCAGTTCTGGCCTGACTGGATCATGATCTGTGCCGTTGCAGGTGTGTTTTTCCTTGGCCAGTTCGTGGAAGGCAACATCCTCCAGCCGAAGCTCGTCGGTTCGTCCGTGGGTCTGCATCCGGTCTGGCTTATGTTCGCTCTTTTCGCCTTCGGTTCGCTGTTCGGCTTCACCGGAATGCTGGTTGCAGTGCCCGCCGCAGCCGCCGTCGGGGTGCTTGTGCGGTTCGCATTGAATAGCTATCTCCACTCACCGATGTATGATCCTGCCTACCATCAGCCGAACCCCGATGCCGGGCCGCTGATTGAGGCGGGCGAGAATGCGGACAAAGAGAAATGAGACTGGGTCGTAACCGGGCAGGATTTGGAACGGGATTTGCAGGAGGCCGCGATGCGTGAGGCACCGCGCCAGATTCCGTTGAATCTCGAGCATCAGCCCGGTTATCATCGGGAAGACATGATCGTCACGGACTCCAACCGTGCCGCCGTCGATCTTATCGATCGCTGGCCGAACTGGCTGTCGCCTGTTACGATCCTTGCTGGGCCGACAGGATCGGGCAAGACGCATCTGGCAGAAATCTGGCGCGCAGGGACGGGCGCGCTTCTGGTAGACCCCACGAATATTACCGAGGAAGTCGTGAACGGCGCTGCCGAATATCCGGTGCTGATCGATGATATCGGTGCTGCACCTTTTGATGAAACCGGGCTTTTCCATCTTATCAACAGTGTTCGGCAGAATGCGGCGCAGGGGCTGGGGCCGTCCCTGCTCATGACGTCCCGCCTGTGGCCCGCCAACTGGAACGTAAAGCTTCCCGATCTTGCCTCACGCCTCAAGGCCGCAACCGTCGTGGAAATTTCAGAACCGGACGATCTGCTGCTTTCCGGCGTCATTCACAAGCTCTTCGCGGACCGGCAGGTGAGCGTCGAGCCGCATGTCGTCGCCTATCTGGTCAGCCGGATCGAGCGCTCGCTTCTGTCCGCAATCCAGATCGTCGACAAGCTCGACCGGGCGGCACTTGAGCAGAAAAGCCGCATCACGCGCACGCTTGCCGCACAGGTTCTGGCGGGCAGCGAACAGCCGGATCGCTGAGGATGAAGATCGCCGTTACCGGGGCGGGTGGCTTTGTCGGAAGCGCTCTCACGCAAATGCTGGCCGGGGAGGGGCATGACGTCCTGCCTCTATCTCGCAATAAACTGTCTGATCCCGACTTTTCCAGTGTGGAAACCGTTGTCCATTGTGCAGCACTTGCTCACCGCACCGGAACGGAACGACCGGATGCCGCTACATTCGATGCGGTCAATCATCGGCTGGCGGTGGACCTTGCCGCCAGGGCAAAGGCTGCCGGCGTAAAGCGCTTCGTGTTTGTATCCACGATCTATACGATTGTGGGAAACCCGTCGCCGCTGACGCCGGACATGCCGCTGAAACCGCGTGACGACTACGGGCGCGCCAAGGCAAGGGCGGAAGCCGATCTGCGCGAAATCAACGGGATCGAGATCGTCATCGCGCGCCCGGTTCTCGTTTACGGTCCCGGGGCGCGGGCGAACCTCAAAGCTTTGATAAAGCTCTGCAATAGCGGATTGCCGCTGCCTTTCGGTCTGGCAAACAACAGGCGCAGCTTCGTATCGCTTGAGAACGTTGCGCGTGCGCTGACATTTTTGAGCGTAGCACCTGCGCAAAAGGTTGCCGGGCGGGTGTTTCACCTTGCCGAACCGCAACCGCGCTCCACAAAAGAACTCGTGACGAAGCTGCGTGCAGCCTTGGGAAAGCCTTCACGCCTTGTCCCTGTTCCGCCGATCTTCATGCGAATCTTGCTTTCAGTGGCGGGTAAAAGTGGCTTTTACGACCAGCTTTATGGCGATCTGGTCGCAGACAGTTCATCGCTTATCGATGCAGGATTCGATTATCTGCCGGGCGACCGGCAGCTCGAAGCAATGGCGCTGGGGCGGGATTAGAGCATGTCTCCCAAAAGTGGGAACCGGTTTTGGGATAAAGACATGCGTAAAAACAAAGAGATAGAGCGGTTCCAGCGACTCCGTTTTAACCGGAACCGCTCTAGTTTTTCTGGCCCACAGCCTTGGGCGGCACCATGCGTGAATGCACAGGAGCTGAAGCGTGCTTCGGTGCCTTCGTCGTCGTAGCCTGCGGCTTCTTGGCAATAGAGCCGGTTATCAGGCTGGCACTATCCGGCTTGTTGCGTCCACCGACGAGCTGATCTTCATGCACCCAGCCGATCATGTTTGTCTTCGGGACGATCACGCGATGCCAGCGTCCGGTCTTCCCATAGGAACGCATTTCGCGGCCTTTTTCCACGACGCCGATGGACGGTGATTTGTCCCAGGCATTCTTATGGATGGTGAGTCGCGCCTTGGCATAAATCACCGACGGGGAGCTTGCGGGAGTGTTGACGCCACGCGGAGGCATTGCGTGCGGTGTGGCGCTGGCTGCGGAGGCGGCGACCTGATTTGTGGGGCGCGGCGGGGTGGCGGGCTGGATTGCCGCCTGCTGCACCGGCTTTTGCGGTGCGGGTGCCACAACGGGCGCCGATGGACGCGGCACAGGGCCGACGGCTGCGCCGTAATCCTTCGGCTGTGCCTTGTTTTCAGGCGCTTTGCTGGTGACGGTTGCTTTTGGTTCGGTTCGCGCAGCTGGCTGCGTGTTCGGCTTGGACGCGGGGCGCTGGAACAGGGCTGTTATCGCGGCTTGCGGGCTCTTGTGCTGGGTGGTTGCCCACAGGCTGAAAGCGCCGAGGCCGAGGATTGCGACAAGAGCGAGCAGGGGAGTGGACGAGCCCGATGACTTGGCCGAGCGCTTTGTGGAGCGCTTGGGCGAGCGGGTGGTGCGTTTGCGTGCAGCCATCGTCAGTCTCCTGTTCGAATCGCGATGGGGAGACGCTACCAATTGTTCCTTCGCATTTGGTTACCGGAACGGTCCGCTGCACAGGGTCAGACCGATGAAGCGTAAACAAAAAACGCCGCTTTCGCGGCGTTTCGAGGTCGATTGGTAAAGACTTACTGGTGTCCAGACGTCTTGTCATCGCAAGAGGTCTGGCCCGATGCCTTCTCCTGCTGCCGTTGGTTGGCTTCGCTTGCCTCAACTGCGTTGCGCAGCTCTGCCCATTCGCGTTCATGACGACGATAAAGCTCGTCGGAAACAGTCTGGATACCCATTTCGGTCCTCCGTTTTATCTGGTGACCCAAATAACATAGCGATGATCGAAACGTTGCATCACAAAGCGTAAGCGCTTGAAATCTTAATCGATTTATATGTTTATAACCTGTATTGCGTTTCAATTTTCCTGAATGGAAACACCGTCTTCTCCGATTTTCATCTCGATCCCGGCGGGTTTGGTTTCTTCACGATAGACATAAACCGCAAGACCCGCAGCCACGACAATCAGCGCGCCAATAATCAGATAAAGCCCGTTTCTATTCACATTCAGTCTCCAGCTGGTTGATATTGAGGAGAGAACGCGCACCTGTATGATTTGGTTCCGGGAAACCTGGCGGCCACTAAAATGCGTCATCCTGTTTGTATTGAAGAGAAAAAACACGATCTGGCGAATTTGCCTCTTGCTTTATCTCGTTTGATTATCTAGTGAAGCCGCACCGCTTGAAAGCGACGGAGCGTAGCGCAGCCTGGTAGCGCACCTGATTTGGGATCAGGGGGTCGGAGGTTCGAATCCTCTCGCTCCGACCATTTTCCTCAAGATTTGAATTGGTCGATATATGAACGCCCCGGCACAGGCTGTGGCGTGCGTCTTTATCGCGTTGACATGCATTCACGTGTAAACTATTGGCTTGGTGGATTTTCAGCTCCCCAGCGGGCAAGAGAGTAGTTCAGGGTTCTTCAAATGGTTGCACGTATTTACCGTCCAGCTAAGACTGCAATGCAGTCCGGTCAGGCTAAAACAGACCAGTGGCTTCTGGAATATGAGCCGGAAAGCCCGCGTATGATCGACCCTTTGATGGGCTATACATCTTCCGGCGATATGAAGAGCCAGATTCGTCTGTTCTTCGCGACACAGGAAGAAGCGGTAGATTATGCAAAGCGCAACAGCATCGCCTATCGCATTATCGAGCCGAACGAGCCGAAGCGTCGCAAGGTTTCCTATTCGGATAATTTCCGCTTCGACCGGACAATGCCCTGGACTCATTGAGACGCATTGATTGACTGTTTAGCCTGACACTTGCTTCGGGCCTGATGTTGGGATAATTCGGCAGGGCTTTTCTGGCAAAGCCCTGCGTTCATTGAAATATCTTCGATCTTTTTCGAAAGGCGAGGTCCCGTAGCTCAGTTGGATAGAGCGTCAGCCTTCTAAGCTGAATGTCACAGGTTCGAATCCTGTCGGGATCGCCACTTTCTTTAATTTTGTCGATCGCCGCGCTAATTAGCCTTTTGGGTCAGAAGCACTGACCTTTCCCAGCGATTTCAGCCGCATGTGTCCGAGGCGGTAGCACAGGATTTCGGGGGCGGGTGGCTCGCGCATCGGAGACGGGGTGGATTTCGGTCCTTCTGCTTCTGCGCGACAGTGCAATGCAAGCGGACGCTAAGCTGATCAATTTACAACAGCGGACATCGTCCATTGCCCATACATGCGCCACCGGATACGTCCAACATATGCGTTCGAACTCTGGACAGTCAGCGAAACACCGCCAATTGCCCGCTGCAGACTTCTGTTGCCGCTACCGCAAATGCTGTGCCTGCATCCAAGCCTACGAATTGGCGTTTCATCCAGGTGTATCAACACTTACAAGCACCGCTCTCAGTCAAACGTCTGAATGAAAAGGGATTTCAGCACCTGCTCGTGCTGGTCCCTGCTGAGCATGATATCGGTGTAGGAGGAAAGATCGGTCAGTTGGAAACCTTCGATCTGCGCTCTGGCGATATTAGCCCCATCCAGGTTGGAGTGGAGAAACCGCGCATTGTTGAGATTGGAGGAAAAGAAGCTAGCATTCGCGCAGTTGCTCTCCGAGAAATCGCAATCGCGCAGATCGCAGTGCTCGAACACGCAGTCCCGGTAATCGCCGGGACCGAATGCCCCGAACATCATGGCGCAATGAGAGAATGTTGCGGTTCCGATGCGCCTCTTGGCCGGGCGGTAGGCTTCGACCGAGAATTTGATCCCAATGGCTTTGCAATCAACGAATAGGGCCCGAAAAGCACTTCCGCCGATCATTGTGTTGTAACTGAGATTGCACTTCCTGAATTCGGAATCCACCAAGTTTGCACGCCGCCATCGGCTACCACCATCCTGAGCCTCGTCGCCAAATGTGCAGTCGGTGAATACGGTGCCCTGAAAGCTGCATTCACGGAAATCGCAAGCGATGAAACTCGAATTCGAGATGCGGGCGACGTCGAAATTGCAATCGACGAATATACAGTTGCGAAACCTCACTTCATGGAGATGGTATTCGGATATGTCGACACGGTTGAACGTGACATCTTCTGTCGGCTCAATTCGCCGTATCGCCTCTTCGAAATCCATGGTCAGTGGACCTTCAAACCCATTTCGGCGAGAAGAGCGCCAGCTTGTTCACGCGAGATTGTTGCCCCTTTGAATCTCCTGGCGTCATTGAGACGAATGCCTCCAAGATCCGCGCCGCGCAAATCAGCTCCCTCGAAACGGGCATCGACGAGATGTGCATCCCTGAGACTCGAGCCAGAAAAGAACGTCTCCCGAAAATCGCACCCGGCGAGGTCTGCCATGCTGAAATCCACCTCTTCGATCTCGACCTTGCGGAAGGAAACACCGGGAAGAACGGCCGCCGACAGGATGGTCTCCTTGAAAGCGACGGAATTGGTGCGCGCTCTGGTGAAGTCGGCGCCGGTGAGCTTGCAGCCGGTGAAGGTTGCGAGAGTAATGGTCGCCCCGCCGAATTTCCCGTTGTTGAAGTCGCATTTCTCGACGGTCGCGTCGACAAGCCTCGCTGCCGTGAAATTGATGAAGGCTCCACGGCAGCTGACGAACGCCGCCTCATCAAGAGTGGCGCCGGTGAAATTGGTATGCTTCAAAATGCAATCTTCAAATCGCCAGCCGGTCATGTCGATGTTGGAAAGGTCGGCCTCTTCAAGATCGCAATTCAGGAAACGTAGCGGTAATTTCTCGGCGGCCATCGTCGCGATTTCGGCGCGGGCCGGTGAACGGCGGTCGACTGTCCTGAACCTTGGATGGGGCTCTGATTGTATTGTCATGAGAAAGCCTGCTGGAGATTCTGGTGAGGATTTGCTACGATTATCAATATGAACATATTTATTTAAATGGAGCAAGCGTGAGCCGCGCCAAGAGAATTGACGAGAACACGATCCTCGACGCCGCAGAGGAGGTCATTCGAAAAAATGGCGCAGGCGGCTTGACCATCGAGGCCGTCGCGCGCAGAGCCGGGGTGTCAGTTGGTGGACTGCAGTATTCCTTCCGCTCAAAAGACGCCCTGATCGCCGCGATGTTCGACAGATGGGGTCGCGAATACGAAGCCGATATAGCCTCTCTGTACCCTGAGCCAATCGATGCTCTCGATGAAGTACGGCGGGATATCGTATTTGACTTCAAGCAGAGTATTGTCGCGAAGAAGAAGGCAGCCAGCATCATTGCGGCACTTTTGCAATCGCCTGAACACATGACTCGGGTGAGGAATTGGTATCAAAGCCGCCTCAGCGGCATAGACATGACGACGAAAGAGGGTCGTAGGGCACGTGTGGCCTTTTTAGCTGCTGAAGGCGCCTTCATGCTTCGGTTCATGGGTCTGCGCGAAATGGATGAAAGCGAGTGGGAGGACATCTTCGACGATGTGCTTGCGCTGCTGAGGTGATTGGCGGGCTGACCTTGCAATGCAACCCGCGACAGACTTACCGATCGCAACGCAGTTTTCACATTCTCTCTAGCAGAAAGCTGCACCACAGAGATCGCCTTTCGTTGTGACGTGGGTCGTCAGATGACCGGCCGGTTTTGGGCGGCAGCATTGGGAGCGGAACGGCCGACATGAGGTCGAAAGCCGACACGACCTTTATCGCGATAATCCCGGACGTTAGGTCAAAGTTGAATGTCGCTTTGCCGCTCAGGCAAGGGCAAAGTACCTTGGCAAAAAAGGCTGTTTTACTGCAACAGGAGTGTTGTTATCTATTTATTTTCAATAGGTTATGCCAATTGCAAAGGTAATTTATCGTGTCATTCGACAAATTTCTTCTGATGAGCGGCATGGAATCGAATGTGCGAACGCCGCGAAGTCTTCCGCTTCACGGCGTTTTCAGTTTCAGTTCCAAAATCGGTTACTGTCCGTGCGGGCCGTCCGGTCCACGCCGTCTCATGTAAACACGCGGCCCGTGATTGCCGTGGCGCCCATACCAGCCCGGACGGTCGCGCCATCCGCGGCGGTCCCAATGTCTGTCCCGATAGTACCGGCGATCGCGATGCCAATAGTCGTCACGATCATTGAGTGCAGAACCTATGGCGACACCGGCGATCAGCGGAATTCCGATCAGCGCAGCCGTTCGGCCGAAATCATCGGAATAACCGCCGGAGGTTCCCTCGCGAAATGCCAGATAGCGCGACGATGCCCAACCATAGGTCGGGCCGTAGCTGACCTGACACCAGCCATAGCCGGATGTGCAGCCGCGTACGGTTACGGGCGCGCCACTGGGGATCGACCCCAGCGTCGCATAGCGTGTTCCGGGGCCTGTGCGGATATTGAGGTTGGTGGTGGATATGGCGTTCGCCGCCTGTGCTGCGCCCGCCGCAAATACGCCCAGGGCTACAAGGGCGGCTTTGAGAGCAAGCTTCATCGGAGTTCTCCCTGAACTGTCTTTATTGCACATGAAACGATCTCGATGAGCGAAAGTTCCAATCAGGGCAGGCAGGCCGAAGGTATCCAAAAGTAAAAAGCGCCGGAAAAACCGACGCTTTCGATGATCCTTGCAGAGTGCCGGGACTATCGTCTGCAGCGAGCAACATACATGCGTCCGTGACGGTCGCGATACTGGCAATTACCGTTGCGCAGTTCGCGCACCAGCAGGCCACCCAGCGCACCCGCACCCGCACCGATAAGCGCTCCGCGTCCACCGCCGGCAATACCGCCGATGATGGCACCTGCGCCGGTGCCGATGGAAATATCCTTTTCCGTGGTCGTGCAGCCCGTTATCGCGAGCAAAGCAACCAACCCAAGTGCTACTTTCCGCATCCCTGTCTCCTCCTGAGAAAAATCACATTAAGCTTAAACGGTTGATTTCGCGTTCGGTTGCGTTGCAGCCAGCCGCCGCGTGCGAAAAAGATCACAGGCAGAAACTGCGTCAGTGGCGACGATGGCGCAGGATGACTGCAATGGCCAGGCCAGCCAGTCCAAATGCGATAACGCCTTGCAGAATGAATACCCAGTTCATCATAATGTCGTCCTCTGGCACTTACCCCCGTTGAGGGGGGCGTACGATTTTGGCTTTACCTAGCGCATTTTGATCCGATGGGAAATGCATCTCGTCAGATTAGGGCTAGGCCTATGAAATGATTAAATTTATTTAATGACAGCATTCACTTGGCGTTCACATTGGCGGGCGCATTGTCCTCACATCGAACAAAACAGAGGAAGCCGATATGAAGCCGATCGTTATTGCTCTTACTGCCTTTTCCTTTCTCGCAGCACCAGCTGCAATGGCCCAACCCTATCCGTCGCATCACGGTAAGCCGTCTTACAGCCAGATGCACAAGGGAGGCCCGAAATATGATGCGCGCAAGTATGATAATCGCCGTCACCAAAGCTGGAAGAAGGGCAATCGCCTGCCGCCGAACTATCGCGGTCATGTCGTAAAAAATTATTCGAGCTACAGGCTGCGCAAGCCGCCGCGGGGCTATCACTGGGTCAAGGTCAACAATGATTACATGTTGATCGGCATTGCGACCGGCATCATTTCGTCCATCGTGGCGGGCCGGTAAGCCATTCATGGGAACAATGAAAAGGCGGCCACTGGCCGCCTCAGATTGATTACAAACCCCTCGATTTTTGGAAGCAGTCAAAAACGAGGGGCTTTGATTCCGATTTGTTCACGTTCTGAATCTGGGACGTTCCGTGAATCTGAGGTCATTTTGACCCTGCCGGAGGTTTGTCAGCAGTCTGAGGCGGCCACTGGCCGCCTTTTTGTGTGCAGTTCAGTTCTGGGGGCCGAAATATTTGGCTTTCAGCTTGGCGATTGTCTCACTTTCATGGGCGCTGATGATCGCGACTGTCGCGGGTTTGACCAGTTCGCTATGACGCGGAAAGGCAAAACCATATTTGTCGGGGCTGAATATATTGCCGACCAGATCGACGGGCTGGTCGGCATTTTGATGGGCGTAATATTCCAGAACGGGTCCGTCGCCGACGATTGCCGCAATTTCATCGTTGAGGAGCGCGCTTACGGCTTCGGGCATATGGTCGAAAGGAACTGTCGCGATGGAGCGGGACTTCAGAAATTGCTCCGAGACGCTGCCCGCACGTACGCCAACGGATTTCCCCTGCAGGTCGGAAAGGTTCGAAATGTTGTTGTCGATATGCGCAATGGTCATGACGCTTGTAATCGATGAGGTCACATAGGCGATGATCGCAATGCCGAACACCATCCAGAACGTCTGCCAGATGCGCCCCACCCAGCCGAACAGATTCTTTCGCGAAGTTTTGCCTGAGGTCGCAACCGAGACCACATGGTAGAAGCTCTCTGCCAATCCCTCGCGCCAGCGCTTTGGAAAACCTTCATCAAAACGCCTGTCGAAGATTGTCAGCAGTAAAGTGGCGGCAACGAGGATAGCCAGAATCCAGGCATAAGTCGCAAGATGCCCGGCATCATCAAGGCGAGTGATAAGGTCGTCCCAGCCGTTGCCTGCTTCGGTATGCACCATGATGCGCAAGCCTGCGTCAAACCATGGATGAGTGAAATCGACGATCTCGGCGCGCTGTTCCGTGATCGTCATATTTGTAACGGCGACTTCGACCTTGCCTTCGGAGACGGCTTTTACCAGCTCGGTATAGTTCGGATATTCCACATATTGCGACACCAGGTTCATGCGCGTGGCGATATCCTGCCAGATATCGATTGCCATGCCGGAGTAAGAACTGCCTTGTTTGTTGACGAATGGTTCGCTGACATAGACGCCGACCTGTACGGATCCCGGTGTTTGCTGAGCATATGAGACCGACGAAACTACTACCAAAAGTAGAGTTAGGAGATGTCTACGTAAGTTTTGATTGATAAGTTTTTCCACTGATATTAACGACAAAGCATGTCCCCGCATATTTCCAGCACTCAATACATTGAGTGTATATCCTATATTTATTTATATTAAAATTTACTTCCAAAAATACCAAGTCATGGTGAGGAATATTATTATTAGTAAATGCTAATGTAGACTTGGAACCGAATGCCTGCCTTTTCAGTTATTGCGGCTAACAGGCCGAATATTCCAAGACGGCTGAAGAGGGGTTCATGGAGAGTATCGACAAGCCGGATTCTGCGGTACGTTCTGTCACGATGGCACCGCCACGCCTGCCGACTTTGGCGGCAATGGCTGTGGCCGTTGCCATTCTTTATTTTGCAAAAGACGTTTTCCTGCCGCTTGCCATAGCGGTGTTGCTGACATTCGCGCTGGCGCCCATTGTCGCCTTTTTCCGCAGGGCCGGCCTTCCGCGTTTGGTCGCGGTGATTACAAGTGTCGCTGGCGGCTTTCTGATCATGGCGGTCTTCAGCGCCGTGGTTGCCTTTCAGGTATCCGAAGTTGGGCAGAATATATCGATCTATCAGTACAACATCATCGAGAAGATCAGGACGCTCAAGGAAGCCGGCTCCGATAACAGCTTCTTTGATCGGCTCAACAGTTTTGTCGAGCGCATCGGCACCGAAATAAACCGGCCGGAACAGAAGACGCAGGCCTTACCCTCGGAGCAACCGGAAGAAAAACCGCTTCTCGTTCAGATATTCTCGCCGCGCCATCCGGTTGAAACGCTCAGGAGCATCATCGAGCCACTCATCGGTCCGCTGGCGACGACGGGGCTTGTGGTCGTCGTCGTGATTTTCATGCTGCTTGAACGGGAGGAGTTGCGGGATCGCTTCATAAGGCTTGTCGGCTATGGCGATCTTCACCGCACGACCGAAGCCCTGCAGGACGCAGGAAAACGGGTTGGCCAATATCTGCTGACGCAGCTTGTGGTGAATATCACCTATGGCGTGCCTCTCGCCCTGGGACTCTGGATTTTGGGTATTCCCAATGCGGCCCTATGGGGAATGCTGGCGATTGTCCTGCGGTTCGTCCCCTATATCGGCCCGGTCATCGCGGCGATCCTGCCGCTGTTTCTCGCCTTTGCGGTTGCTCCCGGCTGGGATCTGCTCCTATGGACGATCGGGCTCTTCATCATCATCGAGCTTCTTATAAACAATGTGATCGAGCCATGGCTTTATGGATCACGTACCGGGCTTTCACCGCTTGCGATCATCGTCTCGGCTATTTTCTGGACATGGCTCTGGGGACCGGTGGGCCTTGTTCTGTCGACGCCCTTGACGGTCTGCCTCGTGGTGCTGGGGCGTCATGTGCCGCAGTTCGAATTTCTGGAAATTCTGTTCGGCAACGAGCCTGTGCTTGATCCCAAGGAACGCCTTTATCAGCGTCTGCTGGCTGGCGACCCGGACGAAGCCACCGACAATGCCGAGGAAATGCTGGAACAAAAATATCTGGTCGAATTCTATGGTTCGGTCGCCATTCCGGCGCTTTTGATGGCGGAGCAGGATCGCCTCCGTGGCGTGCTGACCCAGCCGCAATTGCAGATCGTTGCAGAAAGCACGAAGACGCTGGTGGCCAATCTGGAGCAGATTGCGAGCGAGGAAGAGGGCGATGGTGAAGATATAGCGATTGAAAATCCGGACGGCGATGAGGATGCGTCCGATCTGGAACTTCCATCTGGAGAAGGCCGGTCGCTTCTGACGTTTGGTGGCCGAAAAGGGCTTGATGACACGGCGGCCAATATGCTGGCACAGGTGCTGGCCGTGCAGGGAGCTTCAGCAGAAGCTGTCGCGCATGATGCGCTCAATCCTGCCAATCTCAGGACGCTGGATCTTTCCGGCAGGGATACGCTGATGATCTGCTTTCTGGACCAGCAGGCAGCGCGTCACGCCCGGTTTGCCGTGCGTCGGCTACGGCGGCTAAGGTCCTCCCTGCGCATCGGGGTGGTGCTATGGCATGATCCGAACGAAGCGAGATCTGTCGACCGGGAAGCGCTGCGGGAAGAAATGCAGGCGGATTTCGTCGCCTGCACCATGATAGAGGCCGTTGTGGAAGGACTTTCCGAAAGAGAACCGAAACCCCTGAAAACGGCAAAAAAGACGGTTCGAGCGCGGTCACGCAAGATGACCGCTGCAAAACCGGCTTAGATCGCTGCGAAGCCTTTTTCGAGATCGGCAATCAGGTCCGCCACGTCTTCCAGACCAATCTGGAGCCGGATCACCGGCCCCGGATAGTCGCCCTTGGCAACGGTCCGGTCATTGAGGCGGACATGAACCGCGAGGCTTTCATAGCCGCCCCAGGAATAGCCAAGGCCGAAAATCTCCAGCGCATCGAGGAAGGCATGGGCTTCCTTTTGCCCGCCGCCTGCAAGCACGATGGAGAAAATGCCCGACGAGCCGGAAAAATCCCGCTTCCAGATTTCATGGCCGGGATGGCTTTCCAGTGCGGGATGCAGAACGCGGTCAACAGCCGGATGGCTTTCAAGCCAGCGGGCGATTTCCAGCGCACTTTTGCGGTGATGTTCCAGCCGCACGCCCATGGTGCGCATGCCGCGCAGGATCTGGTAGGTGTCGTCAGCCGAGGTGCACAGGCCGAGCGTTCCATGCGTTTCCAGAAGCTGCGGCCAGCATTTCTCATTGGCCGAAACCGTGCCGAACAGGATATCCGAATGGCCGGACGGATATTTGGTGGAGGCATGGATGCTGATGTCCACGCCGAAATCGAGCGCCTTGAAGTAAAGCGGCGTCGCCCAGGTATTGTCCATCATGACGATGGCGCCGCCCTTATGCGCTTCTTCAACGATGGCCGGAATGTCCTGCATCTCGAATGTATTTGACGCCGGTGATTCCGTGAACACGACCTTGGTATTCGGGCGCATCAGCGTCGCGATGCCGGCACCGATTTCGGGATCATAATACTCGACCTCCACGCCCATGCGCTTGAGGATCGTATCGGCAAAATGCCGGGTCGGATTGTAGATCGAATCAACAAACAGCACATGATCGCCGGGCGACAGGAAGGCGAGAAGCGGAACAGTAACCGCTGCTAGTCCTGACGGCACGCAAACCGTGCCCGCCGAACCTTCCAGCGCATCGATGGCTGCGCACAGCGCATCGCTGGTTGGCGTGCCGCGCGTGCCATAGGTGTATTTCTGGTTGCCGGTCGCCATCGTTTCCGCATCGGGGAAAAGCACGGTCGAGGCGCGGACAACCGGCGGATTGACGAAACCATGATAATCGCGCGGCTGATAACCGTCGTGAGCGAGCCGTGTGTTTATGCCCAGCTTCCCCGCCTTGTCCTGCTGCGTCTTGCCCTGCTGCTTAGTCACGAAAATGCCTCCAGACCATGTTGCATGCTATCCCACTGATTCTCGTCCGCCGATTCTCGCCCGCCGCTTCTCGAAAGAGAGGATTCTGCCGGGTCGCATCAAGATCGGCTGCGGCAAAAAGATCTGCGATTCCGTTTGCGGCGGAAACTTTGAATACTTGGATAGGATGTGCGCGTTTCGGATGCAACCTCGCGTGCAATTCATTGTGTAAGATGCGTTTGAAAGGATATCTCTGTTATGACGGCGCCAGATACGGGTAGCATTTTTCTTTATCCCATTCGCGCTGCGCTGGAACTTCTTCAAGCTCTTATACGACCGGCTTATAAGGGCGCGCCGTCCTCATGGACGCTAGAAATGACCGCAATCGTCGTGCTTATGCCTTTCATCATTCTCGTGCTGCATCTGTGGGATGCCGACATTATCCGCATCACCGTGCCGAGCACCAGTTTCATCATGGAATTTCTGCGTGCGGTCACGGACGCGATTCGCACTGTCGTCTGGCTGGCAATCGGCATTGTCGTGTGGCTCGTCACAGCGATATTGCTCTCTCCAAAATTGCGTGGCAGCGCCGCGTCATGGCTCGTGAAGCTTCACAGCTGGGCAACGCTCGTGCTGGCCTCGATCGTTGTCGCAAGCATTCCGGTCGAAATCGGCAAACTCGCCATAGGCCGCGCGCGCCCGTTTCTTCTCGATGACGTGGGAGCGGCTTATTTCTCGCCTTTCAAGGGGCAATTCCTCTATGAAAGCTTCCCATCCGGCCATTCCATGATGGCTGGCATCATGATGGTGTCGCTTTGGATATTCCTGCCGCGCTGGCGCATCCTGACAGTCCTCATCTGCATTCTCTTCGGGATCAGCAGGCTTGCCGCCGGCGCGCATTATCCGACCGACGTTGTCGCGGGGCTGACGATCGGTTTCGTCGCGACCTGGTGGGTTGCCCGCTACATGGCGACGCGAAATATTATTTTTTCTTTGGATGAAGAAAGCACGATGCCGCATATCTGATTTCCATCACAGGTTGTCTTCAGGCATGCGCATCTGGAATGGCTATAATCTATAGATAATTGTATTTATTGGGTTATATTCATATTTTTTGTTCAGTAGCTTCACTGGAGTCGCATAGGATAGTCGCTACCCAGAAATCGGGAAACCGTGTAAATTTTCAAATATTTCTCCCTCATCTTTTTTGAAAGCCTGTTCACCAGACTGCGTTATTGCCTTGACCAACGGCAAATTTTCGCCTTCGATAAGATCCGTGAAGGCGACAGGTTTGTCACTGTGCTCAAAAATAAAAATCGAAGACCGGAATCGGTCTCGGGCGGGGACAATCTGTTGTAGGGCATGGGCTTGGGAGGTCACGCGGATTTTCCAACGGGTTTATGCAAAAATAAAGCAACAAGAGGCGCTGCGAGCCGACGGTCCAGCGTTCTCCAGGGAACAAAAAGGTTGCAGGCCAGATGAAAAAAACTCTTATGACGGGTGTATTGGGTGCGGCGGCGCTGTTTGGCGTCGCTTCGGGAGCATCCGCGGACACGCTTTCCGATGTGAAAGCGAAAGGTTTTCTCCAATGCGGTGTTAACACGGGCCTGCTGGGCTTTTCTTCGCCCAACGACAAGGGTGAATGGTCCGGTTTCGACGTTGATTATTGCCGCGCAGTGGCTTCTGCCATTTTCGGCGATCCGACCAAGGTGAAGTTCACGCCGCTGAACGCCAAGGAGCGTTTCACGGCCCTTCAGTCGGGTGAGGTGGACGTCCTGATCCGTAACACGACCTGGACCATCAGCCGCGACACTGCGCTCGGTCTCGATTTTGCCGGCGTCAATTATTATGACGGCCAGGGCTTCATGATCAATTCGAAGAAGCTGTCGGGCATCAATTCCGCATTGCAGCTTTCCGGCGCTTCTATCTGCGTTCAGGCCGGTACGACGACCGAGCTGAACATGGCCGACTATTTCCGCGCCAATAAGATGGAATATAATCCGGTTGTCTTCGAGAAGATCGAAGAGGCGAATGCCGCTTACGATTCCGGCCGTTGCGACGCCTATACGACCGACCAGTCCAGCCTCTACGGGGTTCGTCTGGCGCTTGCCAATCCGGACGATCACGTCATCCTGCCGGAAATCATCTCCAAGGAGCCGTTCGGCCTGACCGTCCGTCAGGGCGACTCCAAGTGGACAGACGTCGTTCGCTGGACGCATAATGCGCTGCTCAACGCCGAGGAATACGGCATTACGCAGGCCAATGTCGAAGAGATGAAGAAGTCCGACAACCCGGACATCAAGCGCCTCCTCGGTGTGGAAGCAGACACCAAGATCGGCACTGATCTCGGACTCGACAATGACTGGGTGGTGAAGATCATCAAGGGTGTCGGCAATTACGGTGAAATCTTCGAGCGCAATATCGGCGCCGGCAGCCCACTCAAGATTGCACGTGGCATCAATGCCCAGTGGAACAAGGGCGGCCTGCAATATGGCATCCCTGTGCGCTAACGGGCCTTACTCTCGAGACTGATCGTCAGGCGGGTGCAGCACAGCACCCGCCGGATTTGTCGGCTCTGCAGTTTGTCCGTTTGCTGTTGGTCCCGCATCGTGCGGGTATTTGAATGCTGACAAGCTGTTTTTGGAATTCAACCGCGTCGTGCAGGCCCGCAAGCTCGATATGAGCCTGAACAGAGGACTGCAGGACCGAACGGTTCGGCATTCGATGCCTCGATTTCAGGAATTGCTCCGCAAGCGCGGGTCGGCCTTTCCCGATCGACATCGATGCAGCCAGCCGAGAGGCACAGGAAACATATGGCTTCCTATTCTGCAACTGAACGTCGCCAGGACAGCGGCGGAACTTCGCTCCTGTACGATCCGCGGATTCGCGGCATCTTCTATCAGGTCCTTGTCTTTGGCGTGGTCATTGGAGCAATCTACTGGGTCGTCGGCAACACGATCACCAATCTGCAACGCGCAAATATTGCGTCCGGCTTCGGTTTCCTCAACGGGCGCGCCGGGTTTGATATCAGCCAGACGCTTATTCAGTACAACAGCGATTCGAACTATGGCCGGGCCTTTCTGGTCGGCCTGGTGAATACGCTTTACGTGGCTGCACTCGGTGTCGTGACGGCTTCAATCATCGGATTTCTTGTCGGTATCGGGCGTCTTTCGCGCAACTGGCTGATCCGCAAGATCTGCACGGTCTATGTGGAAATCTTTCGCAACATTCCGCCGCTGCTCGTCATCTTCTTCTGGTATTTCGGCGTTCTGTCGGTCCTGCCGCAGGCACGCGACAGTTTCGCCCTTCCGCTTGGCACCTATCTCAACAATCGCGGCTTCTTCATGCCATCCCCTATCTGGGGCGAGGGGGCTTGGCTTCTGCCGGTGGCGCTTCTCGTCGGCATCGTGGCCTCCGTCGTTGTCGCGCGCTGGGCAAAACGCCGCCAGATGGCAACCGGCCAGTCTTTTCACACGATACGCGTGTCCGCCGCCCTGATTATCGGCCTGCCGATACTGGCGCTGATCGCGACCGGCTTTCCGATTTCGTTTGACTCGCCGAAGCTCGGAACCTTCAATCTGGCGGGCGGGACACAGATCAAGCCGGAATTTCTGGCGCTGTTTCTGGCACTGTCTTTCTATACGGCTTCCTTCATCGCCGAAACGGTTCGCGCCGGTGTTCTCGGTGTCAACAAAGGGCAGACCGAAGCGGCTTATGCGGTTGGTCTGCGTCCCGGCCAGACGATGCGTCTCATCATCGTGCCGCAGGCGCTGCGCATCATCATTCCGCCGCTCTCGAGCCAGTATCTCAACCTTATCAAGAACTCGTCGCTCGCCATTGCCATCGGCTATCCTGATCTTGTCGCCGTCGGCGGCACGATCCTCAACCAGACCGGTCAATCGGTCGAAGTCGTGGCGATCTGGATGGTGATCTACCTGGGTATCAGCCTGATCGTTTCCGGCCTGATGAACTGGTTCAACGCCAAGATGGCGCTGGTGGAGAGGTGACAATGGAAAACGCAGAGCTCCAATATGTCCGCGCGCAGATGGTGGAAGGCGAAGCGCCACCGCGCTCCGTGCAGGGCATTTCGCACTGGCTGCGCGTCAACCTGTTCGCAACGCCTGTTGACGCGGCACTGACCATTCTCGGCCTGTTGGCCGTGGCATGGTTCCTTCCGCCGATCATCGAGTGGCTGTTCTTCAAGGCCGTGTGGACCGGTGCGGATCGCACGGCCTGCCTGACCGTCGCACAGGGCGGTGCGCAACCGGAAGGCTGGTCGGGTGCCTGCTGGGCATTCGTGAACGCGAAATATGAGCAGTTCCTCTATGGCCGCTATCCGATTTCCGAACGCTGGCGTGTCAATCTGACGGCGCTTATCTTCGTCGTCCTGCTCGTGCCGCTTATGATCCCGAAGGTTCCGAACAAGGCTCTCAATGCGATCCTGTTCTTCTTCGTGTTCCCGATTGTCGCCTTCTTCCTGCTGGTCGGCGGCTGGTTCGGTCTTCCCTTTGTGGAAACGCCGCTCTGGGGTGGGCTGCTGGTCACGCTTGTTCTGTCCTTTGTCGGTATCGCCGTGTCGCTGCCGCTTGGTATCGTGCTGGCACTCGGGCGCCGTTCGAAGCTGCCTGTCATCAAGACCTTCTCGATCATCTTCATCGAGATGGTGCGTGGGGTTCCGCTGGTGACGGTGCTGTTCATGGCCAGCGTGATGCTGCCGCTGTTCCTGCCGCCGGGCGTAACATTCGACAAGCTGTTGCGTGCGCTCATCGGCGTGGCGCTTTTTGCTTCGGCCTATATGGCGGAAGTGGTGCGCGGCGGTCTTCAGGCCATTCCTCGCGGGCAATATGAGGGTGCGGATGCACTCGGCCTCAGCTACTGGCAGAAGACGGGCCTCATCATTCTGCCGCAAGCGCTGAAGCTCGTCATCCCGGGTATAGTCAATACTTTCATCGGGCTCTTCAAGGATACGAGCCTTGTCTACATCATCGGCATGTTCGATCTGCTGGGCATCGTCCGTCAGAACTTTTCCGATGCCAATTGGGCTTCTCCACAGACGCCTGCCACCGGTCTGATCTTTGCTGGCTTCGTTTTCTGGATTTTCTGTTTCGCTATGTCGCGATACTCTATATTCATGGAACGACGGCTCGACACGGGTCATAAACGATAAGAATAAAGGGAATAATGGAAATGAGTGCACAAAGCGCCCTCCCGCAATCCGAGCTCGGAGTGGATGTCGACCGTTCGAAGATGCAGGTTTCCAAAACCGATGTCGCCATCGAAATCACCAATATGCATAAGTGGTATGGTGAGTTTCACGTCCTGCGGGACATTAATCTGAAGGTTATGCGCGGCGAGCGCATCGTTGTGGCCGGGCCGTCGGGCTCGGGCAAATCGACCATGATCCGCTGCATCAACCGTCTGGAAGAACACCAGAAGGGCAAGATTGTTGTCGACAACATCGAACTGACCAATGACCTCAAGAAGATTGACGAAGTGCGCCGTGAAGTCGGCATGGTGTTCCAGCACTTCAACCTTTTCCCGCATCTGACCATTCTGGAAAACTGCACACTTGCGCCGATATGGGTTCGCAAGATGCCGAAGAAGAAGGCAGAAGAAATCGCCATGCATTATCTGGACCGCGTGAAGATTCCGGAACAGGCCAACAAATATCCGGGCCAGCTTTCGGGTGGTCAGCAGCAGCGTGTGGCGATTGCCCGTGCACTGTGCATGAACCCGAAGGTCATGCTGTTCGACGAGCCGACCTCGGCTCTCGATCCGGAAATGGTGAAGGAAGTTCTGGACACGATGGTGAGCCTTGCTGCCGAAGGCATGACCATGATCTGCGTGACGCACGAAATGGGCTTTGCCCGTCAGGTTGCCAATCGTGTGATCTTCATGGATCAGGGCCAGATTGTAGAGCAGAACTCGCCGGATCAGTTCTTCGACAATCCGCAGCACGAGCGCACCAAGCTGTTCCTCAGCCAGATTCTCCACTGATCCGCTTTAAACCTGAAATCAAAACACCCGCTCGGTATTTTCCGGCGGGTGTTTTTGTGAGGCGAGGGGCATTGTGACGAATTTTCAATGGATCGAAGAGCTTCCAGCCGAACGGTATCGCGAATTCCATGCGTTCTATTGCAACGAATGGTGGACGAAAGAACGTACGCTTGATGACGTTACGCATATGCTCGGCCATTGCGATTTGCTTCTCTTCTGCCTCGACGCAAAAGGCCAGATTGCAGGCTTCGCTCGTGTCCTGAGCGACTTCACCTTCAAGGCGCTGATTTTCGATGTGATTGTATCGGAACAGCATCGGGGGCAGGGGCTGGGGCAAGCCCTTGTCGAACGCATTCTCAGTCATGAAAAGCTGAAGCGCGTGAAAAGCTTCGAGCTTTATTGCCCGGAACGGCTTGTGCCCTTCTACGAAAAGCTGGGCTTCGTGAAGGGCACATCCTCGCTGCTTTTCAACCAGCCTTAATCTTCCACAAACCGGCGCAGGCGCTGGAGAGCATCCTCCCACTGGCTGGAAACAGTTGTGAGATAGGCGCGGGCATCGACAAGGGGGGCAGGGTGCAGGCGAAACCTGCTCTCCCGTCCGACCTTTTCGCGTTCGACCAGTTTTGCCTGTTCCAGCACGGACAGATGCTTGGTGACTGCCTGCCGGGTGATGCTGCCATTTTGCGACAGCACCACAATCGAACGGCTTTCGCCATCGCTCAAGGTTTCGATGAGCGCCAGTCGGGTCGGGTCGGCCAGCGCTGCAAAAACCATGGACATATCCGTGCCGGTCATCGCTGGCCTATCGTTCATTTTCGACGTGTCTTTTGATGTTGCCGACCTGCTCCTCCCAGCCGCCGTCATTCATTCGCAACGCCAGCGGGCGGCGTTCGGCAGGCAAGGCATCGAAACCGCTTTCGATCACCGTCAGCCGCGTTCCGGTCTCGACCGTTTCCAGTTTGAATTCCACCAGTGTCGGCGGTTCCTTGGAATAGTCGATGCTTCGGTCTATGGCATAGGGATGCCATGTAAAGGCAAAATAGCTCGGCGCCTTCATTTCCTTGATGAAGGATTCCCACGGCTCGTGCTCGAAACCGGGATAGGTGATGTGGCCGGTCGAACGGGTGCCAACAATGAATGGTCCGTCGAGCTTCACCTGAAACCAGCTTCCAAATTCTTCATGATCGGTAAGGGCGCGCCATACGCGGTCAATCCCTGCACGAATGTCGACCGTCTTCACGATGCGGTCAGTATTGCTTGCAACGGTCATGATATGCATCCTCCGTAATTGGCAACTTAATGGTTGCCAATATAGAGCAGCTGCAAAAATACGCAACTAAAAAGTTGCATAATTTACTCGGGCAGCGGAGCCTTGTCGGGAAGCGGGAACAATGTCACGAATTTTTCCGCCAGGGCACGGTCGCCTATGACCTTGAGAACATTGGCGTTTTCCAGCACTGAAAGGGGTTGCCCACCATAGATGGCTGCGGCCAGCATGCGCGGCGAACTTTCAAAATGGAGATCGTATTGCTGCGCTGTGCCGCGTTCTATCTGGATCCCGTCATCGTCCAGCCGCGCGGTGAAATCTTCTCCGTCCAGACGGAGACCGATCACGGCCTGCATACCGAGAGCCCTGTCATGATCCATCATGGTTCGCAGTGAAAGCAGGAAGGAAGTGGTTGAAATCGGCAGGTTGGGATCGTGTTTTGGCGAACGTGCCGCCCAGCGGCCGAGCGCCTGAAGGATGGGTTCGCTCTCATAGCCCCATTCGGTCAGTTCATAGACCTGCACCGATGCCGGAGGGGGAAGTTTTGTCTTGCGAAGAATGCCAGCTTCTTCCAGTCCTTCGAGCCTCTGTGTGAGAACATTTGCACTCACACCCGGCAGATCAGCCCGCAGATCGCTGAAGCGTTTGGGGCCGAACATCAATTCGCGCATGACCAGAAGAGACCAGCGTTCCCCAATCAAATCAAGGGCATGAGCCGCAGCGCAGGCGTCGTCATAACTGCGTTTGGCAGCCGATTTTCCCGGTTTGGTTATTTTTTCTAACGTCATAGTTGCTAATTATAACTTATATGCCATTATGTACAAGCGAACTTTGAGTTCTTCCGATGCCAATTGCGTGAATTGTTTCGCGTCGGAAGGCTCGATCATCGAACACATGACGGGCCTGAGACACATGGCTCGACCTTATCGCCGGGGGAGCCGGGCAGGCGATGGATAATCGTAAAGTAAGATCGGGTCACTTGGCCCGCCAACGGAGGAAATCCTATGCCGAAAATGATTTTCGTGAACCTGCCAGTGAAGAATGTTGAGAAGTCGACCAGCTTCTATGAAGCCATCGGCGCGACCAAAAACCCCATGTTCTCGGATGAAACGGCTTCCGGCATGGTCATTTCGGATACGATCCACGTGATGATCCTTGACCACGACAAGTTCAGCCAGTTCACGCCAAAGAAGATTGCCGATGCCAACACGGTCAGCGAAGTGCTGATCTGTCTGTCTGCGGAAAGCAAGGCTGAAGTCGATACCACTGTGGAGAAGGCGGTAAACGCTGGCGGCAAGGCCGATCCAGGTCCGAAACAGGATTACGGCTTCATGTATGGACGCAGCTTTGAAGATCTCGACGGCCATATTTGGGAGATTATGTGGATGGATATGGAAGAAGCCAAAAAGGTCATGGGCTAGTGGCGAGGTAAGACAAAGGAGAAGAAAATGTCAGGACTGACAATCTGTCTCTGGTTCGACGGACAGGCTGAAGAAGCCGCGAACCACTATGTCTCGATCTTCCGCGCCTGCGGAAGACCGGCTTCAATTGACGGCGCTATCCGTTTCAAGCACGGCCACGGGCAGAACGAGGATCAGCCGGTCGTCGTGAACTTCACGCTCGATGGGCAGGCGATATCCGGTCTGAATGGCGGACCGACCTTCAAGTTTTCCCCGGCGGTCTCGCTCTTCGTCCAATGCAGGGATCAGGCGGAACTGGATATGTTCTGGGAAAAGCTGATGGAGGGCGGTGCGCCGATGGAATGCGGCTGGCTGACGGACAAATATGGCTTTTCGTGGCAGGTGGTCCCGCAAATGGTGCTGGATATCCTGCAGAACGGCTCCGCCGAACAGCGCCAGCGCGTAGCCGATGCCGTTATGAAGATGGTCAAGCTCGACGTGGCGACGCTCGAAGCAGCGCGTGACGCAGCTTAATCCTGCATGGCCGCAATGGCGTCATAGCCGTAAAGCCAGTCCAGATCCTTCAGGAAACTTTCCGGGCTGCGTATGGCGAAGAGCGTGTTGCGGCCAAGCGCGAAAATGCCGGTGGCATGATAGGCGAACCTGTTCAACTGACCGCGCTTGGCGA
This sequence comes from Brucella oryzae, assembly GCF_041929965.1. NCBI lineage: Bacteria > Pseudomonadati > Pseudomonadota > Alphaproteobacteria > Hyphomicrobiales > Brucellaceae > Brucella > Brucella oryzae. The sequence continues at coordinate 178,248 of NZ_JBHEEO010000007.1, read as the reverse complement.
CCGCCGCGAGCCGCGCCTTGCGGACGGTATCGAAGCGCCTCAACCCTGCTTCGGGGTCGTTGTTGTCCAACGCTTCGGCAAGGGCCGCCGCGTCCTCGATTGCCATGGCAGCGCCCTGCGCCGCAAAAGGTGTGACCGCGTGCGATGCGTCGCCCAGAAAGATCATCCGATCCGGCCCTGCGAATTGGGCGTCTGCCATTTCGAAAAGCGGCCAATAGGTCCATGCATCGGTCGCTGCCAGAAGATCACGAACCGGAGCGCCCCAATCCGCATAGATGGAGCGCAAATGTGCCGGATCGCCGGTTCTGGACCATACTTCGCCGGGATTCTCGCCCGTCGTGATGGCGACGAAATTGAAGAAATTGCCGCCCTTGACCGGATAGGCGATGAAATGCGCCTTGTTGCCGAGCCAGGCGGAGACAGCTTTGCGCTCCGGCATCGCGTTCAGGAAAGAGGAGGGCAGGGCATCGGCGCCAAGGGTTGTCCGCCAGGCAATATGGCCGCTGAACCGGGCGTTGCTGATGCCTGCCTTTGACCGTTCCGCCGACCAGACGCCATCGCAGGCGATCAGATAGGCTCCTTCGACAGATTCTTCAAAATTGCCGTGGCGGATAGTGGCCGCAACGGTCCCGTTTTCGACGCGATGATTTGTGATTTCAGCGCCGAGGCTGATGTCGATGCCGGGCTCTTCACGGCAGGCATCAAGCAGGGCGGATTGCAGGTCGGCGCGATGGCAAACGACGTAAGCATGGTGCCAGCGCTGACGAGCCTTGTCACCGAGCTTCATTTCCATCAGCGGACGCGCTTTACGCCCATCCATGAGGTAGAGCGCTTCCGGTGTTACGGCTTGGGAAGAAAGACGGTCGGCAACGCCGAGCCGTTCCAGATGGCGCATTGCATTGGGAGCAAGTTGCAACCCTGCGCCGACTTCCGAAAGGGTCTCGGCCTTTTCGACAAGCCGGACATTCCAGCCGCGTGCTGCCAGCTCCAGTGCTGCCGACAGGCCGGCAACTCCGGCCCCGGCAATCAATATGCGCCCTTTGCTCATGTCGATGAGATCATCCGGCATTCAGCCCCGTCGTGAGACTGCCCGGATTAAGCGGCCTTATCAGCAGGTGCTTCGTAAACGCAGCCAGCCGGAACGGTTTCGTCGGCATGAAGCTTGGCGTTGTAGCGATAGAGGGTCGAGCAATACGGGCAAACGACTTCATTTTCATCGCCCATGTCGAGAAACACATGCGGATGATCGAAGGGCGGGTTTGCACCAACGCACATGAATTCCTTCACGCCGATTTCGATGGCAGCATGGCCGGCGTCGTTCTGAAAGTGAGGAATGATGTGATCGGACATAACATGCTCCGGTTCTGGTCGATGGCGGTATGAGCATGATCCTGAACCGTATGCCGGGCAAGATCATGCATAGACATTGGCATGCCTGTACCGCGAAAGTCTTGTTTCCGGAAGCGTTTTCATCAATTCTGAGGACATTTCAAGCTAATTGCTATCAAACTGTCATATGGCAGCCATAGGCTTATAGCGTATCCCGAAAAGTGCGAAGCGGTTTTCGGAATCAGATGCGCGGAAAAGAAATAGATGGAGCCGGAATGTTCCGGCGGAAGTCGGGACAGGAAAAATGAGCGAAAACAGCGTTATGGCGAGCGAAACCCCCAGCGCACTCCAAGGCGGAACACACGAGATGACAGCCGGACTAGCCCCTAACCCAACCGTCGTTCCCGACATGGACATAGCCCCTGACGTTCACAAAGCTTTGAACGGCGAGCTGATGCAAAGCGCCGGCCGCTTCGTCAATCGCGAATTTTCCTGGCTGCAATTCAACCGGCGCGTTCTCGAGGAGGCCGCGAATATGCGCCAGCCCTTGCTCGAACGCCTGCGTTTCCTGTCCATCTCCGCCGCCAATCTCGATGAATTCTTTATGGTCCGCATTGCCGGTCTCGCCGCCCAGGTGCGCGCCGGTGTGGCACTGCGCAGTGCCGATGGACGCACACCGCAGGAACAGCTGGATTTCGTTCTCGATGAAGTAGGGCGCCTGCAGGAAGAACAGCAGCAGCGCCTGCGTGCACTGCGCGAGGAACTGGAACAGGAAAGCATCGAGATTGTTCGTCCGTCCGCGCTTTCAAAACCGGAAAAGGAATGGCTTGAAAACCATTTTCTCGAAACGATTTTCCCGGTTCTGACGCCACTCTCCATCGATCCGGCGCATCCGTTCCCGTTCATTCCGAACCTCGGATTCTCCATTGCCTTGCAGCTTGCGCGGCGTGCCGATAATCATCCGATGACGGCGCTGCTGCGCATTCCGGTTGCGTTGAAGCGCTTTATCCAACTGCCGACGGACCAGCAGAACGTTTACCGCTTCATCACCATCGAGGACGCAGTGAGCCTGTTCATCGGACGGCTGTTCCCCGGTTATGAAGTGCGCGGCGCCGGAACGTTCCGCATCATCCGCGACAGCGATATCGAAGTGGAAGAAGAGGCGGAAGACCTCGTTCGCCTGTTTGAGACGGCGCTGAAACGACGCCGCCGCGGTCAGGTGATCCGCATCGAGTTTGACGGAGAAATGCCGGAAGCGCTGCGCGTCTTCGTGGCGACGGAACTTGGCGTTTCGGAAAACCGTATCAGCGTGCATGAGGGCCTTCTGGCGCTCAACATGATTTCGGAGATCGTTTCAATCCCGCGCGATGACCTGAAATTCGTATCCTACAATCCGCGTTTCCCGGAACGTATTCGCGAGCATGGCGGCGATTGCTTTGCAGCGATTCGCGAAAAGGACATCGTGGTCCATCATCCGTACGAATCCTTCGATGTGGTGGTGCAGTTCCTGCGGCAGGCAGCAGCCGATCCGGACGTGCTGGCAATCAAGCAGACCCTCTACCGCACCTCCAATGACAGCCCGATCGTGCGCGCGCTGGTCGATGCCGCCGAAGCCGGAAAATCCGTGACGGCTCTGGTCGAACTCAAGGCGCGTTTCGACGAGGAAGCGAACATTCGCTGGGCTCGCGATCTGGAACGCGCGGGCGTTCAGGTGGTGTTTGGCTTTATCGAGTTGAAAACGCACGCAAAAATGTCGCTGGTGGTGCGCCGTGAAGACCAGAAGCTGCGTTCCTATGTGCATCTTGGCACCGGCAATTATCACCCGATTACCGCGCGCATCTATACCGATCTGTCCTTCTTCACGTCGGATGCGGATATTGCCCGCGACGTAGCGCATATCTTCAATTTCATCACCGGCTATGCGCAGCCCGCCGAGGAGATGAAGATCGCGATTTCACCCTTTACGCTGCGCGCGCGCATCCTCAAGCACATCGAGGATGAGATCGCCCATGCGAAGGCCGGAAAACCGGCAGCGATCTGGATGAAGATGAATGCGCTGGTCGATCCACAGATTATTGACGCGCTCTATATGGCAAGCCAGGCGGGCGTGCAGATCGATCTCGTCGTGCGTGGCATCTGCTGCCTGCGTCCGGGCGTTCCGGGGCTATCGGACAATATTCGCGCCAAGTCGATTGTCGGGCGTTTTCTGGAGCATAGCCGTATTTTCTGCTTCGGAAACGGTAATGACCTGCCTTCCGACAAGGCGATCGTCTATATCGGTTCCGCCGACATGATGCCGCGCAATCTCGATCGCCGTGTGGAGACCCTCGTTCCGATCACAAATGCCACAGTGCACCAGCAAATCCTGTCGCAAATCATGTTTGCCAACATAATTGATAACCAGCAGAGCTATCAGCTACTTGCGGACGGCACCTCTCGCCGGATAGAAAAAGAAGAAGGAGAGGAAGCTTTCAACGCGCAGGAATATTTCATGACCAATCCTAGCCTGTCGGGTCGCGGAAAGTCGCTGAAGTCTTCGGCCCCCCGCCTTATCGCGCATCGCAAGCGCGCGCAGGCGGAAAGAAAAACGACTGCATGAGTCCAGCTGTAGCACAAGGCCGCCTTAAAGGGCTCAAGCCCGTCGCGGTCATCGACATTGGCTCGAACTCGATCCGTGTCGTCATCTATGAAGGCATCGTCCGTTCGCCGACGGTGCTTTTCAATGAAAAGATTCTCTGCGGCCTCGGAAAAGGCCTCGCGAAGACCGGCAAGCTCAACGAGAAATCCGTCGAGGCGGCGCTTCGTGCGCTGAAACGGTTTCGCGCTCTGGCCGAACAGGCCGGAGCGGTTTCCATCCACGCGCTGGCAACCGCGGCGGCACGAGAGGCGAAAAACGGGCCAGACTTCATCGCACAGGCGGAGGCCATTCTCGGCCGCCATATCGAAGTCCTGTCCGGCAAGGAAGAAGCCTATTATTCAGCATTTGGCATCATCTCCGGTTTCTACAAGCCGAAGGGCATAACGGGCGACCTTGGCGGCGGCAGTCTGGAACTGATAGCCGTGGACGACCATGAGGTGGGCGAGGGGATCACCCTGCCGCTGGGTGGCCTGCGTCTGCAGGATATGTCTGACGGGCGATTGCCGGAAGCGGTCAAGATTGCACGTACGGAACTGGCAAAGGCAAAGCTGCTGCAAGCCCATCAGGGCCAGGTTTTCTATGCGGTCGGCGGTACCTGGCGTAACCTTGCCAAGCTGCATATGACGGCGAAGAACTATCCGCTGCATGTCATGCACGGCTATGAGATAAACCCGGTGGAAGCGCAAAGCTTCCTCAAGCGTGTTGCCAAGGGCAATCTGGATACGATGCGCGGCATCGAGGCGGTTTCGAAAAACCGCCGCCAGCTTTTGTCTTACGGTGCTACGGTGCTGCTCGAAACGATCCGCCTGATGAAGCCTTCGAAGATCGTTTTCTCCGCCCTCGGCGTGCGTGAAGGTTATCTTTATTCCCTTCTGCCCAAGAACGAACAGCGGCTCGATCCGCTGCTGGCGTCGGCAGATGAACTGTCCATCCTGCGCTCACGCTCACCGCGCCATGCCCGCGAACTGGCAAGCTGGACGACCTTATCCTTGCCTGTTCTCGGTTTTGATGAAACCGAGGACGAGGCGCGCTACAGGCAAGCTGCATGCCTTGTGGCCGATATAAGCTGGCGCGCGCACCCCGACTATCGCGGCTCGCAGGCGCTGAACATCATTGCCCATGGCTCGTTCGGCGGTATCGACCATGCCGGACGCTCCTTCATGGCGCTTGCCAACTATTATCGCCACGAAGGGCTGATCGAGGACGAGATTGCACCGGAAATCATGCAGCTTGCCACGCCGCGTCTGCGTGAAAGAGCGAAGCTGCTCGGAGCCTTGCTGCGCGTGGTGTATCTTCTGTCGGCGTCGATGCCGGGCGTTATCCCGCGTCTTGTCTGGCGCGAGGAGGAAACCGGCATTGCACTGGTTGTTCCCGGCGATCTTGCAGATCTGATTTCGGATCGCCCCGAAGGCCGCTTGCAGCAGCTTTCCAAACTGACCGGAAAGAACATCTATTTCGCGGTTGGCGATGCGGCCATTGAGGGGACACGGGAATAAGGCAGTAAGTGAGTAGGGCAGTAAGGCAGTATGTGAACGTCTGTGTTAAACATACTGCCTTACTGCCTTACTGCCTTACTGCCCTATTGCCCTACTGCCCTAACTCAACCGCCGTGATCCGCCGGTTCTCGAACTTGATGCCGATCTTCCCCTCGATGAGATCGAGCGCCTTCTGACCGAACACCTCGCGACGCCAGCCGTGCAGGGCAGGCACATTGGCCTTGCCGCCTTCTGTGGCAATCTTGTCGATGTCGTCCGAACTGGCCACGATCTTTGCTGCAACGCCGTATTCTTCCGTTACAAGCTTGAGCAACACCTTGAGAATATCTGCAGCAGCGGCGCTGCCTTCCGGCGAATGCGACGGCTTCGGCAATTTCGGCAAATCTTCCTTGGGGATTTCAAGCGCGGACTGGATCGCGGTAACAAGACCTGCAGCCTGCGCCGACCGCTCCCATCCTTTGGGAATCGAGCGCAAACGGCCCAGCGCTTCCGAGTCACGCGGCTGCTGCAGTGCGATTTCAGCTATGGTGTCGTCCTTGATGATGCGTCCGCGCGGCACATTGCGCTCGCGTGCTTCGCGTTCACGCCAGGCGGCCACAGCCTGCACGATGGCAAGTTCAAGCGGCTTTCGCACGCGGGCTTTCACGCGCCGCCACGCATCATCCGGATGCAGGTCGTAGGTTTCGCGGGAAGTCAACACCGCCATTTCCTCGTTTACCCACTCGCTGCGGCCTTCTTTGCGAAGTTCTTCCTTCAGATAGAGGTAGATATCGCGCAGATAGGTAACGTCCGCGAGAGCATAGTCGAGCTGCTTTTCCGAAAGCGGCCGCCGACGCCAGTCGGTGAATCGCGACGACTTGTCGATGTGCTTGCCGGTGACCTTCTGGACAAGCTGGTCGTAGGAAATCGCATCACCGAAACCGCAGACCATCGCCGCGACCTGACTGTCGAAGACTGGCGAGGGGATAAGATTGCCGAGATGGAAGACGATTTCGATATCCTGCCGTGCGGCGTGGAAAACCTTGACGATCTTCTCGTCCGCCATCAGGCGGAAGAAGGGCGCAAGGTCGAGACCCGGCGCAAGCGCGTCCACAAGCGCCGTATGGTCCGGCGAAGCCATTTGGATAAGGCACAATTCCGGCCAGAACGTCGTTTCACGGATGAATTCCGTATCAACCGTAACGAAGTCGGATTTGGCGAGGGCGGATACGGCCTCTTCAAGGGCCTCAGTGGTCGTAATCAGATGCATGTCAACCTTTTAGAGCATTTCCAGCAAAAGTGCGAAGCGGTTTTGCGTCGGATAATGCGACAAAACAAAGAGACAAAGCTTTGCCGCTTGTCGCTAAATAATCAGTAAGTAGCGTTCCGCAGAGCGTGCTCATAGTGTTTTTTGTCGACACGTTACGTCAAGGTGGTTTAACACCAAAACCCGTAGGGAGTGCAGACTTGACAAAACCCGGTCAAAATGCGCTTTTCCGCGAGAATTTAAAGCGTTTCCGTCAGTTAGTACTGACTTATTATTCCAAAGGCAGAAATCATGCACCGTTACCGCAGCCATACCTGCGCAGCCCTTCGCAAGACGGACGTTGGTTCGAACGTTCGCCTTTCCGGATGGGTTCACCGCGTCCGTGACCATGGCGGCATTCTCTTCATCGATCTTCGCGATCATTACGGCATTACCCAGATCGTGGCCGATCCCGATTCGCTCGCCTTCAAGGTTGCCGAAACCGTTCGCGGCGAATGGGTTATCCGTGTCGATGGTGAAGTGAAGGCCCGCGCAGACGATGCGGTCAATACGAATCTGCCGACTGGCGAGGTGGAAATCTTCGCAACCGAAATCGAAGTGCTGGCCGCTGCCAAGGAATTGCCGCTGCCTGTCTTCGGCGAGCCGGATTATCCGGAAGATATCCGCCTGAAGTATCGCTTCCTCGATCTGCGCCGCGAAACGCTGCACAAGAACATCATGAGCCGCACGAAGATCATCGCCGCGATGCGTCGCCGCATGACCGAAATCGGCTTCAACGAGTTCACCACGCCAATCCTGACGGCTTCCTCGCCCGAAGGCGCGCGCGACTTCCTCGTACCGAGCCGTATTCATGAAGGCAAGTTTTACGCGCTGCCGCAGGCGCCGCAGCAATACAAGCAGCTTCTGATGGTTGCCGGTTTCGACCGCTACTTCCAGATCGCGCCTTGCTTCCGCGACGAAGACCCGCGTGCCGACCGCCTGCCGGGCGAGTTCTACCAGCTCGACCTTGAAATGAGCTTCGTGACCCAGGAAGAAGTCTGGGAAACGATGGAACCGGTTATGCGCGGCATCTTTGAAGAGTTTGCCGAAGGCAAGCCGGTAACGCAGACCTTCCGTCGCATCGCCTATGACGACGCGATCCGCACCTATGGTTCGGACAAGCCGGACCTGCGTAACCCGATCGAGATGCAGGCCGTGACCGACCATTTTGCGGGTTCCGGCTTCAAGGTCTTCGCAAACATGATCGCCAACGATCCAAAGGTCGAGGTCTGGGCAATCCCGGCCAAGACCGGCGGTTCGCGCGCATTCTGCGACCGTATGAATTCCTGGGCGCAGAGCGAAGGCCAGCCGGGCCTCGGCTATATCTTCTGGCGAAAGGAAGGCGACAAGCTCGAAGGCGCTGGCCCGATTGCCAAGAACATCGGCGAAGAGCGCACTGAAGCGATCCGCACGCAGATGGGTCTGGAAGACGGCGATGCCTGCTTCTTCGTGGCCGGCCTGCCGTCCAAGTTCTACAAGTTCGCAGGCGATGCCCGCACGCGTGCTGGTGAAGAACTGAACCTCGTTGATCGCGACCGTTTTGAACTCGCCTGGATCATCGACTTCCCGTTCTACGAATGGGACGAGGACAACAAGAAGCTCGACTTCGCGCACAATCCGTTCTCCATGCCGCAGGGCGGTATGGACGCGCTGGAAAACCAGGACCCGCTGGAAATCAAGGCCTACCAGTACGATCTCGTCTGCAACGGTTTTGAAATCGCTTCCGGTTCGATTCGTAACCAATTGCCGGACGTCATGGTCAAGGCGTTTGAAAAGGTTGGCCTGAGCCAACAGGATGTGGAAGAGCGTTTCGGCGGCCTCTACCGTGCGTTCCAGTACGGTGCGCCTCCGCATGGCGGTATGGCCGCCGGTATCGACCGCGTCATCATGCTTCTGGTCGGTGCGAAGAACCTGCGCGAAATCTCGCTGTTCCCGATGAACCAGCAGGCGCTCGATCTTCTGATGAACGCGCCTTCGGATGTGTCGCCCGCGCAGCTGCGTGACCTTCATATCCGTCTGGCTCCGGTTCAAAAGAGCTAAAACTGATAGAAAAACCCGGCCTTGAGCCGGGTTTTTTATGCATCTGAAAAAGCCCGGTGAAAAAAATCACCGGGCTTTTTCATTTTAATTGTTGGCGTCGACGCTGACTTTCAGCAGCTGGATGATCTTCGTCGGGTCCAGCGATGCGGTAGCAACGATGGAAGCGAAGGTCACCGGCTGGTCCGGCGACGCGCTAATGGTGAGCGACTTCGGATCGTCGAAGAACTTGTCGGATGCAGCCTTGAGCTGCTGGGCGAATTCCGGGTTCTTCAGCTGTGTCGCCATCAGCGGAACCATCATTTTCAGCTGCTCGCCAAGCTGCTTGCCATCGGCGCCCTGTTGCTTGGCATAATAATCCAGAAGCTTCTGGGTCAGTGTTTCGTTGTCGAATCGGATCGACAGGTTCTTGAGATTCAGCTGTTCTGCCAAGCCCAGAATGGCGAGACCGGCAGCGTCCTTGTCTGCGTCGGCCTTGCTCATGCTTTCCTGGGTCTTCTGTACGGCTTCGAGGAAAGCCAAATCATAACCGCCCAGGCTGCCGGTGATGTTGATCTTGCCGAGTTCCCTTGCCTGCAGCTCCAGCTGGTCCAGCGAAGTGTCGCCCGAAGCCGGTGACCAGCTGCCCTTGGAGTTCAGCGAACCGTTGAAGGTATTCATGTCAAGCGGTGCAAGCGGGTTCTTGCCGCCCTTTTCAAAGGTCGCGTCGATATTGGCAATGGTCCAGACATAATCGATCTTCTCGGCCTTGTTGGACGTGTCGAGCGACAGGTCGAACCCCTTTACAGTGGCGCCATCCGTGCCGGGCGTGCCGAACTGGATTTCGTCGATCTTCAGCTTGTCATACATGACCATGCTGTCGAGCGGCCCCTTGGCCGTTTCCGACGGAATATGGACATTCTGCATGGCAAGGCCCTTGATCTCGGCCTTGTCGTTCTTGTCGGCCTCACCGGCAAAGGCGAGGTCGGGTACGGTGACCTGTTCGATGCTATAGCCGCCGTCCGGTGCATCCTGAACGTTCTGGAGTGTCACGTCGCCGAGGGCGGTTTCTTTTTCACCGACCGTCGGGAGCTTGATTTTGGTGCCCTGAAGCACGATGTCGGAGCCATTCGCCTGAACATTGGCAAAGCTAAGCTCGCCGCCCTGTTTTGCGTAGAGCGCCTTGATGCGCTCGGCGACTGCATTGGCATCTGCCGCCATGGCCGCGCTGCCGAAAATCAGCGAAAGCGCTGTACCGGCGGCTAAAACACGTGCCGCTGGCTTGATATTGACGAATACCTGCATTCGAAGCTCCTGCCTAATCTCTAGTATAGCGCGGCATTCATAGGCGGAAATCATGCGCAATAACAACATGATTTCCTCAGCCTGCGATTGCAGCCGGGGAAACTTGCCCCCAACAGCTCTATAGGACACAAATGGCGGCAGGATTGCGACTATTGCACACTACAGCATCGGCCCAAAAATCGGAATCGATTTTTGGAAAGCACGATGCGTAGATTCAATAAGTTAGGGCGACCTTTGTGCGTCCAAATGGACGCACGACGCACTAATGTACTGGATTGGTTCTCCTGAACTCTTGCTGGCGAATCGCGCAGTTGGTACTGAGAGACATGGGAAAAAGTCTGATTCCGCCGGATGACGGCGAAGAACACATCGAGCGGGTCGACCTCAAATCGGCTCTCGAGGAACGTTACCTCGCTTATGCGCTGTCGACGATCATGCATCGCGCGCTGCCGGACGTGCGCGACGGCCTGAAGCCGGTGCATCGCCGCATCATGCACGCCATGCGTCTGTTGCGCCTCAATCCCGATCAGGCCTATGCGAAATGCGCCCGCATCGTCGGCGATGTGATGGGCAAGTTCCATCCCCATGGCGACGCGTCGATCTACGATGCGCTGGTGCGTCTGGCTCAGGATTTCGCGGTGCGCTATCCGCTTGTGGACGGGCAGGGCAATTTCGGCAATATTGATGGCGATAACGCGGCTGCCATGCGCTACACCGAAGCGCGCATGACGGAAGTTGCGACGCTGCTGCTGGAAGGCATCAACGAAAACGCCATTGATTTTCGCCCGACCTATAATGAAGAGGATGAAGAACCGATCGTTCTTCCGGGCGCTTTCCCGAACCTGCTTGCAAACGGTTCGGCGGGCATTGCGGTCGGCATGGCGACCAATATTCCGCCGCATAATGTGGCGGAGCTTTGCTCGTCCGCACTCTATCTCATCAATCATCCCGACGCGCCGGTGGAGGAACTCGTTACCTCGCCGGAACAATGGGAAGAACTGAAGCGCGAAGCCGAGACTGATCCGGCTGCACTGTTGAAATGCAAGGTGCGCGGCCCGGATTTCCCGACGGGCGGCATCCTTGTCGAAGAGCACGGCAATATTCTCGACGCCTATCGCACGGGCCGCGGCGCATTTCGCGTTCGTGCCCGCTGGGAGAAGGAAGAGGGCAATCGCGGCACCTGGGTGATCGTCGTCACCGAAATTCCCTATCAGGTGCAGAAATCGCGACTGATCGAAAAGATCGCCGAGCTGCTGCTGGCAAAGAAGCTGCCATTGCTCGACGACATTCGCGATGAATCGGCGGAAGACATCCGCATCGTTCTGGAGCCGAAGAACCGTTCGGTCGATCCCGCGCTTTTGATGGAATCGCTGTTCAAGCTGACCGAGCTGGAAAGCCGCGTTTCGCTCAACATGAACGTGCTGTCGCACGGCAAGGTGCCGAACGTTCTGTCGCTGGGCAGCGTTCTGCGTGAGTGGCTCGACCACCGCAAGGAAGTGCTTGTCCGCCGCTCGCAATATCGTCTGGCGGAGATCGAAAGACGGCTGGAAATCCTTGGCGGCTTTCTGATCGCCTATCTTAATCTCGATGAGGTGATCCGCATCATCCGCGAGGAGGATGAGCCGAAACAGGAATTGATGCGGACATTCGAACTGACCGACGTTCAGGCCGAGTCGATCCTTAACATGCGCCTGCGTTCCTTGCGCAAGCTTGAGGAATTCGAAATCCGCAAGGAGTTCGATGATCTTACCGCCGAGAAGGCGGATCTCGAAGGTCTGCTCGCTTCCGGCACGCGCCAGTGGAAGAAGATCAGCGCCGAAATCAAGTCGGTGCGCGAGAAGTTTGGCCCGAAGACCAAGTTGGGCGCACGTCGTACGACTTTTGCCAATGCGCCCACTCATGACCTTGAAGATATTCATCAGGCGATGATCGAGCGTGAGCCTGTTACCATCGTGGTGTCGGAAAAGGGCTGGCTGCGCGCGATGAAGGGGCATCTGGCCGACTTCTCGACGCTTTCGTTCAAGGAGGGCGACAAGCTCAAGCTCGCTTTCCATGCCGAGACCACCGACAAGCTTCTGTTCTTCACGACGGGCGGCAAGTTCTTCACCATCGGCGCCAACACGCTTCCGGGCGGTCGCGGCCATGGCGAGCCGATCCGCATCCTCGTCGATATGGAAAACGATCAGGATATCCTGACCGCCTTCGTGCATGATCCGGCGGCGAAACTGCTGTTGGTCAGCCACGAGGGTAACGGTTTCATTGTTCCGGAAAACGAGGCGGTCGCCAACACCCGCAAGGGCAAGCAGGTGATGAACGTCAAGGCTCCGGACGAGGCGAAGCTGTGCCAGCGCGTTTCCGGCGATCACATTGCTGTCGTCGGTGAGAATCGCAAGATGGTGGTCTTCCCGCTTTCCGATATCCCGGAAATGACCCGCGGCAAGGGCGTGCGCCTGCAAAAGTACAAGGATGGCGGCGTATCCGACGTCCGCACCTTTGCGATTGCCGAAGGGCTTTCCTGGCAGGATTCGGCAGAGCGCACCTTCAATCGCAGCAAGGAAGAGCTTGTCGAATGGATCGGCGCGCGCGCCTCTGCCGGCCGTCTGGTCCCGAAGGGCTTCCCGCGTTCGGGCAAGTTCTGAATCGTTCGGAGCCGCAAGAAGTTGCGGTCGATTTGCGGGTAGTTGCTGAATAACATGGGATGCGGCCATACAGGCCGCGCTCCAGGAGGTTCCATGCACGTTCGCCCGGCTTTATCTGACGATGCCGCCAAAATTTGTGACGTTTTGAGGCGCTCCATTACCGAGCTTTGCACGGTCGATCATGAGGGACGCGACGATATTCTGCTGCCTTGGCTCGCCAACAAGACCCCGGAAAATGTGAGCAAGTGGATAGGAACGCCGTTTCAATCGTTGCTCGTCGCCGAAATCGGCAGCGCCATGGCGGGGGTCGGGCTGGCGACGGACAAGGGGGAAATCCTGCTGAATTACGTCGCGTCGGAGTTTCGCTTCCACGGTGTCAGCAAGGTGCTCATGTCGGAGCTTGAGAGCTACCTTTTGCTGCGCGAGGTGACGGTTGCCCGCCTTGTCAGCACGGAAACGGCGCGTCGATTTTATCAGGGAATAGGCTACAGGCCCGCAGGCGAACCGCAGTTATGGTGGGGCAGGAAACTGTCATATCCGATGGAAAAACAGCTCGCGCCCTAACCCTCGAACCGCTGCCAGCCGCGGGGGCCCAGATGCTCCTGCGGTGTGAAGCGAATCTTATATTGCATTTTCCGCGATCCTTCGACCCAATAGCCGAGATAGACATGCGGCAGGCCCGCCGCATGTGCGCGCTGGATATGGTCGAGGATCATATAGGTGCCGAGCGAGCGCTCATGCATATGCGGCGAGAAAAATGAATAGACCATCGACAGCCCGTCGGCCATCACGTCGGTCAGAGCCACGGCAACCAGTTCGCCATCGCCTTTCGGATCGATGAAACTGTCCGGCCCGCGCTTGCGATATTCGATGATCTGCGTATTGACGTGGGTATCCTCCACCATCATCGCATAGTCGAGAACGGTCATGTCCGACATGCCGCCGGAACGGTGGCGCGCGTCGAGATAATCGCGGAAGAGCGCATATTGTTCGGTGCTGGGCTGTGCCTTGTGCACACGCCCGATCAGGTCGCGGTTCTGGTTCCAGATGCGGCGCATATTGCGCGTCATTTCAAATTCACCGGCCAGTATGCGCACAGAAACGCACGCTCTGCACAATTCGCAGGCCGGGCGGTAGGCAATGTTCTGGGAGCGGCGAAAACCGCCCTGGGTCAGAAGATCGTTGATCTCGTTGGCCTTGTCGCCGACCAGATGCGTAAAGACTTTTCGCTCCATCTGACCCTCAAGATAAGGGCAGGGCGAGGGAGCTGTCAGAAAGAACTGCGGAGACTGTTGCGGTTGATGGGTCATTCAATATCCACGAAATGGTAATACCGAAACCATCACGATACTGTTTGTAAGGATTGAGCCGACGGCACAAAACGTCAATAGGCATTTTGCGCAGCCGGCTCTGAATTTTTTTGATCTGAAGCGTATCCCGAAAAGTGGGAACTGCTCGATCGCTTATCGATCTGAACGAATGACAGCCGTGCCAAGCAGAAGATCGTGCACCGTGCGCTTGCGGTCGAGAACGAGCGTCGCAAGCAGGATCAGCGGCGTCAGCACCACATTGAGACCCCAGAACAAAACCGTGTGAACGATAGCGAGCATCGGATCGACCGTGCCGCCTTCAAGCCGGACGAGCTTGATGTTCATCATCTGCATGCCCTTGGTGGCCTGCTGCGGCCCGCCCAGCGTGCGCGCCACATAAAACAGCGCGACCATCGGAAACATGATGCCATAGAGCATCCAGCCGAGACTGAGCGTAATGATGCCGAGGATTGCAATGATGATTGCTGCCGGGATGCAGAGCAAAAAGACAATCAGGTAATCGATCAGAAAAGCCATTATGCGGCGCGTGCGCACGCCTTCAAAGAATGCGCGGCTTTCATAACGCGGACCCATGACTTCGCCGTGCAGAATGTGGTCGGACATTGTTCCTTCCAGTCGTTTCCAGAGAAGCGCCCGGCGAATGAAACGACCGGCGCTGTCCCGCCACCTCGGCGGAACACACAACAACATGGGAACCGAAATCGGCGGTTTCAAGGAAAATTGAAGATTTCCCGCCGGAAGAACTGGCAGCTTAGCCCTGTTGCTTAAGCTTTTCAGCCACTTCTATTGCGAAATAGGTGAGGATTCCGTCACAGCCTGCGCGCTTGAACGCCAGAAGGCTTTCCATCATGACCTTTTCTTCGTCGATCCAGCCATTGATCCCGGCGGCCCTGATCATCGCGTATTCACCCGACACCTGATAGGCATAGGTGGGAAGACGGAACTCGCTCTTCAGGCGATGGATGATGTCGAGATAGGGCAGGCCGGGCTTCACCATCAGCATATCCGCGCCTTCGGCAATATCCTGCTCGGCTTCGCGCACGGCTTCTTCCGGATTGGCCGGATCGAGATAATAGGTCTTCTTGTCGCCTTTCAGCAGTCCCTGCGTGCCGATGGCATCGCGATAAGGGCCATAGAAGGCCGAAGCGAATTTGGTGGCATAGGACATGATCGGCAGGTGGCTGAACCCATGTTCGTCCAACGCCTGTCGCACGGCACCGACGCGGCCGTCCATCATATCGGAAGGCGCAATGATATCGGCACCGGCTTCGGCTTGCGAAAGCGCACCGCGAACCACCATGGCAACCGATTCGTCATTGACGATCTCGCCGTTCCGCAAAATGCCGTCATGGCCATGCGTGGTGAAGGGATCGAGCGCTGCATCGGTGATGATGCCGATTTCCGGCACTTCCTTCTTGATTGCGCGCACGGCGCGATTGATCAGATTGTCCGGGCTTGCGACGAAGGCGCCGTCCTCGGTCTTCACTTCCAGCTTTTCGCGCGGGAAGGGAGCAATTGCAGGAATGCCAAGCCTTGCAGCCTTTTCCGCCATGCGCACGGCCATATCGACCGAATAGCGTTCGACGCCGGGCATTGCTTCCACAGGCTCCGCCACGCCGGTTCCATAGGTCAGGAAGAAAGGCAGGATAAGGTCGTCGACCGTCAGTCGGGTTTCCTGCACCAGCCTGCGCGACCAGTCGGCCTTGCGCATGCGGCGCAGACGTCTGCTGCCGGTAACGTCATCGACATGCTGGCTGATATTGGCGGGCAGGTATTTGGACTGGCGGTCGGTCATCAAGCTATTCCCGAGAATTGATCCCTTGGATTATGAAATCTCAAGGCTGATATCGGATGCGCACCGTTTATCATGGGAAAAGTGATGAAACCAAGAACATTGACCTGTGCAGGATTGACGCGGGGCGTCTCACTTTCTACCCATTTGATGGAACGGGAGACACGATATGCAGATTGACTTCGGCGGTGGCAGCGAAATCAGCTTTGAACGCAAGGGGAAGGCGGGGCTTGTGAAGCTTACGCGGACCGAAGCCCTTAATGCGCTCACGCATAAAATGATTCTGGCGTTGGATCGCGCATTGCAGACCTGGGAAGAAGATCCGGAGGTGGCCTGTGTGATTCTGGAAGGCGAAGGGCGAGCATTCTGCGCGGGCGGCGATGTGGTTGCGGCCTATAAGGCGGGACGGTCTGGAACGCCTGCCTATGAGTTTTTTCGTGACGAATATCGGCTCAATGCCCGGATCGGACGTTTTCCGAAGCCCTATATCTCGCTCATTAACGGGATCGTCATGGGCGGCGGTGCGGGTATTTCCGTTCATGGTTCGCATCGCATCGTGACTGAAAACACCATGTTCGCCATGCCGGAGACCGGCATCGGCTTCTTTCCCGATGTGGGCGGCAGTGCTTTCCTTCCGCATCTGCATGACAATTTCGGCTACTATCTGGCGCTGACCGGCAATCGCATCCGCTGGGGTGACTGCCTGCAGAGCGGCATTGCAACCCACGCCGTAGCCGCAAGCGATCTGCACGATTTGCGGGACGATATCATTGCGACTGCCGATATTGATGCGGCATTGACGCGCAGCCAGTATCCCGATTTTGAAACCGCGGTCGAAACGCGCCAGATCATCGCTGAGTGTTTTTCCGGCGCAACGCTTGGCGATTGTGTGGCGGCCCTTGAAAAAGAAGCGGAAGCGGGCAACAAGGCTGCAATGGACATCGTGAATGTGATCGCCACCCGCTCGCCAACCAGCGTCGCGGTGACGTTCCGCCAGATTACCGACGGCCGTCCACTTGATCTCGATGATTGCATGCGTATGGAATACCGCATTGCCAACCGGATGCTGGAAGCGCACGATTTCTATGAGGGCGTTCGTGCATTGCTCATAGACAAGGATGGTGCGCCTGCGTGGAAACCGGCAAACCTCGATGAGGTGAAGCCTGAACAGGTCAATGCCTATTTTGCAAATCTGGGTGACAGGGAACTGACCTTTTGATGCATATGAACGAGTTGCGCCAGCATACCCAGCCGAGCGGAACCGAATGGGCCTTTACATGGTTCGTTCGGATACTTGCTCTCGTGGCTCTGGCCAGCGGCGTTTTCTACTGGATCAGGCTGATCGGACTTCACCCGGGACTTCTCTGGCGTTTCGATCTGATGCCCTGGCCCTGGCAGACCGCGGTCGTCGCTCTGGCTGTTCTGATGCCGGTTGCGGCAACCGGATTGTGGATGCGGGCGCCCTGGGGGCCTGTGCTGTGGTTCGTGGCGGCACTCGGCGAAATCGCCATTTATTCCGTTTTTTCCCGGCATTTCGAATACAGGCCGCTGACCGTTGGGTTCAACGCGGCTTGTATAGGTATTTATATCGTCTTTCGTATTCTGCTCTTTTTCGAGAAAAGACGGCAAGCACGTGCGAGCCTGCAGGTCTGACCTCTTAAAGCGTGTCGCGCTTTATCGTAGTCATACGACACGCTTTAAGCTTTTATTCTCATGCATGTCTTTATCCCATCGTAGCGGGATCAGAAATCAGTCCAGTGGACTGATTTCCCCGCGAAGGCGGTTCCCACTTTTGGGAGACATGCATTAAAGCGCCTGCGTGCCTTCATAGCGGGCGAAGGGCTTCGTCATCTGACCCTTGAAGAGCAGGACATCATAGGTATCGGCTTTGCGGCCCGGCATTTCCATGCCCGGCGATCCCATCGGCATGCCGGGCGCAGTCAGTCCCGTTGCCTGCGGGCGTTCTGCCAGCAACTGCTTCACCGCACCGGCCGGAACATGCCCCTCAATGACATACCCATCCACCACCGCCGTGTGGCATGAGGCAAGATTTGCGCCGACGCCATACTTTGCCTTTACGGCGTCCATCGCCTCCTCGACCTTGACGGTGACATTGAAGCCAGCAGCTTTCATGTGGTCTGCCCAGCCGTCGCAGCACCCGCAGTAAGGGTCTTTATACATGGTCATTTGTGGAGCTGTGGTAACCGGTTCGGCATGAGCGAAATTCGTAAAGCCGGTAAAGCTTAAAAGCCCGCCGACCACAAAATACTGTGCAAGACGAAGCGCCATGGTCCCTCCAATAGATTGTTGATGGCTCGTATCTACCTGCTATCGACACACTTCTCAAATGACGAAAGTTTAATGTGGCGACCTTGCGAAGCCCCGGAAAACCGGCATGTTTGCACTGAAACCGTGCTTTCAGATCAAGCCTCATAAATGGCGCGGAGTAAGCAAACATTAAGCCTGAATGACCAATCTCTCCGGTAAGTTACTGTTAAGGCTGACTTTTAAGTCGAATTTTATGCATCTCCCCTAAATTCCTCTCCAGACAAGGTGAAAACAATACACCGCATAAAACAGGAAGAGAGCTGCATCATGGTTTCATGAAATGCGGCTCCGGCAGAGAGGCAAAAGAAATGACCAACGCACAGCGCAAGACGGACATATCCGCTCCGCTCATGACACCGGAAACTGCACTTCGTTCGCTTTATCTGGAAGCACTCCAGCTGGTCGAGCGTCTGCATCGTCGCCTGCTTGATGTCGTTAAGGACGAATTTGACCGTAACGGCCAGAACGACATCAACGCGACGCAGGCACTTTTGCTGTTCAATATCGGTAATTCGGAACTGACCGCCGGTGAACTGCGCTCACGCGGTTACTATCTCGGCTCCAATGTTTCGTACAATCTCAAGAAGCTTGTCGACATGGGCTTCATCCACCATCAGCGTTCGCGCGTCGACCGCCGTTCGGTACGCGTCAGCCTGACCGACAAGGGCAATGAGATCGCCAGCCAGGTGGCCTCGCTCTACGAGCGCCATATCGCATCGATCGAGCAGGTCGGCGGTATCCAGGTCGAAGAATTCATGGCGATGAACAAGTCGCTGCAGCGCCTTGACCGTTTCTGGAACGACAGCATCGCCTATCGGCTCTAAACTAACTGAGTGCTGGCTGGCGGAAAGCTTTGTTGCAGAACTGTCACAACGGGCTGCCATTGAGAAGAATAAGGCGCTGTGAAGCTCCCAATCGTAAGGCGCATGGCTTGAAATTCCGGCCGTGCGACATGATTAAGCCATAAAAAACGACATAAGCGTTTTAGAACGGCACGGGCAATATTGTGCCACCTTCAGTCAGGAATGGGCTCGAAATCGAATTTCGGATAAGCGAGCAGCTTTGCGTTGCTTGCAATCCGGTTATCGCCTTGTTGACCTATTGCTGATATTCTCTGGGAAGATCCCGCGCGAGCGGTTAGCCTTTTGGGACTAAGCAAAATGACCAAGACCGACAGACCAGCCGATGCTTTCAGAGTAGATCGCCGGAGTTTCCTGCGCGGCGCGGCAACCGCCGGCCTTTCCGTGGCTGCCTCCGCCATGGTTTCATCGGCTTATGCTCAGCAAGCTCTGACCGACGTTATCGGATCCTCGCGCCGCGGCAACTGGGCTGACCAGTTCGACGCCCGTGCAACGGGCGGCCAGCGGGTCGCGACCAACCAGCCGGTTTTGAGCCCGCAGACGGTCGGCAATCTCCAGACTGCTATAGCGCAATATACCGATATTGCCGGTCGCGGTGGCTGGCCGAGCGTGCCGGGCAACGCAAAGCTTCAGATCGGTGTCACCGATCCGTCCGTGCAGGCGCTGCGCAAGCGCCTCATGATTTCCGGCGATCTGCCGCAGGAAGCCGGGCTTTCCAGTTCTTTCGACACCTATGTCGATGCTGCCGTGAAGCGCTTCCAGTCCCGTCATGGCCTGCCGGCCGACGGTGTTATGGGGCAGTTTACCTATGCGGCCATGAATGTGGACGCAAATACCCGCCTCGGACAGCTCCAGACCAACCTGCAGCGCCTTTCGCCTCTGGCCAATCAGGGTATGCAGGAACAGCGTTTCGTGATGGTCAACATTCCGGCTGCACGTATCGAGGCCGTTGAAGGCGGCAGCGTCGTGCAACGCCATACGGCGGTTGTCGGCAAGATCGACCGTCAGACGCCCATCCTCAATTCGAAGATCCACGAAGTCATTCTCAATCCTTACTGGACTGCACCGAAGTCGATCATCCAGAAGGACATCATTCCGCTGATGCGGAAAGACCCGCAATATCTGGCGAAGAACAAGATCCGCCTCTACGACCAGTCCGGTCAGGAAGTTGCGCCGGAAAGCATCGACTGGAATACGGACGATGCAGTGAAGCTGATGTTCCGTCAGGATCCCGGCAAGATCAACGCTATGTCTTCGACGAAGATCAACTTCCACAACCAGCACGCAGTCTATATGCACGATACACCGCAGAAGAGCTATTTCAACAAGCTCATGCGCTTCGACTCGTCAGGCTGCGTCCGCGTCCAGAACGTGCGCGATCTCGACGTATGGCTGTTGAAGAACACTGCCGGCTGGGATCGCCAGAACATCGAAAGCACGATCAAATCCGGCACGAATACCCCGATCCAGCTTGCTGATCCGGTTCCGTTGCACTTTGTCTACATTTCCGCCTGGTCTACCGGCGATGGTGTGGTGCAGTTCCGCGATGACATCTACAAGATGGATGGTGCGACCGAACTCGCACTCGGCACCGACACCTGATTCTCATCCTGAGTTTGAATTTTCGAAGCCGTCCGGACCCGTTCCGGGCGGCTTTTTCGTCTCTGTTGAATTATCAAATCGGTTTGCCGCATTTTGGAACATGCTTTTCGCTTTGCGGCCATTGGCCTTGTGCTCCCAAGTGTGATAATGCGCCTCATCCATATAGCTTTTACCGGCTAACCCGGAGGGTGTGAAATATGTCTCAAGCCAACGCCGCCGCCAAGAACGCGTCGTCCGACGTTTTCTTCAATGCAAGCCTCGAGGACATTGATTCCGAGATTTTCGGTGCAATCCGCAACGAACTCGGTCGTCAGCGCCATGAAATCGAGCTGATCGCCTCGGAAAACATCGTTTCGCGCGCTGTTCTGGAAGCGCAGGGTTCCATCCTCACCAACAAATATGCCGAAGGCTATCCGGGCAAGCGCTATTATGGCGGCTGCCAGTATGTCGACGTTGTTGAAGAACTGGCCATCGAACGCGCCAAGAAGCTCTTCGGCGCCGAATTCGCCAATGTTCAGCCGAATTCCGGCAGCCAGATGAACCAGGCCGTGTTCCTTGCGCTTCTTCAGCCGGGCGACACGTTCATGGGCCTCGACCTCAATTCGGGCGGTCACCTGACCCATGGTTCGCCGGTCAACATGTCCGGCAAGTGGTTCAATGTCGTGTCCTATGGCGTCCGCAAGGATGATCATCTGCTCGACATGGACGAAGTTGCCCGTCTCGCACGCGAAAACAAGCCGAAGCTCATCCTCGCAGGCGGCACGGCCTATTCGCGCGTCTGGGACTGGAAGCGTTTCCGCGAGATCGCCGACGAAGTGGGTGCGTATCTCATGGTCGATATGGCGCATATTGCCGGCCTCGTTGCCGGTGGTGTCCATCCTTCGCCGGTTCCACATGCGCATGTCTGCACGACGACGACGCACAAATCGCTTCGTGGTCCACGCGGCGGCATGATCCTCACCAACGACGCCGACATTGCCAAGAAGATCAACTCGGCTGTGTTCCCTGGTCTTCAGGGCGGCCCGCTGATGCATGTCATCGCCGGTAAGGCTGTTGCCTTTGCTGAAGCGCTGAAGCCGGAGTTCAAGCTCTATGCCAAGAACGTCGTCGACAATGCGCGCGCGCTGGCTGAAGAGCTGAAGTCGAATGGCCTCGACATCGTTTCGGGCGGCACCGATAACCATCTTATGCTGGTCGATCTGCGTCCCAAGAACGCAACCGGCAAGCGGGCGGAAGCTGCGCTTGGCCGCGCCAACATCACCTGCAACAAGAACGGCATTCCGTTCGACCCTGAAAAGCCGTTTGTGACCTCGGGCGTCCGTCTTGGCACGCCTGCCGGTACGACGCGCGGCTTCGGCGTTGCGGAATTCAAGGAAATCGGTTCGCTGATCGCCGAGGTTCTCGACGGCCTGAAAGTCGCCAATTCCGACGAAGGCAATGCCGCCGTCGAACAGGCGGTAAAGGAAAAGGTCATCGCCCTGACCGACCGCTTCCCGATGTACGGCTACCAGGGATAAGCCTGTTTCCATGATTGACACGAAGCCCCGTTCAACTCTGTTGAGCGGGGCTTTTTTGCCCCCATATCCGGTGGGTCGCATTCGGTAGGTTGATTGGCGCAGATCAGCTATGATCTATGGGAATCAGTCTTCGAAGAGTGAGTGAAAGAGTTCCATGCGTTGTCCCTATTGCCAGTCTGAAGATACGCAAGTGAAGGATTCCCGTCCGGCGGAAGACGGTGCCGTCATTCGCAGGCGCCGCGTCTGTTCGGTCTGCGGCGGGCGTTTCACAACTTTTGAGCGCGTGCAGTTGCGCGACCTGATGGTCGTGAAGAAAAGCGGGCGTCGGGTTCCTTTTGATCGTGACAAGCTGACACGATCCATCGAAGTGGCGCTGCGCAAGCGCGACGTCGATAATGAGCGGGTGGAGCGCGCCATTTCCGGTATTGTCCGCCAGCTCGAAAGTTCGGGTGAGGCGGAGGTGACGTCCGATGAAATCGGGCGGTTGGCGATGGATGCGCTGAAAGGCATCGACGATATTGCCTATATCCGCTTTGCCTCGGTTTACCGTAATTTCAGCAAGGCCGTCGATTTCCACAACGTCATCGATGAACTGACAGTTGCTGAAACCGAGGACGATCTGGACGCTTGAGTATGACTGGCAGCAAATTTCCGCCTTCGAATGCAACTTCGGATGATGTTCGCTTCATGGAGGCGACGATCCGCTTTGCTCGCCGTCACAAGGGGCTGACCGCCACCAATCCCTCTGTTGGTACGATCATCGTCAAGGATGGCGTCATCGTCGGGCGCGGTGTGACTGCATTGGGCGGCAGGCCCCATGCCGAGCCGCAGGCTCTGGCCGACGCGGGCGAAAAGGCGCGTGGTGCAACGGCCTATGTGACGCTGGAGCCATGCGCGCATCACGGACGCACGCCGCCTTGTGCGGAAGCGCTTGTGCGGGCAGGGGTGGCGCGTGTCGTGGTTGCCGCGACCGACCCGGACGAGCGCGTCAGCGGAAAGGGTTTTGCCATTCTGCGCGAGGCGGGCATCGAGGTCGTACCCGGCATTCTCGCCCAACAGGCTGCCGATGATCTGGCCGGTTATCTGAATCGATCTGCGAAGAAACGCCCGGAAGTGATTCTGAAGCTTGCGCTTTCTGCCGATGGCATGATCGGCCGCCGGGGCGTAGGGCAGGTCGCGATAACGGGACCGATTGCGCGGGCGCAGTCGCATATTCTGCGAGCGCAAACCGATGTGATCCTGATTGGTATCGAAACAGCCCTGGCCGACGATCCGGTATTGAACTGTCGCCTGCCGGGGCTGGAACAGCGTTCGCCTGTTCGTGTGGTACTCGACAGCGGATTGCGCCTGCCGCTTTCCTCTAAGCTCGTGCAGACCGCGAATGCCCAGCCCTTGTGGGTCGCCTGCGGCGAGGAGGCATTGCCGGAACGGCGCCATGCATTGCAGGCAGCCGGTTGCCGCATTCTTGCAACCGAAGCCCATGATTGCCGTATTGCCTTGCCCGAACTGATGGACGATCTCGCTGCGCAGGGCATTTCCTCGGTTCTCGTCGAGGGCGGAGCAGGTGTTGCGAAAAGCTTTCTGGACGAGGGATTGGTGGATCGGCTTGTCATATTCCGTTCGCCGATGGAAATCGGTGGCGAATACGGGGTTGCCGTGGAAGGGCTTGAAACCCATATCGCAGACGAATTCAAAATTCTGAGGCAGGCGCGCTATGGTGACGATGCCTATACGGAATATGCAAGGAAGACTTACTGATGTTTACAGGCATTATAACCGATATCGGCAAGGTTGACCGGATCAAGCCGCTGAATGAAGGCGTTCTTCTGCGTATTGAAACTGCCTATGATCCCGAAACGATCGAGCTTGGCGCGTCGATCGCCTGTTCCGGTGTGTGCCTTACCGTGGTGGCGCTTCCGGAAAAAGGCACGAATGCGCGCTGGTTCGAGGTGGAGGCATGGGAAGAGGCGCTGCGCCTGACCACGATCTCCAATTGGCAGAACGGACGGAGCATCAATCTGGAGCGCTCGCTGAAACTCGGTGACGAAATGGGTGGCCATCTCGTTTCGGGCCATGTCGATGGGCAGGCCGAAATCGTCGAGCGCAAGGAAGAAGGCGATGCAGTGCGTTTCACCTTGCGCGTGCCGGAAGAACTGGCTCCGTTCATTGCCCAGAAAGGGTCGGTCGCCCTTGATGGTACTTCGCTGACGGTCAATGGCGTCAACGGAAACGAGTTCGATGTGCTGCTGATCCGCCACTCGCTTGAAGTCACGACCTGGGGCGAGCGGAAAGCGGGTGACAAGGTAAATATCGAGATTGACCAGCTGGCACGTTACGCAGCAAGGCTTGCGCAATATCAGAAATAGGCTTAGAGCCTAAAACTCTAAAGCTGTAACAGCATTTCCCGATTTTGAGCGTTGACCGCAATCGTTGCGGTCCGCAAAATTTGTCATGGAGTCTCTCATGTCCAAGCACGAGGCGCATGCGCCGCATTTGCTTATTGTCGAAGCGCGTTTCTACGATGATCTCGCCGACGCGCTTCTGGATGGCGCAAAGGCAGCCTTGGATGAGGCAGGGGCAACCTACGATGTCGTGACGGTTCCAGGTGCTCTTGAGGTTCCGGCGGTTATTTCTTTCGCGCTCGATGGCGAAGACAATGGCGGCACCGAATATGACGGCTTTGTCGCGCTTGGCACAGTTATCCGTGGCGAAACCTATCATTTCGATATCGTGTCCAATGAATCCTGCCGTGCGCTGACCGATCTTGCGGTCGAGGAAAGCATCGCTATCGGCAATGGCATTCTGACCGTCGAAAACGAAGAGCAGGCATGGGTTCGCGCTCGTCGTGAAGACAAGGACAAGGGCGGTTTTGCCGCTCGTGCTGCCCTGACCATGATCGACCTGCGCAAGAAGTTTGGAGTCTGATTACCATGACTTCTTCTACCGAAGGCCGACCGACCCCCAATCTGCCGCGCACGGCGAACAAGCGCGGCGTTGCCCGTCTTGCTGCGGTCCAGGCGCTCTACCAGATGGATGTTGCCGGGACGGGTGTTCTGGAAGTAGTGGCTGAGTACGAAGCTTTCCGTCTCGGCAAGGAAGTGGACGGCACGCAGTATCTTGATGCCGATCCGCAATGGTTCCGCGCAATCGTCGCCGGTGTCGTCAATGAGCAGCTGAAGCTCGATCCGATGATCCATCAGGCACTGACGGAAGACTGGCCGCTGTCGCGTCTCGATTCGACGTTGCGCGCCATTCTCCGTGCAGGCGCATGGGAATTGCAGACGCGCAAGGACGTACCGACGGCTGTGATCGTGTCCGAATATGTCGATATCGCCAAGGCATTCTATACGGAAGAAGAGCCGAAGCTGGTCAACGCCGTGCTTGATCGTCTGGCATTTGTCATTCGTGGCGAGAGCCGCGGCGTGAAGCCACGCTGATCGGGTTTAAGCAACAACAAACATGAAAGAAGGGCTGTGAGAAATCGCAGCCCTTCTTTCATTGTACGCTGGCAAAGAACGACTTGACGTTTGTTAAACCGTTTCGCATGTTGGTCGCGCGGCATTGAGAATGCTGAAATGCAGGGAATCGCGCCAATTGATTGATTCCAAGGCGTAAGTTCCCCGACAAATATACCGTTGAAGCCCGGTATCTCTAATTCGGCTTCAGGCACTTCCATGCCGCTCAATCGGGTCCGGGGAGGGGTTTTCGGGCCTATCCTGCGCATGTGCCTGCCGATGATCGCGGCTCGCGGTCTGACGGTAGCCAGCGCGAGCTCTGGAGCGCGTTTCGATCTGTTTGCAACAGATCGGCGCTCCGATTGTCTGATTGGCCGCGCATCGTTTCCGAAAACCGTTTCACAATTTTCGGGATGCGCTCAATGGGAGTTGGCCTTTATGCAAATGGGAGTGGCAGTCTTAGTTCTCGTCATTGCCTGCGGCGTGCTTTCCGTCCTTTTCGCCATATGGGCGATCCGTTCGGTTCTTGCAGCCGATCAGGGGACGCAGCGCATGCAGGAAATCGCTGAAGCCATCCGCGAGGGTGCCTCAGCCTATCTCACAAGACAATATTCGACGATTGCCATCGTTGGCGTCGTGGTTTTTCTGGCAGCCTGGTATCTGCTGTCGCTCAGTGCCGCGATCGGCTTCCTGATCGGTGCGGTTCTGTCGGGTGTCACCGGTTTCATCGGCATGCATGTTTCGGTTCGCGCCAATGTGCGCACCGCGCAGGCAGCTTCACTCAGCCTCGCCGGAGGGCTTGAACTGGCCTTCAAATCCGGGGCCATTACCGGCCTTCTGGTGGCCGGGCTGGCGCTGCTCGGTGTCTCCGTCTACTATTTCATTCTCACTGTTTGGCTTGGCTACTCGCCTTCGGACCGCACCGTTATCGATGCGCTGGTATCGCTTGGTTTTGGCGCTTCGCTGATCTCGATCTTCGCGCGTCTTGGCGGCGGCATCTTCACCAAGGGTGCCGACGTCGGCGGCGATCTCGTCGGGAAAGTGGAAGCCGGTATTCCAGAGGATGATCCGCGCAACCCTGCAACCATTGCGGACAATGTCGGCGACAATGTCGGTGATTGCGCAGGCATGGCCGCCGACCTGTTCGAAACCTATGCGGTAACGGTCGTCGCGACCATGGTTCTCGGGGCGATCTTTTTCAACGGATCGGACGTTCTGCCTAGCGTCATGCTTTATCCGCTGATGATCTGCGGTGCCTGTGTAATCACCTCGATTGTAGGCACGTTCTTCGTCAAGCTCAGCGTGGATGGCTCCATCATGGGCGCGCTCTACAAGGGCCTGATCGCGACGGGCCTGCTGTCCATTGCCGGCCTTGCCGTTGCCAATACGCTGACCGTCGGCTGGGGTGAGATCGGGACGGTGGCTGGAAAAAGCATTACCGGCACCAATCTCTTCATCTGCGGCCTGATCGGTCTGGTCGTGACCGGCCTGATCGTCGTGATCACGGAATATTATACCGGCACCAATAAGCGTCCGGTCAATTCCATCGCGCAGGCTTCCGTCACGGGCCACGGCACCAATGTCATTCAGGGGCTCGCCGTGTCGCTTGAATCGACCGCTTTGCCTGCAATCGTGATCGTCGGCGGCATCATCTCGACCTACCAGCTTGCGGGCCTGTTCGGTACGGCTATTGCCGTCACTGCCATGCTCGGCATTGCAGGCATAATCGTGGCGCTTGATGCCTTCGGCCCGGTTACGGACAATGCGGGCGGCATCGCGGAAATGGCCGGTCTTGATCCGGAAGTGCGCAAGGCCACCGATGCGCTCGATGCGGTCGGTAATACGACCAAGGCCGTTACCAAGGGCTATGCCATCGGTTCGGCTGGTCTCGGTGCACTGGTGCTCTTTGCCGCCTATTCCAACGACCTGGCCTATTTCGCCGCCAATGGGCAGACCTATCCCTATTTCGCCGATATGGGGCCTGTCTCCTTCGATCTCTCCAACCCTTATGTGGTTGCGGGGCTGATCTTCGGCGGTCTGATCCCCTATCTGTTCGGCGGCATGGCGATGACGGCCGTGGGCCGGGCGGGCGGTGCGGTGGTGCAGGAAGTGCGCCGCCAGTTCCGCGAAAAGCCGGGGATCATGACCGGCAAGGAACGTCCGGATTATGCGCGTGCGGTCGATCTTCTGACCAGAGCGGCGATCCGCGAAATGATTATCCCGTCGCTTCTGCCCGTGCTGGCGCCGATTGTCGTCTATTTCGGTGTGCTGCTTATCTCAGGTTCTAAGGCAGCAGCCTTCGCGGCACTTGGCGCATCGCTGCTCGGTGTCATCATCAACGGCCTGTTCGTGGCGATCTCCATGACGTCGGGCGGCGGCGCATGGGACAATGCCAAGAAGAGCTTCGAGGATGGCTTTACCGATGCCGATGGCGTGAAGCACCTGAAAGGGTCGGAAGCGCACAAGGCCTCCGTGACCGGCGATACGGTGGGCGACCCCTATAAGGATACCGCTGGTCCAGCCGTCAATCCGGCCATCAAGATTACCAACATCGTGGCGCTTCTGCTTTTGGCTGTGCTGGCGCATATGGCGTGACGGATTGAACTTCAAACAAAGAAAACCCGCCGTGAAGGCGGGTTTTCTTTTTGTAGATATTTGACGGATCAGTTGTTGGGCCCGCCTGAAGAGCCCATGCCCGGCAACGATGTCGGGGCCTTGGAGACGCCCTGAATGATCTGGCCGAGGAATGTCTGGTCCTTGCCGCCTGTCGGTGTGGTGCGCGACACGAAGTCGAACAGCTTGCCGTCCTTCAGGCCGTAATTGGCGATATGCTCGACCTTGCCGTCCTTGTCGAAATAGATGGCGAGGATCTGTCGCTCGATGATCTTCGGCTTCATGAACTGCGCTGCGCGGTAACGCTTCTGAGAAATGTAATAGAACACTTCATTGTCGAAAGTCGCGGTGGTGGATGGCGTACCCAGCGCCAGAAGCACCTGCTCGCGGCTGGAGCCGACAGGAACCGAATCAAGCGCGTCCTGGTCGAGCACGTAACCCTCTGTCAGCGTTTCGGACGGATTGAGCGTGGATGCAGTGTTGCACCCCGCAAGAGCCGCCGAAAAGAGAATTGCCGTGCCTGCGAGAAGAGCACGCTGCTTGCGTACGCTTGGAAAAATTCGCTGCAACAAAGACCTCTCCATACATTCTAAATCAGCGCGGCACTTTCGCCGTCGGGAGAACTTCGGTAAACCACCTTGCCTATTTATGCAACTGGAACGGTCGTACGGACATGATTCTCCAACTATTCCGCCGCAAATCAAAAGCAAACGAGGCTATTGTGCTTCGCGTTTACGAGGTGATCGTGGCGGCGGCGCGGCAAAAACGGTTTTATGCACAATTTCAGGTGCCCGATATGCCACTCGGTCGCTATGAAATGCTTTCCTTGCATATTTTCCTCGCTCTTCACCGCATGAAGGGGGAAAACAAGGCGCTTGGCGACCTGGCACAGGACATCGCGGACGAGTTTTTCAAGGATGTCGATCATTCGCTGCGTGAACTGGGTATCGGCGATCAGGGTGTGCCGAAACGCATGAAGAAGCTTGCGCGCATGTTTTATGGCCGTGTCGCGGCTTATGGTGCGGCGCTGGATGCAAATGATGCGGATGCGCTGGCTGCGGCGCTTACACGAAATATCCGCCCGGATCTCGAATTCTGGCCGCATGCCCACCATTTAAGTGAATATGTTCTGGCCTGCCGCGATCATCTGCAAAAAATTTCGGACGATGCTTTGGCCACAGGCGACATTTCCTATATGGATGCCGATGAGATTGGCCTTGCGCCAATGAACAATGCTGAAAAGGCCAATGAGAATGACTGATAAACCGGCGCTCACCTATCCTGTTCCGGTTCTTCACCTGCCGCAAAAGGGTGTAACGGTGAAAATAGGCACGGATGAGAATGAGCGTGCAGCGCTCGCGGCAGACCATGGACTTGAGGCCGTGAACGCTTTTAGCGCGGAATTTCTGATTACGCCCTGGAAGAAGGACGGTATCCGGGTGCGTGGCCGCATCGATGCGGAAATCGTTCAATCCTGCGTCGTGACGCTGGAGCCGCTGACCAACAGTGTCGCCGAAGAGGTCGACACGATCTTCGTGCCGGAAAATTCACGGCTCGCCCGAATTCAGCTTGATGAAAGCGGTGAAATGCTGCTCGATGCGGAAGGTGCGGACAGTCCGGAAGTCTTTGCTGGTGACAAGATCGATGTTGGTGCGATTGCAGAGGAATTCTTCGATCTCGCCATTGATCCATATCCCCGCAAACCGGGTCTGCCTGACGAGAGCGAGCCGAAGGTTTTTGGGGACGATGACGGTGACGAGAAGCCCGTTTCGCCGTTTGCGAAACTTTCGGAATGGCAAAAGAAGCCATAATTCACGATGAGTTTGATAGAATTTGGTTGTGTGGAAACGCAAAAACACTATTTTCGCCGAAAACCTGTCTGCTGCAAAAGCAGGGTAGGACAGGGATCGCACAGGAATAATCAAGAGTGATCAAAATTTCGATTGACGCGATGGGCGGTGATTTTGGCCCTGAAGTGGTCATCCCCGGCGCAGCGAAGGCGCTTGAGCGTCATCCTGACATCCGCTTCATATTTTTCGGTCTCCCCGCCCAGGTGGAGCCCGTGCTGGCACGCTACCCGAAATTGAAGGCCGCATCCGAGTTCCGCGCGAGCGAGGTTGCGATCGGCATGGATGACAAGCCGAGCCAGGCGCTGCGTGCCGGTCGGGGCAAGTCGTCCATGTGGCAGGCTATCGAGGCTGTAAAGACCGGTGACGCCCAGGCGTGTATTTCTGCCGGCAATACCGGTGCGCTGATGGCTATGTCCAAATTTTGCCTGCGCATGATGTCGGATGTCGAGCGCCCGGCGATAGCCGGCATCTGGCCGACGCTGCGCGGTGAAAGTATTGTGCTTGATATTGGCGCTACCATTGGTGCCGATGCGCGCCAGCTCGTCGATTATGCCGTTATGGGCGCCGGTATGGCGCGTGCCCTGTTTGAAGTGCGCAAGCCGACTGTCGGCCTTCTCAATGTCGGCACGGAAGAGGTCAAGGGGCTCGACGAGATTAAGGAAGCCGGCCAGATTCTGCGCGACACGCCGCTGGACGGGCTGGCCTATTCCGGTTTCGTCGAAGGCAACGACATCGGCAAGGGTACGGTGGACGTTGTTGTTACCGAGGGGTTCACCGGCAATATCGCGCTGAAAACCGCGGAAGGCACCGCCCGCCAGATGGCGGAACTGTTGCGTCAGGCCATGAGCCGCACGCTTCTTGCCAAAATCGGCTATGTTTTCGCCAAGGGTGCGTTCGATCGCCTGCGCGAAAAGATGGATCCGAACAAGGTCAATGGCGGCGTCTTTCTTGGTCTCAGTGGAATCGTCATCAAAAGTCATGGCAGCGCGAATGCAGAAGGCTTTTGCTCGGCAGTGGAAGTCGGCTATGACATGGTGAGAAATCGTCTTCTGGAAAAGATCGAGGCTGATCTGGCGCATTTCCACCACAGTCATCCGCATGTTTCGAATGAGGGCGGCGAGGCTGCGAAGGCTTAGAGCGCGTCCCGAAAATATGAAACGGTTTTCGGAAAAGAGACCGTAAAAACAAACGATTAGAGCGCCGATCTGATCCAATCAGATCAAAACGCGCTCTAGAGCATTTCCAGCAAAAGTGCGAAGCAGTTTTGCGTGGGATAATGCGACGAAACAATTATTTTGGGCGGTTCCACCGCTCTAGGGCCAGAATTCAGGGCTGCGCGCGTGCAGAGTCGTCGCGCGGGTCGCATGTAAGGACAGGAAATAAGAGATGATAAGATCTGTCGTGCGGGGTATCGGTTCGGCATTGCCGAAGCGGGTCATGAAGAATACCGATTTCGAAGGTATTATCGAAACCTCGGACGAATGGATCGTGCAGCGCACTGGTATCCGTGAGCGCCACATTGCAGGCGATGACGAAACCACTGTTTCGCTCGGCACGGCTGCGGCCCGCGCAGCAATCGAAAATGCCGGTCTGCAGCCGACCGATATTGATCTCGTTCTTCTGGCGACCTCGACACCCAATCATACCTTCCCGGCAAGTGCCGTGGAAATCCAGCGTGAATTGGGAATCACCAGCGGTTTTGCATTCGATATGCAGGCCGTCTGCAGCGGGTTCATCTATGCTATTACGACGGCCGATCTCTATATCCGCGGCGGCATGGCGAAGCGGGTTCTGGTCATCGGCGCGGAAACTTTCTCGCGTATCCTCGATTGGAGCGACCGCACGACCTGTGTTTTGTTCGGCGACGGCGCCGGAGCGCTGGTTCTGGAAGCTGCCGAAGGCAATGGGCTGACCTCGGATCGCGGTGTGCTTGCCGCCAATCTGCGTTCGGACGGCAATCACAAGGAAAAACTTTTTGTGGATGGCGGGCCGTCCACGACCCAGACGGTCGGCCACCTGCGCATGGAAGGCCGCGAAGTCTTCAAACATGCTGTCGGCATGATTACGGATGTTATAGAGGCTTCCTTCGAGGAAACCGGCCTTACCGCCGAGGATATCGACTGGTTCGTCCCGCATCAGGCCAACAAGCGAATTATCGACGCTTCCGCGAAGAAGCTGAATATTGCTGAAAACAAGGTGGTTATCACCGTCGATCGCCACGGCAACACCTCTGCGGCATCGGTTCCGCTGGCTCTTGCGACCGCTGTCGCGGACGGCCGCATCAAGAAAGGCGACCTCGTTCTGCTGGAGGCAATGGGCGGTGGATTCACGTGGGGCGCGGTTCTCTTGCGCTGGTAAGCGCAAATTTGATTTGCCATGAGGGAACTCGCGGCTTGACCGTTACGCTTTTATTTGTGTAACGTCCTGTCACGTAAGGATATTATCTGTTCAAACGCTAACCAGGCAGGTTCGGTCATGGGAGGTAAAACGGTCACGCGAGCTGATCTGGCAGAGGCTGTTTACCGGAAGGTAGGCCTTTCCAGAACGGAGTCGGCGGCTCTTGTCGAGATGATCCTCGATGAAGTCTGTGACGCTATCGTCAACGGCGAAACCGTGAAATTGTCGTCTTTCGCGACATTTCAGGTTCGCGACAAGAACGAGCGCATTGGCCGTAATCCGAAAACAGGCGAGGAGGTTCCAATTCTTCCCCGCCGTGTGATGACTTTCAAAGCTTCCAACGTTCTTAAGCAGCGTATTCTGCAGGAACACCAGAAGCGCGAAGCAAAAAGCCGTAAATAAAGAATGTCTCCCAAAAGTAGAAACCGATTTTGGGACAAGGACATACGTAAAACAAGAAGTTAAAGCATATCGCGCTTTATCATAAGTAAGCGATATGCTTTTAAATGCTGCCCATTGGGCAGCATTTTGTTTTGGCAATCATCATTGCAAAACACTGACACCGTTTTTGCGTCTGGTTTACGACCATGCGCGGAGAACGGTGTTTCGTTCTATTGTCGGACCCATCAGGAATGTGAAGGTTGTGGCTTGCCCTGGGTCGACCATGCAATGTCTGGCCTTATTCCGCTTTGCGTGAAGGGATGCTTATAAAGTCCCGATATTATATAATGAATTCAGCGGAACGAATCGCTTCGCTAATACTGAATTTTGAAAGGCGATACGCTTTTCGAAACGAGTTTTGTGTTGAATGCCGTCCGGTTTGAATGACGTCTAAGCTGTGTCTCTCTGCACGCTGGGGTTTGTTAACTTCCCGTCTTTTAAAATCCGTTGGTGGCAAGCATCTTTCGCGTAGAAGACGCGTTCGCGTTGGCAGCGAGTTGAACTATCTGGATCGGCATGGCTGCGCCGTGATGGCGAAGCCGGAACCACTGGAAAGGGCAAGTGGAATGGACAAGAGCCCTGATGCATTCAGGACGATCAGCGAAGTAGCGGATGATCTCGATCTTCCGCAACACGTGCTGCGTTTTTGGGAAACGCGTTTTACCCAGATCAAGCCTATGAAGCGCGGTGGCGGTCGCCGATATTACCGGCCGCTCGATGTGGAGTTGCTCAAGGGCATTCGCCATCTGCTTTATGATCAGGGCTACACGATCAAGGGTGTGCAGCGTCTGCTCCGCGAAAACAACGCGCAGTTCATCATCGCGCTTGGCAATGGCGATGTTCAGGCTATTGAGGCGATCACACGCCAGAAACAGGCTGCCGCCGATAAGCGTGCCGCCGAAGAAGCGGCGGACAATGAAATGGCTCTGCCAAGCGGTATCAAGGCGCCGCAGCCAGCCCGCAAGCTTTTCGGCCTGTTGAAGGGCGAGGAAGATGGACCCATCGGAGCCGATGGAAAGCGACCTTCAAAGGATAATCGCTCACTTCTGCAGGAGGCCCTATTCGATCTTCTCGAATGCAAGCGTCTCCTTGATCAGGTACGTTGATCTGTCTTTGCGTTACGAAAAAGGGAGGCAGAAGCCT
Organism: Brucella oryzae; assembly: GCF_041929965.1. Lineage (NCBI taxonomy): Bacteria > Pseudomonadati > Pseudomonadota > Alphaproteobacteria > Hyphomicrobiales > Brucellaceae > Brucella > Brucella oryzae. The sequence goes on along the minus strand of NZ_JBHEEO010000007.1, from coordinate 144,211 downwards.
CCCTTTGCTTTGTAAGCGGATTGGATCAGCTCGATGAGAGTTTCAATCCGATGATGCCGGCGAGGATCAGTGTCACACTAGCGACGCGGAAGAATGTTGCAGCCTCACCAAGAATGAAGATACCCACCAGAAACGCACCCACTGCACCGATACCTGTCCAGATTGCATAGGCCGTTCCAAGCGGCAGGCTGCGCATGGCGATAGATAGCAGAATGAAGCTGCCGATCATCGTCACGATAGTAATAGCGCTTGGTGTCAGAAGGGAAAAACCTTCCGACTTTTTCATAAAATAAGCCCAGACGACTTCGAGAATTCCGGCCAGTCCCAGATAAAGCCATGCCATTTTAATGTTCCCTCACAGGGGTTCTGAACGGGCCGTCCCGTTCGTTGATGAGGCGGGAAGGCCGTCCTTCCCGCAAGGTCGTTTGATCAGTGCGCATCTAAACAAACCGTTAGAGTGTCGATCTGACCGAGACGTGCCCTAGAGCATGTTGCGGCCAATCGGATTCATTTAGCGTTCGCAAACATGCGACAATTAAAAGAATCTAGTGTGGCGAATCCGAAATTCATCTCACTCAGCAGCGAGGTTGCGTACGAATTTCGGCTTCAAATCCACCACACTAGAGCGAGCACCATGGGTGCGATCAAACGCGACACGTTCTAGTGCGACGGATGCAGTGCATCGTTGAGATACATGCAAGTCAGCATAGTAAATACGTAAGCCTGAATGACTGCCATCAGCACTTCGAGTGCGGTCAGCGCGACTGTCATTGCCAGCGGCAGCACGGCAGTCAGCATACCGAGCGTTCCAAGGCTGCCCAACCCGATGACGAACCCCGCAAAGACCTTCAGGGTGATGTGTCCGGCAAGCATCACAGCGAACAGACGAACCGAATGGCTGACCGGGCGCGAAATGTAGGACATGATTTCGATTGGCACAATGATGGGCGCCAGCACGACCGGCACGCCCGCCGGCATGAACAGCTGGAAAAATTTGAAGCCGTGCCGTACGAGACCGTAGATCGTCACTGTCAGGAAGACGAGCATAGCCAGCGCAAACGTTACGATGATGTGGCTCGTTACGGTGAATGCATAGGGGAACATGCCAATCAGATTGGCAAACAGAATAAACAGGAACAGCGAGAAGACGAGGGGAAAGAAAGTCATGCCTTTTTCCCCGGCGTTCTCGCGCAATGTCTTCGACACGAATTCGTAGAGGAGCTCGGCCGAGGACTGCCAGCGCCCCGGAACGACAGTGCCCCTGTGGGACGACAGGAACATGAACGCAGCCGCACCCAGCGCCGTAAGCACCATGAAAAGCGCGGAATTGGTGAAAGCAACCGGCTGACCGCCGATTTCACCAAGTTCAACGATGGGCTTGATTGCGAATTGTTCGATCGGCCCTGCCATAGGATATCCTCCTGTGGGGCCGTCCCCGATGCGAACATTGGCGCAGGTCGTCCTGCACGGCCCTGTAAATAGTGATTCTCCAGTCGCGAGGCAAGAGGTTACGGCGAGCCATTTCGTCATTACGTTGCAGCGACCCGAACGGCACGTTTCCTTCGATCTGGACAAGGAAGCCGCCGTCCAGACCCGTAAACGCATGTTCGACATGATCGCGACCGACCGGCTTCCGTTCATCGGCTACCATATGCCGTTTCCGGCGCTGGCCTACCTCAAACGGGAAGGTGAGGGCTATCGCTACATTGCGGAAACCTATCAGCTGCGGGGGAAATAGGTCGGGGCGGTTTCGTACTAACGCCCGCCGGCAACGTCGATAAATGTTCCGGTTACATAGGCGGGGGCATCGTTCAACAGCCAGAAGATGGCTTCCGCGACTTCCTCAGCCTTTCCGGCCCGTCCGGCCGGTGTAGCGGCGCCTAGTCGCGCTGCGCGATCCGGATTGCCGCCACTGGCATGAATCTCGGTATCGATCAGGCCGGGACGGACCGCATTGACGCGGATGCCTTTCGGTGCAAGCTCCTTCGCCAGACCGGTAGTCAGCGTATCGAGTGCACCTTTCGCCCCGGCATAATCCACATATTCAAAGGGTGATCCAAGCCGTGAGGCCATGGAGGAAACAATAACGATGGCGCTATCCGGCTGCAAACGGCGTGCTGCCTCGCGCGCGCACAGATAGGTGCCGTAAACATTCACGTCGAACATGTTTTTCAGGCGGTCAGCACTCATATCAGCAAGAGGCATGGTCTGAGCCACGATACCGGCGTTTAGGACGACACCTTTCAGCGGACCAAGGTCGGTTTCTGCCCTGTCGAACATGGCAACAACGTCCCGTTCTATGGATATGTCGCCCTGAATCGCCAGTGCTTTCACTCCGAGCTTTGCTGCTTCGCCCACCGTTTGCTGAGCTGCTTGTTCGTTCCCCGCATAGTTCAGGACCACAGACCAGCCTTGCGCCGCGCTGCGCAAAACTGTGGCGCGGCCGATGCCGCGGCTGCCACCGGTAATCAGAACATTCTTCATGCAGCTCCTCCATGCAATCCATGGCGGAGCTAATCCGATTTGCACGTTCTGTGCAAAGGAAAGATCGTATGAAAATAGAGGTTTGGGGAAGAAAAATGGTCGGAGCGGCGGGATTCGAACCCACGACCCCTTGACCCCCAGTCAAGTGCGCTACCGGGCTGCGCTACGCTCCGAGCCGGGGAAAGCCGTAGATTATAACGACTTGGCACGCAAGGGCTAATTTGGGGAAACCGGAAAATTGCACACTGACTTCGCATCATGTGCGGAACCGTACACAGAGCTCAAAGCAGTCGCGGTCTCATTGTGACAGAATTGTGAATAAATTGTGACAATCTGTCGCCTTCGATAGAGGGTATGCCTTTCCTAATAAATTGGGAGCGGGGAGGGCTATTGTGAGATGAGAATCAGTCACCTTTTTCACACGCTGGATTTCTGGCGGGCGCATCTGGCAGTTAATCGTGAACCGGTATGGGAGAATATCTTGCCGTTGTTTTTCTTCCATCGCGACGGGGTACTTGCAATCCAGAGACTGACACGGGACTGGACACGGCTTTACGGGCTTCGCCAAATCGACGTGTTTCGAGGGAGTGTCTTTCGCGAGAAATGGTCCAGCCTGCGTATAGGCGAGGTTCTCGATCATATGCAGAACACCAGCGATGCGCGTTCAGCTGGAAAATGTGTAACGACGAAGGAAAAGCCCCGTTATGTGGAGGGGAGCCTCGTTGTGGTTCGCACGCAGGACAAGGATATACTGATCGACGGGCGCCGTCGGGCCAATTTATGGCGTAGCAGGCCGGGCGAATATGGCGTTTGGATTATCGAGGTGGATCCCCGCCCGTCGCGCCTTTTGAAGCTGGTGGGGGCGGCGAATTCGAACGCACTCGATAATAAGCAAAAACGGTTCCGCGGCTGAGCCTTGCGATCAGGATCGATGCGCGAAGAGGATGATGCATGTCCCGGCGAAAGCAGTACATGCGCCGACCACATCCCAGCGGTCCGGGCGGGTGCCTTCGGCAAACCAGATCCACAAAATCGACGCGATGATATAGATGCCGCCATAGGCTGCGTAAGCACGGCCCGCGACATTGCTTTCAATGAGGGTCAGCAGATAGGCGAACAATGCGAGGCACACCATGCCTGGTGCTAGCCAGAGCGCTGACTTGTCGAGTTTCAGCCATGCCCAGAAGGCGAAACACCCGGCAATTTCAAACAGCGCTGCGGCGGCGTATATCGCGAATTGCAAGATGCTGCTCTCCTGACTGGTCTCTGAACTTGAGTGAAAGCTGATACCTGTATTCCAGCCCTGCACAACCCCAGATGATTCCGAAAAGCAGGTAAAAATGGCGCCAGTGATCGGTGTCGATGACATTGCCGATCAGAACATGTCCGAGATAGGTCGCGTAGGCGACCAGAAGAAACGGCTGCCATGGGCGATTGCGGAACAGAAGCTTGAAGCCGATCCCGAGCGTCAGAAAGGTCAATGTCAAAAATGCTATGAAGCCGATCCAGCCATAGTCGAGCACTGCCTTCAGCCAGATATTATGCGTATCCTCACCGAACATCGGAGCGAATTCGAGCGGGCCGATACCGAGCGGATGCTGTGTGGCAAGGATCATTCCAAGCCAATGCCGTGCAAAACGTCCCAATCTTGCGCTGTCATAGCTTTGTTCGAGACGCGCGCGCTCGCGGAAGAAATCACCGACGCCGGGAATTTGCAGAATGATGAGGATCGCGAGAACAATCGTGACAACTGCGAGCAGGCCAATTGCTATGAGGCGAAGCCGAAAGCGGTTGCTGTTGCTTTGCAGAAAAAGCACGCCGAACAGGATGGCGAAGGAGAGGGGAACCATCGCCCACGCCGCACGCGAGAAAGACACCAGAACGCCGAGCGTGAGCAGACAGCAGAAAGGCACATAAATGACCGCGTCACGCAGGCCCCCGCGCATGATGCGGTAAAACGTCCAGGTCAGCGGCAGTATCAGGAAAGGCCCATAGACATTGGGGTCCTGAAATGCGCCATGTGCACGTCCGTAGCGCGTGAAGATTTCTGCGCCAGGAAAAAGACCCAGATAACCGGCAATGCCGAGGACGGAAGAAAGCATGCCGACAAGAAGATAAGCGTTGAATATAATCTTAAGCCGCCGGTAGTCTCCTTCGATGGCTGCAGCGAAGAACACGGACGTGAAAGCCAGAAACAGAGAAACGGCGATATAGAGCGGGGCCTTCTTGACGTCCGCCATCTGCATGACCGAGATCATCCCGCCGAAATTGAACACGGCAAAAAGCGCCAGCAGCACAAGGCTGGTGCGGGTCAGCCGTAGTCCGAACAGCAATGCCAGCGCGATCAGTCCGACCATGTAGAGTTCGTAAGGCGCAGGTTCGCTCATCACGAAGCCGAGCAGAAAAACCCCAAAGCCGATTGCCGCATTGGCGATGAGGCGATTGAGCGCGCGTTTGCGCGCTACATCTGCCCGCAGAGCCGTAGCTGGAGACAGATTGCCGTCAAATCTATGCGCTACGCTGGTCAATAGGCATTTTCCGTGTTGAGAAGCCGTATCGGCGTCAGGAACAGGATTTTGAGATCGAGCCAGAGCGACCAGTTTTCGATATAGTAGAGATCGAATTCTGTGCGCATGCGGATCTTGTTTTCATTGTCGATTTCGCCACGCCAGCCGTTGATCTGCGCCCAGCCGGTAACTCCTGGCTTTACGCGATGGCGCGCGAAATAGCCGTCGACGACTTCATTATAAAGTACGTTGTGCGAATGCGCGGCGACAGCATGCGGGCGCGGGCCCACGAGTGACAGGGAGCCGACAAGAACGTTGAAGAATTGTGGCAGTTCGTCGATCGAGGCTTTGCGGATGAAGCGTCCGACGCGGGTTACGCGAGGATCGTCCTTGGTAACGGCCTGCTTGGCGGTAGGGTCGCACATTTCAGTATACATTGACCGGAACTTCCAGACATTGATGACTTCATTGTTGAAGCCATGCCGCTTCTGTTTGAAAATCACGGGTCCCTTGCTGTCCAGTTTGATGGCGATTGCGGCGCCAACCATGATCGGCGCCAGAAGAACGATGCCGACAATGCTGAAGACAACGTCGAAGATGCGTTTGGCGACCGAATCCCAATCGTTGATGGGTTTGTCGAAAATATCCAGCATCGGCACCGTGCCGACATAGGAGTAGGAACGTGGGCGGAAGCGCAGGTGATTGTTCAGCGCGGATAGGCGAATGTCGACCGGAAGAACCCATAGCTTCTTCAGGAGCGCCAGCACGCGGGCTTCGGCGCTGATTGGCAGGGACACGATAAGCATATCGATGTGAGCGATACGGGCAAATTCGATCAGTTCGTTGATATTGCCAAGCTTTGGGTAGCCCGCAACGATGGGGGGCGAACGCTTGTCATCGCGGTCATCGAAGATGCCGCAGATGCGGATATCGTTGTCGGACTGCTGTTCCAGTGAGCGGATGAGTGCTTCCGCATTGGGACCGCCGCCGACGATGACGGCGCGGCGTTCCATTGTGCCATTGCGCGCCCAGCGTTTGATTTTCCAGGCGATGAAGATGCGCGAAAGCAAAAGCAGGACGAAAGCGCTCAACGCCCAATAGAGGAACCAGCCGCGGGAGAAATCGGCGGAAGCTTTCATCAGGAATCCGGCGATGGCAAGTGTTCCAAGCACTGCGGCCCAGCTGATGATGAGGCGCCGCAGATAGCGACCGGGGCTGCGCAGCACATTGATCTGGTAGCCGTCATTGACTTCCATTAGGACGACGAAAAGCGCGCCGCCCGCGACGATGATAAGCGGATAATAGAAGTTGAGATGTGTGTCGATGCCCACATAGAGCAGGAAGCTCAGGATGCCGGAGAAAAAGACAAGTCCGAACTCAACCATGCGCATCACGCCGCTCAACATCAGCGGTGAGAACGTGTCGCGCTGATATTGCTCTGCCATCTGGCGTGCCAGCGGGCTGAGTTCTACTGGAGCCTGCGGTTTGGAATCTTGTCCGGAATCCTGCCCGGAATGCTGCTTGCCGCTGGCTTCCATGGCTTTGCGGCCAAAAGGAGAAAGCGCATCATTATCTCGCACAACATTGCCCCTGATCGTAAATTGATAGCCTCGTAATTAGACCGAGAGTCCTAAGCAGAATATAAACACCGCATCACAAGCTTTTGACTTAGGTAAACACTCAATTAAATACACGACTGAAAGCCGTTATTGTTAGTGGTAGCTAAAATAACATGGTTTCTATCCATATCGCTACAGCATTGGTGGCGGGAGCCGATAGCATTTTATTGCATTACAGACGCGCCAGTTGTCGCAAGCCAGAAAAATGCAAGGCTTGCCTTGTTCGAGTATATTGCCTAGGACAATGATATGAAACCGTTGGAAGATAATGCTGCAAGCGGCATTTCGCCGTCGAACTGTTCGGTTCACGTTACCGTCAACAGATCGGCACTCTTCCCGCTCCTGATCGGAACCAGATCGGACGATGTCATAGGGTTGCTGCGCGCCTGACCGCATAGCGACCCAAAATCCCGATGAGAACAATTCACGCTGCGACCTTGCAAGGTCGTACTAACTGTTTGTTTTATTGCGTTTTATCCGAACCAGTTTCAGCTTTATCGGAGTGCGCGCTAGGGTTGATTATGACTATTTGGGCCGAACTGGCTAGAGCAGGCAATCATGCCGGCGACGAAATCTTGTTGCGAAAACGCGACCACATCTACGAAATTCGATATAACGGCCTGGAATTGATGTCCAATGTCAATTTCCAGTCCGAGACCGTGCTGGCTGAAAGATCACTTCGTCTGCACGGACGGCAGGTGTCGCATATGCTGATCGGCGGCCTTGGCATGGGTTTCACGCTTCGGGCAGCACTCGATTTGCTCGGACCGGATGCCAGGGTGACGGTTTGTGAGCTTGTGCCGGAGATCGTGGACTGGAACCGGGCCCATATAGGTCATCTTGCCGAACATCCGTTGAATGATCCGCGTGTTGATGTTCGGGTTGCAGACGTGATGGATGTTCTTCGCGCAGAGCCGGGCCGATACGATACTATATTGATGGACACGGATAATGGGCCAGACTTTACCGTTCGCGCGGCCAATGGCGCCATTTATGAAGATGATGGTCTGAGGCTGGTGAAAAGGGCGCTAAAGCCGAATGGCATTGCTGCATTCTGGTCTGCGACTATATCGGACCCGTTCGAAGACAAGCTAGACATGCTGCCCTGGCAATGGCAACGCGAAGATATCTCGCTCATTGGCGGACGCGCTGATGCGTTCCATTATATCTACTTTGTGGCGCGGGGTGGGTTTCGGTCACAGTTCGGACGGTCGCTTTCAGCGTCCGAATCCTTTGCTGCGATGGTGGGCTGAGGGGGTATCAGTCAGTCTTCCAATACTGCCCGGTCTGGATGCGCCTCGTAATAGATAGTCTCGATCGAGTGCGCCATGGATTGCAGGCTGAAACGCTCATGCAGCCGTGCCACGTCGGGCATTGCGGTGCGAAATGCCATTGGATCATCCGCAACACCGAGCATCTTGTTCGCAAGCGCCCCGTCCTCGGGCTCCACCAGTGCCGAGGACTGTGGTCCGAACACTTCGGGAATGCCGCCGACATTGCTGGCGATAACGGGCTTTCCGGCGGCAAGCGCCTCCAGAACGATATAGGGAAATGCTTCGGCGCGCGATGGAATCACCATGATCCGCCCCAATCCGAAAGCCTCTCGTGCCGCCATTCCGGGCAGAAAGCGGATCTGCCCGGACACTCCAAGTTCGTCGGCAAGAGCGATAAAACCGGGCTTTTCCACGCCGTCTCCCACCATCGTTACGGTGAAATTGCGCTGGTACTGTTCGCGCAAGCGGGCCATGGCACGGATCAGAAGGTCTGGTCCCTTCAATTCGCGCATCGTGCCGACAAAGAGAAAATCGCTGGCATCGGCTGCGTCGGTAACCGGGATGAACTCGTCTTCGGTCAAGCCGTTATAAACAACGGCATGGAGGCCATAGGGCCGCCCTACCTTTTCGTCATAGATACGCTTTTCGAAGTTGGAAACAAACATCACTGCGTCTGTCATGGGAGCCAGCATCCTCTCGACCAGAAAGACGGCGCCGCCGCGGCGCGTCTTCAGGTCGAAATGCAGGCTACCGCCATGCGGTGAATAGATACGGGCTACGCGAGACCTGAAAACCCGTAAGACTGAGCCGAACAATCGCGCATAGACGCCGCCTTTGGCGCCGTGTCCGTGCAATATATCCGGCCGCAATTTCTTGATGATGCGATATGCTTTGTACGCAGCTGCCGCGTCGCCCAGTCCGACATGGCGCTGCATGGCAATGCGATGAAGGCCGAGCGTGAGCTTTGGCCGTAATTCTTCCAGAAGCGTGTCTTCGCGCGGCCCGCCGGTCGTCGCGTCGCACACGATGCCCACTGCGTGGCCTTTTTCCGTCTGCAGGCCCACGAGATCGCGAACGTGGCGGAAGAGTCCGCCGGTCGGTTCGCGAAAACAGTGGACGATGCGCAGTGGGGAGACATTGGTGTCATCAGCCATCAATCGCCATCAGAACAGACGTTCGCGTACATAGATCGTGTCGCCCGGCAGAATTGGATCGGAAATCAACACCCGACCGGTCAGCACCTTGCCATTAAACTGGCGCGTGATGTCCACATTCTCCTGATTGGCGCGAGGACTGTAACCGCCAGCGGCAGCAATGGCCTTCTGAACGGTCATGCCCGGAACATAGGAATATTGGCCAGCGGCGCCGACTTCACCCATCACGAAGATCGGGCGATAACGGTCGATTTCCGCACTGACATCGGGATCGCGCAGATAACCGCCGCGCAGTTTGGATGCAATGAGCCCTTCAAGCTGCTTGGATGTCTTGCCACGCGCCGGAATGCTGCCGACGAGCGGGAAAGCTATATAGCCAGCCTGATCGACGCTATAGGTGTTGGTGAGGCTCGGCTGCTCGAAAACAGTAATGCGCACGCGGTCGCCCGCATCCAGCATATAAGGCTGGTTCAGCGCCTCGTGGAAGGCAGGCGGGGCAGGGCGATAGCTGGAGCAAGCGGAAAGCGTCAAGGCGGCAAGGCCTAGCGCCACGAGCAGAGCGTGACCTTTGCGCTTGTTATGGATCGTCTTCGCCGTCATCTTCCGCCTCGGTTCTTCCGAAAAGCAATATTTCTTACAAACGCAATCGACGCGGTACTGACAGCGCGATTACGAACATCGGTTGCAAGCGTTATCGATTGATTAGGGTTAATGGCTGGTAAAGAAGACAGGGTTCGACGCAAAATCTTTATGTCTCGCCGGTAATTGGGAACTTATCCTACTTAACTCTCTGGTTACCTTGTTCGTTTACTCTTCGGCCAGATTCTGGGGGGCTTTACCCCACGCGGGCGAGAGCGATCACGCGCGCAAGCGCACTCGCGAAGTCCATGGAGAAATGGGGAATGGCAGAAGTCGATCCGTTATCAAGGGACGCAGATATTGATATCGGCGCGCTGTTCTCCAGCCTGCGTCGTCACTGGCTGTTCATTGTCGTTGGCGCGCTTATCATGGCGGCGGCGGCCTGGGCCATCTGCCTTTTTCTGACACCGGATTATCGTGCCGAAGCGCGCATCATGATCGAGGCTCGCGAATCCATTTACACCCGCCCCAATGGCGAAACAGCAGCTGAGCGCCCCATATTCGACGCCGAAGGCGTGAAGAGCCAGGTGGAGGTGTTCTCCTCCGGTGATCTCCTCAAGAAAGTTTCCGACGAACTTAAGCTGACTAGCAACGAAGCCTTCACGACGACGGAAGTGAAGCCGTGGACCCGCGTTCTCATCATGCTCGGCATGCGGACCGATCCCGCACAACTGACCCCGGAAGAGCGTGTTTTACAGAAACTTCGCAAGAACATGCAGGCTTTCGCTGTGACCGCTTCGCGCGTGATCGTGGTGCAATATACGTCGGCAAACCCAGAGACGGCCAAGGACGTCGCCAACGCGCTTGCCAATCAATACATCCTGTTTCAGCAGGCAGCGAAGCTGCAATCGAACGACGATGCCACTGGCTGGCTTGCGCCAGAAATTGATGACCTGCGCAACCGCGTCCGCGATGCGGAAAAGAAGGTTGCGGATTACCGTGCATCGCGCGGGCTTCTGACCGGGCAAAGCAACAGCACGATTGCGACACAGCAGCTTTCGGAAGTCTCCACCGAACTTACGCGGGTCCGCACCAGCCGCGCTTCGGCGGAAGCAAAGGCGGAAAGCATTCGCAAGGCGCTCGCCTCCGGTGCTCCCATCGACACCCTGCCGGATGTGGTGGCCTCCGGCATGATGCAGCGCCTTGCCGAAAGGCGTATCCAGCTCAATGCCCAGATTGCCGATCTTTCGACGACACTTCTGGACGGCCATCCACGCATCAAGGCGTTGCGTTCCCAGCTTGCCGATCTCGATCAGCAGATCAGGGCCGAAGGTCGCAAGCTTGTTGCAAGTCTCGATAATGAAGTCTCCGCGGCAAAGCTGCGCGAGGACGAACTCAATCGCGAACTGAACCGCGTGAAGGCGCAAGCCGCGCAAGCAGGCGATCAGGAAGTCGAACTGCGTGCATTGGAGCGCGAGGCGGCGGCACAGCGCCAGCTTCTGGAAACCTATCTGACGCGCTATCGCGAAGCCGCGTCGCGCACCGACCGCAATTATGTGCCGGTGGATGCGCGGGTTTTCTCTTCCGCCGAAGCCCCGGCAGTTCCCTATTATCCGATGATATTGCCGATTGTCGGTTCGACCTTTGCTGCCGGTCTGCTCTTGCTGTCGATTTTTGTTCTGTTGCGTGAATTGTTCAGCGGACGTGCTTTCGTGACGGCGGATGGTCAAAGGGTTGCCGCCGTGGAGGAAGTCGAAATGCCGGTTATTGCCGCTGCCGTTGAAGCTGGCGCCGTGCCGCCATCCGGAGGCGAACGCAGTGATGCTGTTTCCGAGGAAACAATTGCGGTGCCGCGCCGTTCATGGACCATGCCGTTTGCGGCAAAGCCGACGGTTTCCGAAACAAGGAAATCCGTGGAGGAGTTTTCCGTGATAAAGCAAGGTGGGACCAAGCTAAGTGAGATCGGGCAGCGCGAGACGAGACCGCGCAATCCCAACGGTGTTGAGGCGGTTGCCGATCTGCTCGCAGGCGGAAAGCTGAAGCGCATCGTGGCCGTCTCACCCGAGGGCGATAAAGCATCGGCGGGAACGGTGCGTCTGCTGCGTGAATTCGCTGACCGCGGCAAACGTGCAATTCTCGTGGACATGACTGCGCAAGGAACTGTCGGCCTTGCCATGCTGGACGGCGCGCATCTGCCCGGCATTACTGAGCTTCTGTCCGGCGAGCGCCGCTTTAACGAGGTCATCCATAGCGACCGGTTCTCGCAGGCTCATGTCGTGCCGCTGGGCGAGGCCGACCCGGAAATCGCCATGCGTTCTGCCGACCGCCTGCCGCTCATTCTTGATGCGCTGGAAACGGTCTATGATTTTGTGGTGGTGGAATGCGGCCCGTCATCTTCGGAACAGATAAGGCGCATCGCCGATGGACCGGCTTCCGTCGTGATGAGCATCGTCGATCCAGATGACAAAGGCGTTGCGCTGGCTGCTCTCGACCTTGATCAGGGCGGTTATGAAGACGTCGTCATTCTGATGGACGAAACCGATTCGGAAACAAGGCGTTAGGCTGCGTTCCTGAATCAGATTGCTAATATCCTCTGAACCTGCTGCGCAGCGTCTTGGCAAGGCCCCACAGACGCGGATTGCGCTTGAGGCCTCCGGCAACCGCATTACGGGCCGATTGCAGCGCTGTGAAAAACTTGCCCTTGACTGAAAGTGGCACCAGCGTGTCATAGATCGTGCGCTCGATGTCGCACCATTCTCGTTTGTACGGCTCATCACCAATACCGAAACTGTAGATCGAACGGCCTTCGTCGCAACTGCGGCTTATATCCTCGAAGAAGAGGAACTCACCCGGACTAGCTGTCATCAGCTCGTCTTCTGCAATGGCAGCGAACTCGACGGTAGGACCTGTATCGCTGAACAGTTTTCCGATGATCGAGCGCACAGTGCCGCCAACTTCGAGAAAGCGTAACTCGTTCAGATTCTGACCTTTTGCCAATCCTTCACCCAAGAAAGCTTTGAAGAAATTGCGCACATTCTCATCGGCGAAAGGATCACGAATTCCCATCTTACTGAAGCGCTGGGCCTTCATCTCAAAATAAAGATCGAGAATATTGTCGGATTCCGCGCGGCTTTGCGGCCCGGCAATTCTCCAGCCCCCGCTTTCTTCGTAACGGCGGCTGTGCTGGCGATGTTTTTTCAGCTTTCGCTTGCGATTGGCGCGGTCAAGCACGGCATCAAAGCCGCCACTGAGCGAAGCGGCGAGAACCGGATTCGGATTGGGTGCTTTTCCGAGAGTGAGCAGCGGATTGGCGACGCCTTGCAGTTCGGAAAGCTGGCGTGTCAGCGAAAGCGCATCGATATCGGGCCGTATTTTGCGAATTGCGTCGATCAGCTGCCGGACCGTGCTAGGTTCGATGTTCGCACCACAGTCTTTCAACAGCCATGGGAAATTGCAATTGGCGTGGCTTCCGCCGGGAAAGCGCGCAATTTTCGCGCCGTTCTGGCTGATGACTTCTAGCGGCAGAAGCAGGATTGGACCATCGCCGTCAAAAAGCCCCACGACAAAACTGTCAGCATTGACGATTGTGCGCCAGTTATTGATCCACGCAAATGATTGCGGCGCGCCGTGAATGGCGGCAGCACCGTTCCAGAGACGTCTGATCTCGCTGAAATTTGTCAGAATGCGCGCTGCAACTTCGCCCGCCATCGTCTGCAGCATCCTCAAATGGGATTAATGTTGTTTCTTGCGTGGCGGCTGCGCCATCCACCAGATGATGCCCATGGCTGGCAGAACCCACAGAATGCCAGTCACGAAGAAATAAAGGAGATGCACCCAGGCGCTCGATTCAGCGAGATGCGCCACTGCGATGATGGTTGCAAACACCGCATAGACGATGACCAGTGAAACCAGCAAAAAAGTGCCGATCAGTTTCTTCAGCCGAACGGGCATAGCGCAGCTCTCCTTTTCCCCGGCTCATCACTAGCGCGTGAGAAGGGCCAGTGAAAGGGCAAAAACGCGGCGGCATGTCGCGTGACGCCAGCTTGTAACTCGAGGATTGATGCGGCATGTATCCTTCGGCTCATTATCGAAGGGTGTATCGCATGACGGCAGCAACGGCGCAGCGTGTAGGGCAGGGTTCCAGATCATCGAAAGAAGATCGTGACCGCCGCCTTGTGCGTTACTGGCTTTATGCGGTGTTCGTTGTGTTGATCGCCATCGTCATGGTCGGCGGCGCCACGCGCATGACCGGTTCGGGCCTCTCCATCACCGAATGGAAGCCCATTCATGGTGTCATTCCACCGTTAAATCACGCTGAATGGCTGGAGGAATTCGACAAATATCGCCAGATTCCCCAATACCAGCAGATCAACAAGGGCATGTCCCTCGAAGAATTCCAGTATATTTTCTGGTGGGAATGGGCGCATCGCCTGCTGGCCCGCTTCGTGGGCTTTCTCGTTGCTGTTCCGCTGGCCTTCTTCTGGGTGACGGGGCGTCTCAGGGGCGGCCTTAAATATCGTATGCTGGGCCTGCTTGCGCTCGGTGGCCTGCAGGGCGCAATCGGCTGGTGGATGGTCGCGTCTGGCCTCAGCGTGCTTACCAGCGTCAGCCAATACCGTCTTGCAATCCATCTGACGACAGCCTGTATCATCATAACAGCGGTATTCTATATTGCGCGTGGGCTGGTCACCTACAGTGAACGACCGGCGGAAAGGTCGATCCAGCGCTTTGCGGGCTGGATCGTGTTCGCGGTTTTGGTGCAGATTTATCTGGGCGGTCTGGTCGCCGGACTTCATGCCGGTCTGACCTATAACACATGGCCGCTGATGGACGGCGCCGTCATCCCGTCCGATCTGTTCATCCAGTCGCCATGGTGGCGCAACCTGTTTGAAAACCCGAAAACTGTGCAGTTCGTGCACCGCATGTTCGCCTATACAGTTCTGGTTCTGGCCGTCCTGCATTCGCTGCAGGTCTGGAAGCAGGCGCCCGGCACCACTCATGCGCGCCGCACCATTGTTCTGGTTGGCCTTGTTCTGGTGCAGGCCGTTATCGGCATTGCGACGCTTTTGATGAGCGTTCCGCTGCATCTGGGTCTGACGCACCAGTTCTTTGCGCTGATCGTGCTGGCCTTCGCGGTCGCGCACTGGCGCGCAACAAAGGGCGCTTACGCGGTATAAGCCTTTTGGCGCAAGTGTCTGAGCGCGGAGGCGATCTTCAGTTCCCGCGCTTCGTCCGTAACGTTGCCGTCTTCACGATGCCATGCTGCTGACAGGCAGCCATAAGCGAAGGCATAATCCAGAATATAGGCCGGTTCGCGCCCGATGATCGGTGCGAAATGCTCGGCCATATGCCGGGCGCGTTCAAGGTCGAGGCAGAGATCGTCCCGGTCGAGCGGATTGTAGAAGATATTTGCCGCATCGAAGGCGGCATCGCCGACAAGTCCGTGCGGGTCGATGGCGAGCCAGCCTCGTGGCCCCTTGATGATGTTCTCATGGTGAATGTCACCATGCAGCGGAATAGCCTCACGCGGCGTCGCCAGCAGACGCTTTGCGACCGCCATGCCATCCGCATAGACCGGGCTTTCATGCGACACCGCAAAAAGACCGGAAAAGTGCTTGTCCAGCGGCTGCAAGTCAGCCGGTATCGGGGCGGGAGAGGGCGTATGCAGCGCGGTCAAAACCTCTCCGAATATGTGCAGGCATTCGGCATCCTTGCCGCGTTTCAGGTGCTCATCGAGGTGATAGTCGCCCGCATATTCGAGCAGCATCGACGTGCCTTTGAGGCTGTATAATCGTGCCGCACCATGGCCGTCCTGCCAGTCCAGATAATGCGCGCCGCGCAGCTCTTCCATTCCGGCTGGCTTCAACTGCTTGACGACAAAAACCTCGCCCGGATGATCGGCACGTTCGACCTTCCAGACGAGGCTTGAATGTGTATCGGCCAGAGGCTCGAACGAACCGATATTCCATTCGCTGGGAAATATCGGTGTCGTCATCATCAGGCTTTGCCAAGCATGAGGTTCATGTTCTGGACGGCTGCACCCGATGCGCCCTTGCCGAGATTGTCGAGCAGCGCCACCAGATTGACCTCTCCATCGCCTTCGGTGCCGAAGACGAAAAGCTTCATACCGTCCTTGCCGGCAAGCTCTTCCGCATCGACGCGGGGAAGTTTCGCGCTTTCCTCAAGCGGCATAACCTCGACAATATCCTGACCGGCATAATGCTCCGTCAGCGCGGCATGGACCTTTGCAAGCGACGGCGATCCCTCAAGCTCGCCCAGGAACAAAGGAACCTGCACGATCATTCCCTGCGGGAAGCGTCCGACGCTAGGCGAAAAGATCGGGCGGCGATCCAGACGGCCATGCAATTGCAGTTCCGGCACATGCTTGTGCCTGAGCGGTAGGCCGTAGAGGAAATTATTCGCAGCAAGGTGCTCCGGATGGTTCTTGTCTTCCATCTGCGCAATCATCTGCTTGCCGCCACCCGTATAGCCGGAGACGGCATTGACGCTCACCGGATAGTCGGCGGGCAGCAGGCCTGCATCGCGCAGCGGGCGAACAAGCGCAATCGCACCGGTCGGGTAGCAACCCGGATTCGCAACGAGACGCGCCTCGGCAATGCGTTCGCGCTGCCCCTTGATCAGTTCGGCGAAACCATAGGCCCAGTCGGGATGCACCCGATGCGCCGTCGAAGTATCGATGATGCGGGTCGCGTTATGGCCTTCGAGCAGGGAAACCGCTTCCTTGGAGGCATCATCCGGCAGGCACAGGATCGCAATATCGGCAGCGCGCAGATAGTCGGCGCGCAAATCCTTGTTGCGCCGCTCGGCTTCCGGAATGGAGATCACTTCAAGATCGTCGCGTTCGGCCAAACGGGTGCGGATCTGCAGTCCGGTGGTGCCGTGTTCGCCATCAATGAAGATTTTCGGTTTCATGCGTTTTGCCTTTGAATTCAGAAAGTTACGACAATACTTGGAATCAGTTTTCGAGCTGCTTGAATCATTTTGTGAGCTAGAGCATTTCCAGCAAAAGTGCGAAGCGGTTTTGCGTCGGATAATGCGTGAAAACAAATAGATAGAGCGGTTCCGACGATTCCATTTAAACCGGAACCGCTCTAGTCTCGTCGTTCTTTCTGTTCGGCCAGAAGGCCTAAATAGTACATTGCGATCGTCGCTCCCGCGATTGCTGTTATATCGGCATGGTCATAGGCCGGTGCAACCTCGACCACATCGGCGCCCACGAAGTCAAGAGCCGCCAGCTTGCGCAGGACAGACAGCATCTTTGCGGAAGAAGGCCCGCCTGCGACTGGTGTGCCGGTTCCCGGCGCAAAAGCCGGATCAAGACAGTCGATATCGAAGGTCAAATAGGCCTTCCTGCCATTGGTGCGACGCAGGACTTCATCGGCAATCGCCGCCGCCGACATATCTTCGACCTCATGGCCATAAATGATCTTGATGCCGCAATCTTCCGGGGCGTGCGTGCGGATACCGATCTGGATCGAATGGTCGGGATCGATAATGCCGTCGCGCACCGCACGGGCCACGAAAGAGCCGTGATCGATCCGTTTGCCATCATCGAACCACGTATCCTGATGCGCATCGAACTGCACCAGCGCCAGCGGACCATATTTGGCGGCATGGGCTTTAAGGAGCGGCCATGTGATGAAATGATCGCCGCCGAGCGTCAGCAGGAACGCATCCGATTTCAGGATTTTCGCCGCTTCACGCTCGATGGTGGCCGGGGTTTTGGTGTGATTGCCATAGTCGAGCAGGCAGTCGCCATAGTCGATGACGGCGAGATTCCCGAAAAGGTCGCGCTCGAACGGATATTGCGGATCATTGTCGAAGATCGCCGACGCCCGCCGGATCGCCTGCGGGCCGAAGCGCGCGCCGGGTCGGTTCGAGACGGCGGCATCAAACGGAACGCCCCAGACGACAGCTTCCGCACCTTTGAGCGACTTCGTGTACACGCGCCGCATGAAGGACAGTACGCCCGCATGGGTCGGGTCGGTCGCGGCACTGGTCAGGCTGCGGGCAGTGATCGCGTGGTCAATGGTCTTTGAAGGCATGGCGCTTCCCGGATGACAGTCTGGCTTCCATAGCGCTTTCATTCGCTCTTGGCATCAAATCCATAAGCGCGTTCCACGCGGGCAACGCGTATGCGATAGGCTTCGTACCATTTCTCGCGCCCGAGCTTCTGCGCGATCAGGTGATCCACGTCGCGCTTCCAGTCACGGATGCTGTCTTCGTCTGCCCAGAAGGAATTGGTGATGCCGAAGCCTTCCGCGTCGCGCGCGCTTTCGATGCCGAGATAGCCCGGCTGCTTCGCTGCAAGTTCTCCCATCCGAACCGCCATGTCGCCATAGCCGTCATCCTCGCCCGTAAAACGCTGCGAAGCAAAGGTGACGATCAGATAAGGAGGCTCCGGCGTAACTGCAAAACGACTGGACGACATTAGGCTGGCTCCGTGCTGGCTTGAGTCGCAGAATACATAACAAAAAAGCGGACCCAAAGGCCCGCTTTTTTGTTCGCTCTGAAGCGATAGATATTAGCGCTTGGAGAACTGGAACGAACGGCGAGCCTTGGCCTTACCGTACTTCTTACGTTCGACGACGCGGCTGTCGCGGGTCAGGAAGCCGCCCTTCTTGAGAACCGTGCGCAGGCCCGGTTCGTAATAGGTGAGGGCCTTGGAGATGCCGTGACGAACGGCACCGGCCTGACCGGACAGGCCGCCACCGGCAACGGTGGCGACGATATCGAACTGGCCAGCGCGATTCGAAGCGACGATCGGCTGCTGCAGGATCATCTGCAGGACCGGACGTGCGAAATATTTTTCGAATTCCTTGTCGTTGACGGTGATCTTGCCGGTGCCCGGCTTGACCCATACGCGTGCAACGGCGTCCTTGCGCTTGCCAGTGGCGTAAGCGCGGCCCTGTGCGTCCAGCTTCTGGACATGAACCGGAGCGGCAGCTTCGGTCTTGGCAACAGTGCCGAGTTCTTCGAGCGAGTTGAGCTGCTCAGCCATGATTATGCATTCCCTTTGTTCTTGCGGTTCAGCGCTGCGACGTCGAGGACTTCCGGCTGCTGAGCTTCATGCTGATGGTTCGGGCCTGCATAAACGCGCAGGTTCTTCATCTGGCGACGGCCGAGCGGACCACGCGGGATCATACGCTCAATAGCCTTCTCGAGAACGCGTTCCGGGAAACGGCCTTCGAGAATCTGGCGAGCAGTGCGCTCCTTGATGCCGCCCGGATGGCCGGTGTGCCAGTAGTATTTCTTGTCGGCATATTTGTTGCCGGTCAGAACAACCTTGTCGGCATTGATGATGATGACATTGTCGCCATCGTCAACATGCGGGGTGAAGGTTGCCTTGTGCTTGCCGCGCAGGCGATTGGCGACGATGGTTGCGAGACGGCCGACGACGAGACCTTCGGCGTCGATCAGCACCCACTTCTTCACCACTTCAGCCGGCTTCTGAGAGAAAGTTGCCATTGAAGTCTTCCTTGACTTGATCCCCGATCCTGAAAATCAGGGCTTTTTTTGTTGCTTGTGTTGGATATTCTCCAACCCGAACGGGCGTGCAAAAGTTACCTTTCACGCGCTTCCGGCGGGTCGATACACAATGTTCGGGCGGCCGTCAAGCCTTTTATTCGGCGCACTGTTTTGAAAGGCAAGTAAAATCAATCACTTACGTTATTGGTATTATAATACCGCATCTTTTTTGAGCGCTTTTATCGCGGCGGGATCGAATAGGTGGCTGTTGCATGGGCAACCAGTTCGCCGTTCGTGCCATCGGTCAGGCTGATATCGAGAACCGCAAGGCGTTTGCCGAGTTTCAGGAGGCGCGCCACGGCCTCGACCGTACCGGGGGAGGGTTTACGCAGAAAGTTGATATTGAGGTTGGTCGTCACGGCGAGAGCAACCGGGCCGATATGGGCCAGAATGGCGGCATAGGCGGTAACGTCGGCAAGCGCGAAAAGCGCCGGGCCGGAAACCGTGCCGCCGGGGCGCAGATGTTGTTCATCGGCATGAAGCCGCATTGTAGCCGACCCCTCATCCACGGCCACCACCTCAAAAGCATCGCCAAGCTGCGGAAACTCGCGCTGCATGAAAGCCCGCAATTCATCGATGCTCATGACGGGGCTGACACTTATAGGCTGCGCGGTATTGATATTCATGTATTCCTCCCAAAGTTTATTATTCAATAGAGGCTGCGGCGGCTTTCATGCAAGCGCTGGCTCAGGCGATTGAAGAGGACAAGATGCAGAATCCATCCGATGATCAGATCCGCGATATTCTTCTTTCCGTGAAAACGATTGCACTTCTCGGCGCATCGCCGAAGCCGGAACGGCCCAGCAATGGCGTGATGGAGTTCCTGCTGTCCAAAGCCTATCGCGTGATTCCGGTCAATCCGGGGCAGGCGGGGAAGCATATTCACGGCCAGCAAGTCATGGCGCGTCTGGCCGATATCCAAGAGTCGGTCGATATGGTGGATGTCTTCCGCGAACCTTATTCGCTTCCGGGCATCGTGGACGAAGTTCTGGCGATGAAGCATCGGCCGACGGTCTTGTGGACACAGCTGGGTGTCGTGCACGAAGAGGCGGGAAAAAAGGCCGCGGAAGCGGGCTTGACGGTCATCATGGACCGCTGTCCGGCCATCGACTATCCGCGTCTGATCGGTCGATAAGCACTTTCGGATTTATTTTCTGCGATTCCGGGATCAGGTGGAAATTCCTCCTTTGCTTTCCTGTCAGCAACGCCTAACGTCCGGTCACGATTGGGGTTTGGGACACAGGAGGAAATGATGTCAAAACGCTCTCCCGGAATTGAAACGCTTGCTGTTCACGCAGGGGCGCGGCCCGATCCGACGACGGGCGCGCGCGCAACACCGATCTATCAGACGACGTCGTTTGTGTTCGAGGATGCCGACCACGCGGCCTCCCTGTTCGGCCTTCAGGCATTCGGCAATATCTATACGCGCATCACCAATCCGACGACCGCCGTTCTGGAAGAGCGCATCGCCGCACTTGAAGGCGGAACGGCAGCGGTGGCGACGGCATCCGGCCATGCAGCGCAGCTTCTCGTCTTCCATACGCTATTGCAGCCGGGTGATAATTTCATCGCCGCACGCCAGCTCTATGGCGGTTCGATCAACCAGTTCGGCCAGTCGTTCAAATCCTTCGGCTGGCAGGTGCGCTGGGCCGATGCCACCAATCCGACCGATTTCGCGAAGCAGATCGACGACAAGACGCGCGCCATCTTCATCGAAAGCTTCGCCAATCCCGGCGGCATCGTGGTGGATATCGAGGCCATTGCCGAAATCGCGCACAGAAATGGCCTGCCGCTGATCGTGGACAATACGCTGGCATCGCCCTATCTGGTGCGCCCGATCGAGCACGGCGCGGATATCGTCGTGCATTCGCTGACCAAGTTCATTGGCGGGCATGGCAATTCCATGGGCGGCATTCTGGTCGATGGCGGCACGTTCGACTGGGCCAAGTCCGGCAACTATCCGCTTCTGACCGAACCGCGCCCGGATTATGCTGGTCTGGAACTGCACAAGACCTTCGGCAATATCTCCTTTGCCATTGCTGCCCGAGTGCTGGGCCTGCGCGATTTCGGCCCGGCCATTTCGCCCTTCAATGCGTTCCAGATTCTCACCGGCGCGGAAACCTTGCCGCTGCGTATGCAGCGCCACAGCGACAATGCGCTGAAAGTTGCCACATGGCTGCACGGCCATGAAAAAGTGTCCTGGGTGAACTATGCTGGTCTGCCGCACGATAAATATCACGCATTGCAGCAAAAATATGCACCGAAGGGTGCCGGTTCAGTGTTCACCTTCGGACTCAAGGGCGGTTACGACGCAGGGGTGAAGTTCGTCGACAGCCTCGAGCTTTTCTCGTTGCTCGCCAATATTGGTGACACGCGTTCGCTGGTCATTCATCCTGCTTCCACGACGCACCGCCAGCTGAGCGACGAGCAGAAAGTGGCCGCAGGCGCCGGGCCGGACGTGGTTCGTCTTTCCATCGGCATCGAGGATGCCGACGACATCATCGCCGATCTGGAACAGGCGCTCGCAAAGGCTTGAGATGATGAGCCGGTTTCTAGATTTCGACCTGATCGGCATTGAAGCGGAAGAAGGCGCGCCCTTGCCGGAGCGCGTTCTTTCAGGCGCTCCGGAATTCCGCACATGGAATCTGGAGGAAAATGCCGAAGGCACGCTTTTTGCGGGCATATGGGAGAGCACGCCGGGCAAGTGGCGGATCGAATATGACGAATGGGAGTTCTGTCACATTCTGTCGGGCCGCTCTATTGTCAGCGAAGAGGGAGGCAAAACCCGAGAAGTCAAGGCCGGAGACAGTTTCGTCATCAGGCCCGGTTTCAGGGGAAGTTGGGAGGTTCTTGAAACCACCCGCAAGGAATACGTCATCAAGCTGTGACAACCGCTCCTGCATTATAAAAACACCCGCCGGATTTCGGCGGGTGTTTTTGCTTCAGTTGTGCGGGCCACGCTTGATATGCTGGATAACCGATGGATTGCCCGGATTTGGACGGCCTGCATTGTCTGACGGCGGGCGATCCGGCCGCGGTGGGCGTGGACGGTCCGGTCTGCTTTGAGGTGGACGGCTCGGACGATCCCGGTCACGATAACGATAATAATCGCGGTCACGATAGTAGCGGGAGCCTCGATAATAGCGCGGATAATTCCGATAATGACGACCGCTGTCGTAAACGACGCCCGTTCCGACATAGCCGCCACGCACATAATAGGGATCGTAATAGCCTGAGCCGTAATAGCCCTCGGACACGCAACCGCTGAGCGTCAGACCGGCAACGCCGATGCCGAGCGCCAGCAAGATGGATTTCAATGACATGTTCGCTACTCCCGAAAAGCCGGGGTCAGCGCTGGAATACGCAACAACCACGCGGCGAACCACTATTTAGAGGGATTATGCGCGTTTCTACACGAAACCCATAATCAATAAAGATTGCGGAGCGTTAGCTTGTTTAGCTGTGATTTTAACTCCACACTGAGGCGATCAGATTTGAATAGAGTGCATCTGATTAACGCGCTTCGGTTTTAAAAGTTGCCTCTAATCGAGGCGAATGGCTTCTCCAAAAAAGAAAACCGCCCCAAAGGGCGGTTCAGGCTGCTGACAAACCTCCGGCAGGGTCAAAATGACCTCAGATTCACGGAACGTCCCAGATTCAGAACGTGAACAAATCGGAATCAAAACCCCTCGTTTTTGACTGCTTCCAAAAATCGAGGGGTTTGTAATCAATCTGAACCGCCCCAAAGGGCGGTTTTCTTTGTAAAAGAGGTATAGCTCTTTACTTGCTTGCAGTGGAGATTGCAGTGGAGATGTCCGTGAACTTGGTCTTTATTGCGGTACCAAGTTCCGTTGTTGCCGTAATGATGACGACAGCGATCAAAGCCGCGATGAGGCCGTATTCGATGGCGGTTGCGCCGGATTCGTTTTTACGAAAGCGTGCGATAAGCTTGGTCATGTGTTGCTCCTGAGATCATTTTTACTTGTTTAGCGGTCGCTGTGACCTGCGAGCAAACTATCCGGCAATTATGTCCACCCTCTTAAGTTGCATGGTAAACGGAAGGTGAGTATTCTATATGCTTAATAAAGTGCTGAATACAAAATGAAATTCGAAATTTCGCCATGAAGGACATTTGAGTATTGCTGAATGCAGGGTTGCAGAGAACAAAGAGCCCCGCTTGCGCGAGGCTCTATTCTGGGGTGGTTGTCATCCACCTTACTGCGGCAGCTGAGCGCCAGCCTGCTTAACGGCATCGGCCATGGTCTGGCAGAGCTTTTCCTCAGAGATGTTCTGCGCTTTTGCGCTGGTGGCAATATCCTGCTCCATACCCATCGCGGAAACCTTGCCCTGCTTGCCGGTTGCTTCGGCAACTTCGGCCTTGGACGTGTCGGATGGGGCAGGGATAAGCGCAATCATCTTCGTCTGGATCTCGATGGCGCCGCCATCGGTATAACCCTTTTCCTGGCAGTACTGGAGCACGCCAAGCTGATTGCGGGCGGCATTATAGGCCATTTCCATCTGTTCCGGCGTGGCTTGTGCGAAAGCGCCAGCAAGACCTGCTCCAAGGAACAGGCCGGTCAAAGAAACACGTACCAGATTGCGCATGACAATTTATCTCCATGAGTCGAATACACGCTGTGATAGAGCGAAATTTCCAGTGAAGGAAACTCAAGAAAAATTAATTAGTGAAATGAAATATAAGGGAAATACATTCTTCACAGGAGGATGTGAATGTCATGAATATTTCACGAAAACGACATCACGAAATTATCCCGCAGGTTGTACCAGATTGGCAATCAGCCGGAATGCACCGGGGACCAGCTTGTCGAGCTGGTGGTGCAGAACGAGGCTTGTATGCGTGTGGCGGCCCTTGCCGATCTGCGCTGAAACAAGCGCACCGAAAAGCGGCTGTTCCCCTTCATCATGCATGGAAAGAAGCGGCTGATAGGCGTCATCCCATGCAGAGGCGAAGTAAAGACCGCGTTCCTTGTGCCAGCCTTCCCAATCATCCCTATCGATAATGTTGGGGGCGACCAGCAGAGGATGGTCGGGCGCAAGGACCGTAACCGCCGCACATGGGTTCGTAACGCGCCAGCGCAATGACGGGGAACCGATGGTCAGTCTTCGCGGTGGTGTCCTGTCTGGATGCCAGCCATCCGACGGCCGGTGATAGAGCGTCACCAGATGTCCGCCATTCTCGACAAAGCGGTGAAGCTTTTCCGTTGCCGCAGCAAGGTCATTGCGCACGCCAAAGGAAAATATGCCGACCACGATGGTCGTGAACCCTGATAGGTCACCAGCTAGATGATGCGGCTCGATATCGGTGACATCAAGTCCCATACGTTTCAGCCACAGGCCGACATTGTCAGCGCCGTTGCCGATATAGCCGATGCGAGCGTCGGGCAGCTTCACGTCGAGCGCCAGAATCGGCAGCACGGCAGGCTCGCGCCAGACATTTTTGCCAATATGCGGATAGCTGGCAATGTGTGTTTGCCACGCCGGAATGCCATCAACCGATGCCGGAAGACAGGTCAGGCCAGGTGCCGGATCGGAAGGTCCGTGCAAGAAGGCATTCGATCCGTCTACCTTGACTTCCCAGCCGTTCGACGATGCGAAGGTGATCTGTTTTGCCGGGCCATGGGCCAGAAGCTCGATCGGCAATGGACCCCGTTGGCCCGATATGACGATGGCGGGCGGGGCGATCTTCAACGAGACAGGCGGCACGATGGCGAGCGGCTCTTCGAGATCGAAGCTGCACTCTGCCAGATGCCCGTCAAACTGCGCCTTCAGCCGGATAAAGGCTTGTCCATTGCCACCGAGCGACCGCCATGCTGGTTCAAAAAGCGGAGAAAGTGCCGCGTCCCTTGCCAGCGTAACAGCCAGAATTTCTCGCCCCGGCATCCGATGCTCGCCGGTGATCGAACAGCCTTGCGGCAATATGGCTTCCGCCGTTGCTGCAATCTCCACCGCACCGGGACCATATTCGACAACAAGGCGCGTCTCGCCGCCTCTCGGCAATATCGGCTCATCCAGATAAACTCGCTCGAACAGGGAGGTCGCTTCGATCAGGGCGGCGTCGATCTCCCGCAGCTTGCGTTCCAGCCTGTGCCGGTGCTGCACAAGAAAATCCTCCGGCGCGCTGGTCAGAAAAGCCTTCAGACTTTTCGCAGCCTCGACCAGATTTTTGACAATGGCTTCGCGATCAGGAAAAGCCGTCATTGCCTGCTCAATAGAAGAATGGGCATCGCGAAGCTGCTTTCGGCTCTCAAGTGCCAGTCCGTTGATTTCCGCAAGTGCGGCCAAAGTATCGGGAAGCCCGTCGATGATTGTCGTTTCTGAATGGCTGTTCGGCAATTTCAGATGCAACGGCCACTCAACCTTCGGCATTTCCGGCCAGTGCCCCATGCCCTGCGTGGCATGGCAGGCGCGTGACCACTCGCCGATACGGTCGAAATCAGCGCCGGTCGCTGGATCACGGCCGGCGGCATGAATCATCAATGTCGTATCGGGTGGAGGAAGCTCGTCGTCATAGGTGTCGCCGCCGCCCGACCAGGCAGGAAGATAAAACTTCGCCACCTGCCATGGCGTCAGTCCCTCGGCAAAATGTTCCGGAAAGGCGTTGGGATCGGCGGCGAGCTGTATGGCCATTTCCGCAGCCCGTGTCATGGCGCGGTGGTGGCCGTGCTGGCCGGGAACGTCGAGAAAGGTCGGCAGCACGATATCCGGGCGCTCGGTGCGATAAGCGCGGACCAGCCGCTCGACAGTTTTCTCCTCGCCCCAATGGGCGAATGTACCGTCACCATCCTTGGAGAAGCCGAAATCGTGCACGGAATCGTCAGGGCCATGGCCCAGCCAATGCACGTCGCAATCGAGAATGCGCGCTGCCTCTTCCATTTCGCGGCTGCGGATCACGCCAAGCGCGCCGCCACGTTCGGGTCCAAGCGCATTTTGCCCGCCTTCGCCGCGTGTCGAACAGGCAATCACTACCCGCATGCCAAGCTCGAACCGCATATAGGCCATCAGGCCGCTCTGCTCGTCGTCAGGATGTGCGCCCGTATGCATCAGCGTCACAGTTGAACGCAGCCTGCTCAGCGCTCGGTGCAGACGGACGAGGGCAGGGGACGACTTCTGGCGCTCGATGCGCTGGCGGGCGGTAAGCATGGTCAGATTTCCGAATTCGTGTCGAGTTTTGGCGTCATGGCCTCGAACATCGGCAGCGATGCGGCACCCAAGGCGGCGGTGAACTGTCCCGTCTGCCCGCGAATGACGCGCGGTAATGCGCGTGCGCGGCGGCTTGCAACCGAAATCGGCAGGCCACCCATATGCCAGATCAGGTCGTCGATGATTGCGTCGGGCAACATGCCGCCCAGAATGATCGTCTCAGGATCGAGAATGTTTTCAATCATGGCAATCATTGGCGCCAGATGGTCGGCGGCTTCCTGCACCCAGCCCATCAGAACCGGGTTGCGGTCTTCATGCAGCTTTTCCAGCGCGTCGAAATCGGTGTCCTCAATGCCCGCTGCGTGAAGTTTTTCGCGCAAGATATGAAGAGAGGCATAGGTTTCAAGACAGCCTTTCTGGCCACAGGCACAGTTGCGCCCGTTGGGCGTGATGACGATATGACCGATTTCACCGGCATTGCCGAAAGCGCCGCGAAACGGTGCGCCGTCCTGAATCATGCCAAGCCCGATACCGGCACCAAAATAAATCATGGCGAAATTGGAAATCGCATGGCCTGCACCGAAAAGGCGCTCGCCGACAGCCGCCGCATTGGCGTCGTTTTCAACCAGAACGGATTCGCCGCAGGCTTCGCTCAGAACCGCTGCTGCATCGATCCCGGACCAGCCGGGCAGGGTGGTCGGACCGACCGAACTCATGCCTTCAATGTCGAACGGGCCAGGCATAACCACGCCTATGCCAAGCAGGCGCGCGGGAAACGAAGCCTTCACGGCATCGACTTCCGTTCGCAATTGTGCGGAGAGCCTGTCGGGGCTGACATCCTGAATGGGGCGCACATGCTGCGTGCGCGGCTTGCCGGACAGATCAAGCACTGTCGTCACCATATGCGTCGAACCCATTTCGACGCCGATGGTCATCGCGCCTTCGGGATTGACGGCAAACTGGATCGGCGGCTGGCCGCGTCCTGTTTTCAGCCGCCCCAGCTGCATGAGCAGATTTTCTGAAACCAGTTCATCGACGATATTGGCAATGGCCTGTGCGGTCAGATGCGTCAGGCGGGCGATATGCATTCGGCCAAGTGGTCCGTGGCGACGCACGACATCAAGCACCACGCGCCGGTTATGATCGCGGATCCGCTCGGGATTCTTGCCGAGGGTGACAGCCTGTGTGCTCGCTCTTGCGGCCACGGTTTCGTCTTCCGACGGCCCATCCGGTTTCGATGTCATGGTCCCTCCTGTCTCCCGTCAAAAGAGATAGCGCGAGGCGCTTTTAACAGCAATATATTAATTCAACTAAATTATCTTATTGACAAAATGCCCGCAACGTTGAACCGTAAAGGCAGGGTGGTGAAGACCGTCCGGCCTCATGTCGGGGAGGTGGGTTTCCGCATGAGTGAAAATGGGCGCTGCGCATGATCTGCGCGGCATGTGGTGGAATATGCGGATTGTGCGAGGCACTGCCGCAGCCGTGCCTGGCGACCGCATTCGAGTACCGGTGGGCGGGGCATTAGGGAGGTTTAAATGCGTAAGCTGTTATTGGCAGGTCTGGTTGCAGGGCTCAGCACCTTTGCGATCAATGCCGCTCAGGCTGTCGAAATCGAATATTGGCAGTATGTCTTTGAAACGCGCGTCAAGGCGATGGACAAGCTGATCTCGAATTTCGAGAAGGCCAATCCGGACATCAAGGTCAAGCAAGTCACATTTCCTTACGACGACTATCAGACGCGCGTGATCGCAGCGAAGATGGCGGGCAAGAGCCCGGACGTGATGCAGCTTTTCTATGGCTGGCTGGACAAGTTCGTGGCTGGCGGCATTCTGCAGCCATTGCCGCAGGACACGTTCCCGCATGACAAGATCGAAAGCGAGTTCTTCCCGATCGTTTCGGCGATGAAGCGCGGCGATGAATATTACGGTTTGCCGACCGCTGTGCGTTCGCTGGCCCTGTTCTACAACAAGAAGCTGTTCACCGACGCCGGCCTCGATCCGAATAATCCGCCAAAGACGCTGGATGAAATGGTCGAAGCCGCCAAGAAGACGACGAAGCGCGACGCTTCCGGCAATCTTCTGGCCGAAGGCATCACGCTCGACATGCCGGGGCAGGACCAGCATTGGTGGCGTGAGGTTCTGGTGCGCCAGTTCGGCGGTCAGCCCTATACCGACAATGACCGCAAGGTCGCCTATAACGACGCCGCCGGTGAAAAGGCGCTTGCCTTCTATACCGGTCTCCAGACCGAACATAAGGTCGGCGAAGTCAAGTTCATGGATGAAGGTCAGGCTGCTTTCCGCGCCGGCATGGCGGCCATGACCATCGACGGCACCTTCCGTCTTGGTTCGTTCCGCACCATCAAGGACTTTGAATGGGGCGTGACCGAGCTTCCGGCCAATGCGGAAGGCGTGCGCTCCAACTATGCGAGCTATTTCGCCAACGGCATCAGCGCCAAGGCAAGCGGCGAGAAACTCGAAGCCGCCAAGAAGTTCCTGAACTACATCTCCTCGCCGGAAGCCATGGAAATCTGGCTGAAGGATGTGGGTGAACTGCCTGCGCGCCGTTCAGCGGCCCTGACGGAAGCGAACCTTGCAGATCCGATCTATGGCCCGTTCCTCAAAGGTCTGGAATATGCGCACACGACCATGTTCGTGGATGAGCTGAAGCAGCGCCAGATCGCCGTCGATATGGCCAACCGCGTCATTCTCGAAAAGCAGCCGGTCAAGGAATCTCTCGACCAGGCGGCCAAGGCCGAGCAGGATGTGCTCGACGCGGCCAAGTAACAGGCTTGAAATGCGGCGGGGCAGGGCCTCGCCGCTCTTCTCGCGGCACGGCTCATCCGTAGCCGAAGGATCTTGAAACATGACAATGACTGCAGAAACAGGCGGCAGAGCGAACGGGCCTTCGGGCAATCGCCTGACGGATCGCCTTTCCATGCGCACAAGACGGTTGATCTGGGTGTGGAGCTTCCTCGCTCTCCCGATCCTGTTCTATTCGGTCATCCGCTTTTACCCGACGATAGAGGCCTTCTGGCTGTCTCTCACCGACTGGGACCTGATGAATCCGCCAAAGTTCATCGGCCTCGCCAATTACCAGAAGCTGTTCGCCGATCCGGAATTCTGGAAAGTGTTCAGGAACACTTTCACCTATCTGCTGGTCGGTACGCCGATAAGCCTCGTGGTGGCGTTTACAATCGCCTATTTCCTGGATCGCGTGCGCATCATGCACGGCTTTATCCGCGCGCTCTATTTCCTGCCTTACCTCACCACGGCTGCCGCCATGGCATGGGTCTGGCGCTGGTTCTATCAGCCAGCCCCCATCGGCTTCATCAATAATATCCTGAATGCACTGGGCCTTCCGCAGCAGGGTTTCCTGCGCTCGGTTGATCAGGGTCTCTATGCGATCATGGCGACGTCCATCTGGGCCGGTCTCGGCTTCCAGATCATCATTTTCATGGCGGGCCTGCGCGCTGTTCCCAACACTTTCTATGAAGCCGCCCGCATTGACGGCCTTGGTGAGTGGGCGATCCTGCGCAAGATCACCATCCCGCTTCTGAAGCCCACAACGGTGTTCCTCGTGGTTTTCTCGTCGATCGGCTTCCTGCGCATCTTCGATCAGGTCTACAACATGACCACGAACGACCCCGGCGGACCGCTCGGCTCCACGAAGCCGCTGGTGCTGATGATCTATCAGACGGCTTTCTCCTCCTATGCGATGGGTTATGCGGCTGCGCAAACCGTCGTTCTGTTCACCATCCTGCTTTGTGTTTCGCTGTTGCAGCTCTGGATTCTGAGGGAAAAGAAATGACAGCGTCCGTTCAAAACAAACCGCTCCCTTTCCAGAACCTGCGGCCCGGTCGCATCGTGACATGGACATTGCTGCTCATCGGTGGCCTCATCATGGTCACGCCGCTGGCTTTCATGTTCTCCACCTCGCTCAAGACGGCAGGACAGGTCTATGATCTGCGCCTGATCCCGACAGAGCCGACATTGCAGAACTATGTCACCATCCTTGCGGATGGCCGCTTTATCCGCTGGTTCCTGAATTCCATGATCGTTGCGGTCGTGGTCACGCTGTCGAACGTCTTCTTCGACAGTCTCGTCGGCTATACGCTGGCGAAATTCCAGTTCCGCGGGCGCTATTTCATCTTCCTCGCCATCCTGTCCACGCTGATGATCCCCACCGAAATGCTGGTGATCCCGTGGTATCTGATGTCGAGCAAGCTCGGCTGGCTGGACAGCTACTGGGGCATCATGTTCCCCGGCATGATGACGGCCTTCGGCACGTTTCTCATGAAGCAGTTCTTTGAAGGCGTTCCCAACGACTTTCTGGAGGCGGCCCGCGTCGACGGCCTCAACGAATTCCAGATCTGGTGGAAAGTGGCTATGCCGCTGGTGACGCCTGCGCTCTCGGCGCTTGCGATCTTCACCTTCCTCGGCAACTGGACCGCATTCTTCTGGCCGCTGATCGTTGCAACCAGCCCGGAGCTTTATACACTGCCGGTCGGACTTTCGAGCTTCGCCGTCGAGCAATCCATCCAGTGGGAAATGATTATGACCGGCGCGGCAATCGCCACGCTTCCCACGCTCGTCGTCTTTCTTCTTCTCCAGCGTTACATCGTGCGCGGTGTCATGCTTGCTGGCCTCAAGGGTTGAACCATGTCCGATCTCGATCCACGGATGTCCGATAAAAGCGTCTTTCCCGATCCGGTTTATAAGGAAACCGTGCTTCGCCCGCTTTTTGACGGCGCCAAGACCCATTACGTCGACGGCTTTCGCCGCATCGACCGCGCCCATCTCGTCATGCTGACCGAAACCGGCATTCTCGACCGCGAACAGGCCGCAGCCATTGCGGGTGCGCTGGAAGCCATCGACCGGGAAATCGATCCTGCGAAGCTGACCTATACGGGTGAAGTGGAAGACTTTTTCTTTCTCATCGAGAAGGAGCTGAAGGCGCGCATTGGTGTCGATACTGCCGGTCGCCTTCACACGGCGCGCTCGCGCAACGATATTGACCACACGCTGTTCAAGCTTGGCCTCAAGGATCGCATCGATACGCTGATGACGCAGGCCCGCAATCTGCTGGATAGCCTGATTGCAGCCGCGACCCGCGAAAAGGAGACGCTGATCGTCGCCTATACGCATGGCCAGCCTGCACAGCCATCGACCTTCGGTCATTATCTTTCGGCGGCAATCGAGGTTCTCATTCGCGACATGGAACGGATGGAAGCCGCACGTGCCGTTGTCAACCTGTCACCCATGGGGGCGGCGGCCATCACCACCTCGGGCTTCCCGATCGATCGCGCACGAGTGGCAAGCCTGTTGGGCTTTGCTGCCCCCTTATCCAATTCCTATAGCTGCATTGCGGCGGTGGATTACATCACCTCGACCTATTCGGCGCTGGAACTGATGTTCGTGCATCTGGGGCGCCTCATTCAGGACTTCCAGTTCTGGACCAGTTTCGAGGTCGGCCAGATTTATGTGCCGAACGCCTTCGTGCAGATATCGTCGATCATGCCGCAGAAGCGCAATCCTGTTCCAATCGAACATATGCGCCACCTGGCAAGCCAGACCATGGGCCGCGCCCGCACCGTTCTGGACGTCATGCACAACACACCTTTCACCGACATGAATGACAGTGAGGGCGAGACTCAAGCGATGGGCTATGAGGCATTCGCCTCCGCTGGTCGCGTGCTCGATCTTCTGGCCGCATTCATCGGCGCGATCCGGATCGATCCGGCCCGTGTGGCGGAAAATATCCGCCGCTCCTGCATCACTATCACCGAACTGGCGGATTCGCTGGTGCGCATCGAAGGGCTTTCGTTCCGGCAGGCGCATGAAATCGCAGCCAGGGTCGCGCGCGCTGTCGTCGCGATGGGCGGCGGTCTGGAGAAGGACGGTTTTGAACCTTTCCTCGATGCTTTCCGCGAGTCTGCCGGGCGCGAACCATCCTTCGGGGGCGAGAAGTTCGAGGAACTGGTGTCGCCGCAGCATTTCGTAGCCGTGCGCGACCGTCTTGGCGGTCCGGCACCAACCGCGATGAACGCGGCACTCGCGCGACACAAGGCGGAAGCGGACCGCTTCAAGGCGGTTGCTTTCGACCATGCGGCCGCCGAAGCAAAGGCTGCCCGCGAACTTAATGAAAAATTCAGTGCACTTGTGGAGGCACGCTGATGGCAACCATCGAACTTGAAAAGCTGGTCAAGCGTTATGGCAAGGTCGAGGCGGTCCGGGCAATCGATCTCCAGATCAAGGATGGCGAGTTCGTCGTTTTTGTCGGCCCTTCGGGCTGTGGCAAGTCTACGACCTTGCGCATGATTGCCGGGCTTGAGGACATTTCCGGCGGTCATCTGAAGATCGGCGGCGAAGTTGTCAACGAACGCGATCCGAAGCAGCGCAACATCGCCATGGTGTTCCAGAACTATGCGATCTATCCGCATATGACCGTGCGCCAGAATATCGGCTTTGGGCTTTATACGTCGAAACTGTCCAAGGCCGAGAAGGACAAGCGCATTGAGGAAACCGGCAAGGCGCTGGGGCTGGAACCCTATCTCGACCGTCGCCCGGCGGCATTGTCCGGTGGCCAGCGCCAGCGCGTTGCCATCGGTCGCGCCATGGTGCGCAATCCGTCAGCCTTCCTTTTCGATGAGCCGCTGTCGAACCTCGACGCCCAGCTTCGCGCGCAGATGCGTATTGAAATCAAGCGCTTGCATCAGCGTCTCGAGACGACGACCGTTTACGTGACCCATGACCAGGTTGAAGCCATGACCATGGCTGACCGCATCGTTGTTATGCGTGACGGCCGCATTCTCCAGACCGGTACGCCGACCGAGCTTTATGAAAACCCGACCGACGTGTTCACGGCGCGCTTCATCGGCAGCCCGTCGATGAACCTGATTGCGGGGCGCCGCAATGGATCGGGCGTGGAACTTGCACCTGATGGCGACATTCTGGTCGGCGTTCGCCCGCATGACCTGAAAGTCGAGGAGGGGACGGCCAATGGTCTATCGCTCACCGGCACGGTGACGGCGGTAGAGCCGCTTGGCGCGGAAACGCTGGTGCATCTTGATGTCAACGGCGTTTCGGTGATTGCAACGGCTCCGGGCAAGGTCATTCCCGCAACGGGCGGGACGCTTTCCGTGTCCGCACCGGCGGGAAGCCTCTATCTCTTCGATGCCAAGACCGAGAAAAGTCTGGGCCGCCTATGATGCCGCAACAATTCAGGCGTCCGGCAGTTCTCAGCATCGGGCGGATTTACTGCGACCTAATCTTCACCGGGCTGCAATCACTACCGCAGCCGGGGCGCGAGGTTTTTGCCGAAAATATGAAAATGGCGGCAGGTGGCGGGGCCTTCATTTCCGCCGCCCATCTTGCCCATGCGGGCAGGGCGGTCGCGCTGGTCGCACGTCTCGGCTTTGATGGCCTGTCACGCGGGCTGGAGCCGGACCTGAAGATCGATGGTGTCGATCTGCGCTTTCTGGAGCGGGCCGACGATGCCGGACCGCAGGTGACAGTGGCCAGTGTGATCGGCAATGACCGCGCATTCCTCTCGCGCCGCGCCGGTTCAGCGCTTCCCTCAACGCTTCAAGCCGCACTGCAATGGAAGGATGCAGGGCATCTGCATATCGCCGAATTCGCCACGCTGCATGAAATCCCTGATCTCGTGCGGCGGGCAAAGGCAGCAGGTCTTTCCGTCTCGCTCGACCCGAGCTGGGATGAAACGCTGATCTACGACCCCGGCCTGCTCGCTGCCTGCGAAGGTGTCGATATATTCCTTCCCAATCGTGAGGAAGCGCAGGCTATCACCGGCCATGACGATCCGGCAAAGGCGCTTGATGCGCTGGCCGGGTATTTCCCGGTCGTGGCTCTCAAGGGGGGCGGAGAAGGGGCGTGGCTGTGCACTGCTGAAGCGGACCTTCACATGGCGGCAAAGGATGTACCGGTTATCGATACAACCGGAGCAGGCGATGCTTTCAATGCAGGCTTCATCGATGCATGGCTCGAAGGTCACGATGCCTATCGGGCGCTTGCAGCCGGTATCGAATATGGAAGCCTTGCCGTACAGGCAGCAGGTGGCGCATCCATCCTGTGTTCGCCGGACCGGTTGGCTGGATAATTATTCGGAGCGGCGGCAGAATGCTCGCCGCTGGACAATCCACTTACCCGCTTGCCGGCATTGTTGACGCCAGATTGCCGATCTCGCTGCACCTTTTCACGGTGTTTTTCGGTTGGCTATTCTCTCGTTGGCTTATCCGTCGGCAGAAGCGTGAAAGGGATTGTAGAAAAACACAAGAAACACGCCGAATGCTGATTTTTGCACTTGCGCTTGTCGCGCGAATTGCCTAAACGGCTCTCACAGCGACTGGCCAGACACTTGGCGCAACAGTCGGGCGATTAGCTCAGTTGGTAGAGCGCTTCGTTTACACCGAAGATGTCGGGAGTTCGAGTCTCTCATCGCCCACCACTTACCCCCTTGAAATTGCTTGCAAATTTTGACTGAATAGAATGTGCGGTTGTTTGCATTTTTTGCCTAGCAACTGTATTGCTGCAGCTAGGGCAAACCTATTGCGCGACGGCGCGAGCTTTCTTCCTCAAAACTCCCCAAAGTTCCTGCGGCATCATTCAATTAAATTTGAGATGATATCGGATATGCGCTCGAATTTTTACACATGACGTCCTGGAAAATCCCGGTTCGCCCTTAGTTGCTACGAATCAATCGATGAAGCGCGTTGGAGAACCGCCCCTACGCTGGGTGACGATCTAGATGAGAAACGCCGAGCTGGTTCCGAGCGCTGAAAGAACTCAACGCCCGGCGATTGACGAACAGCACAGTGAAGAGTTCGTAATTTTCACTCTAAGCGAAGCAGAGGTACAGGGAGGGCGGCGATGAATATACAGCTTTTGTTTTTCACAGACCACATGTCGACGTCGATCTGTACACTCGTCAACAATTCGGGTGCCAATTGGACGCCTCCAGCATATTGGCGCTAGATTGAAACACGTCCAAACATGAAAATAGACATATGGAAAAATGTGATTTTTGCCATATGTGATACTTTCTCGACCAATCTTGTTCCATTATCTCCAATGAAAATATTTAGAGCTATTGTCATGGGTAAGGTGTCCCAGACTAAAAGTCTTAAAGGTTGTCTTCTTTTGAACCGCACTGATCTGCTCTTATGTAAAGCTCTGCTTCTTCATTCGGCCATCCTTTAACGAGCCGGGATCTAATCCAATCTGAGAGAAAATACTTACGGCAGGTCAGTTTTGGAGCTGTCTAGCTTCAGTAGCGCTTCGGCTGCATCACCGTCTATGATGAGGCCGTTGACTATACCGCTCTTCAAAAGAGCTCTGGTAGCGATAGCCTTTTCCTGGCCCGCGATGAGCAGGACGACCTGAACCTTCTGCAATTCGGCAAATCCGAGAGCGATAGTGCGTTGGTTCATTTCATGGTCGACCTGACGGCCCTCCTTATCAAAGAAAATGCCGTTGGTGTCACCGATTGCGCCTGCGGCCCGGAGGCTTTCAAGCTCCGGTTTGCTCAACATGTTTTGGCGGCGCAACAATGAATCTTCTGTCAACTCACCAGCACTGATGAAACAGACCGAAGCCGTGCGGGCAATTTCCATCGCGCGCGCTACAGATCGTTGGGAAATCAGAACTTTTCGGTCCTCGGCAGAATCGGCAATGAACGGCACGGGGAGGAAAAAGCCCTGTCCGCCAGTGCGGCGTGCCAACATATGCACAACTTCGAATGGGTTATAGGCAGAGTTGGCGGTCAGCGATCCCATGACGGAAATGAAGCGCGCTTGCGGTGCTCGCACACCGGCAAGTTGTAGCGTCATCTGCTCTATCGTGCGTCCCCAGCCGGTGCCAATGGTCGCTTCCTGATTGTCCGCAAGAAAATTCTTGAGGTAGGTCGCAGCAGCGACGCCAACTGCGCGAAACGAAACTTGCTTACGGATTTCAGACGCTGTGTCATCTGTATCGAAGTCGAATGGTGGCGTTGAAATGCAGAAATCCAGCCCATAGCGACGCATAAGTTTATTTTCGAGCGGCAGCGTGCCAGCATTCTGGTGGTCGATGGAGATGCTGACAAGACCACTTTCGCGGGCTTCTCCGAGAATTTTATTTACGCGTGCCCGGGTCAGGCCCAGCCGTGCGGCAGTCGCCTCCTGGTTGAATCCACCGATGTAATATAGCCACGCGACACGCACCATAAGGCTGTCTTCAGATTCGTTCATCGGTTCCTCTTGTCGTTTTCCTACACTGATACAAATGTAATTTAGTTTGACATTTGTAACCAACCATTGCTTAATTCGAACTGTTCCGGTGGACAAGAGCGCGATTGAGCAGGTGGGTCAACCGGAATGGAAAGCCGAGGTTAAAGCACAAAAGCCGCGTCTGGTTCGTGAGGATCTGAACCTGACAGGCGCCGAAGCGACAGGCTTGGAGGAGGGCGGAAAGCCGACATCATAGAAATGTCGCCGGAGACGCTCTGAGCCGGGGTTCAACAATGTGAGGCGGGTAGTGGGCTCAACCACGCCGCTTCTGGGAGGAATAAATGAATACGGGATTTTTCAAGAAGTCCATCGCGGCGGTCGCTTTAACCATGCTTATGGGTACTGCCAGCGCATCCGCGACCAATGTAGCCTGGGTGCATTCCAACGCTGCTGCGCAATCTGAACAACGTGCCAAGGCTGGATTTGACGCCTGGCTCAAGGAAACCGCCAAGGATTGGAACGTCAGCGTTCTCGATAGCGGCGGCTCGGGCGAACGCACTGCTTCGAACATTCAGGATGCCGCATCGCGCGGAGTAGATGCCATTATCGTAAGCATGTCTGATCTCCGAGCATCGCGTGCAGCGATTGACGCTGCGGTTGCTGCGAAAATTCCAGTCTTCGCCATCGATAGTGGTCAGGTAGACGGTGTGCTCGTTGACGTTACAACCAACAACTGGGCAATGTCTGCTTCTGTGTCCCCTTACCTGCTCAATGAGATGGGCGGCAAAGGCAATATGATTTTCCTGCGCATGGCAGAGCATCATGGCACCCGCAAGCGCGGTGACGTTATGGCCGCCGTGGTGAAGGAATATCCTGAAGTGAAGGTCATTGCCGAACATAATATCGACTACACTGCCTTCTTCGAAGACACGACCAGCACGGTGCAGGATTATGCATCGCGCTTTGGAGAAGAAATCAATGCCGTGTGGGCACCTTGGGATGAACCGGCACAGGCAGCCATCAATGCACTCACCGCAGCAGGCCTGAAAAATGTGAAGGTCATTGGTATCGATGGCCACCCACAGGCAATTGAAGAAGTCTGCAAGCCGGACAGCCTGATGATCGCGACTGTTTCGCAGCCGTTTGAAAAGATGGGCGCGCAGACCGGCGAGTGGATCGAAAGCATCGTCGTGAAGAAGGAAGATGCCGACACCGTCATTCCTTCCAAGACTGTCTATCTTGATGCGCCACTTGTCACGAAGCAGAACTGCAAGGATTTCCTCCCGAAGAAGTAGGCACCCCATTGCCTGCCACTGGCCGGGGCGTGACCGTTCCACGTTCCGGCCTTTTTTCAGGATTTAGAGCTGTCTCGGCTAAAACGGAGTCGTTGCAACCGCTCTACCTTCTTGTTTTTCCGCATGTCGTTACTCCAAAACTGGATCCCTATTTTGGAGGCATGCTCTAGCAATTCAATTCATGGAGTTCTTCGATGGCTGTAAGCCTTTCGCAGATCGTGATGTCTTATCCCGGTACTTTGGCGCTTGATCAGGTCAGCGCTGAATTCCGGTTCGATGAGGTGCACGGACTGATCGGAGAAAACGGCGCGGGAAAAACCACGCTGGTCAGCATTCTCGGCGGTAGCAAAAGCCCAACATCCGGCACGATAACGATTGATGGAGCTGAGGTGAAACTGAGCAGCGCCGGCGATGCCTTGCGCAAGGGGATCGCACATGTTTCGCAGGAAGGCAGCCTCGTTCCCGGTCTGACGGGTGCGCAGAATATTCTGTTGGGCGACGAGCCACGCATGGGGGTTGGCATCATCGATAGCCGGAAGCTCCTGGCCCGTGCGAACGAGCTGTTGGGCCGCTGGTTTCCCCAGGTTTCTATCGACCTTAATCAGCAGGTCGATATGCTGCCCATGGCCGACCAGAAGATTATCGAAATTGTCCGCGCACTGCGCGGTAATGTGAGGCTACTGATCCTTGACGAGCCGACGGCCACCTTGCCTGCTCGCGAAAAAGAGAGTCTTTGGGAAATCATCAAGACCCTGCCCAAACAGGGTGTCGGCATTGTGCTGATCAGTCACTTTCTTTCTGAAATCAAGGCGCTAAGCGATCGTATTACCGTTCTGCGCGATGGCCGACACATTGCAACGCTTCAGGCTGAAGATTCGAGCGAGGCGCAACTGATTGACCACATGCTCCAGCGGACAGGTGGTGAGGATGCAAGCGAACAGGAAATTCAGCCTGTACGTGCGTTTGGCAACGTTGTTCTGGACGTGAGCGACTGGAAAGCAGGCGGTGTAGAGGTCGAGCATTTTGCCATTCACGCCGGTGAGATTGTCGGGCTTATCGGCCTGACAGGGGCGGGACATTTCGGATTTGCGCGCTCGCTTTATGCCGCAAGCGGTGTGACCGACGGAACGTACCGGTTTCAGGGGGAGGTGCAGGCGAAAGTCGATGCGCGGACCATGCAGAAAAAGGGTGTGGCACTGGTGCCAGACCATCGCATGGAAAACGCGCTTGTTGGTGATTGGGACGTACGTGAAAACCTTGCAATGGTGCACCCGTCTTACGCGACTTTTGCTGGCACCGGCATATTGTTCATGCGCCGTGAAGCCCGCGAGGCAGACCGGATGATGGAGCTTATGAACGTCAAGGCGCATTCGCGCAGTCAGTTTGTTAAAGATCTGAGTGGCGGTAACAAGCAGAAGGTTTCGATCGGTAAGTGGCTTTACGGAGCCGACGATCACTATCGCCTGATGATCTTCATCGAACCGACGGAAGGCGTCGATATCGGTGCCAAGCGTGAAATTCACGCGCAGATGCGCCGTTTGGCAGAGAAGGGCGTTGCCGTTCTTGTCACCTCGTCAGACCTCATGGAAGTCGCGGATGTGGCTGACCGTGTCATCCCCTTTGTGAACGGACGTCCCGGGCCAGAAATTGGACGCGATGCGTTTTCTGAAGCGAAATTTATTGCTGCAATGGCAGGAGTTACCCAATGAACGCCCGATCCTCAGCGGTCACACCGCAATCTGCTCGCCATGCGCAGAGTTTCAGCAAAAAACTCAAAGGCGAGTGGCTGCTCAAATACAGTACGCTTTTTGTGCTTTTCCTCCTGTTCGCCGGCTTTTCACTCACGGTTGACCGCTTTCTGACAGCGAATAATCTTCTCAACATCATCCAGCAGATTTCCATGCTGACCATCGTCGGAGCAGGATTGACTTTCGGCTTTGCTGCCCGTGAGATGGATTTGTCGGTCGGCTATATGGTCGGAATGGCGGGTATTATCGTCCCCCTTCTGCTGGTTGCCGGCACACCTTTGCCGCTGGCATTGCTTGCCGGTCTCGGTGCTGGTCTGGTGGTGGGGTCCGTCAATGCAGCGCTTGTAACGCTGGTGGGGGTGCCTTCGTTGATTGCCACACTCGCAACAGGGTCCATTCTTTACGGCATCAACTTTTTGATGACTGGCGGGCGCGCCATCTATGGTGGTCTTCCGGCCAGCTATCTCTGGCTTGGACAAGGCCAGCTGTTTGGTATCCCGGTTCTTGCTTATGCTATGGTGATCGTTGTTTTTGTGGCCTGGTTTCTGATGGAACGGACCGTATTCGGCCGGTACATTTATGCGGTCGGCGGCAATCTCAAAGCAGCGGAACTTTCCGGCGTTAACGGTCGTTTTTATCGCGCTGCCGCTCTTGTGGTCTGTTCAATTTTCGCAGCCGTTGCCGGCGCGCTTCTTGCAGCACGTCTGGGCTCTGGCCAACCTAACGCGGGTGAACGCTATCTGCTCGACGGCCTCGCCACGGTGTTTATCGGAATGACCATGTTCCGTCCGGGTACTGCAACAATTGCAGGAACTTTCTTCGGTGCACTTTTCATCGGCGTCATCAATAACGGCCTCAACCTCATCGGGATGGACACATACATCCAGAGCATTGTGAAGGGTCTTATCATTCTCGTCGCGGTCGCGGTCGTTTCGCGTACCACCAAACTGAAGCTCCTTTGAGGAACTGCGTTAGGCATTGAACCAAACATCATGAAACATTTGCAACAGACAGGTCTGTCGGAGGCGCACGTGCAAAATCCGAGTAACTCTAATCTCCTCGAACTATACAGAACGATGCGGCGCATCCGCACTTTTGAAGAACGCGTGGGCGAATTGTTCGTGCGCGGCCAGACGGCAGGTTCGATGCTTCACCTGTCCATCGGTGAAGAAGCCGCTGCCGCCGGTGTTTGTGCAGCGATGCAGCCGCAGGATACATTCACGACCCACCATCGCGGACACGGAATATTTCTGGCGCGCGGGGCCGATCCGAAACAGATGATGGCGGAAATCGGCGGTAAGGAAACCGGGTATTGCCGTGGCAAGGGCGGTTCCATGCATATTGCCGATATGGCGCTTGGCCACCTTGGCGCGAACGCAATTGTCGGCGGCGGTATTCCTTCTGTTGTGGGGGCTGGTCTTTCCAGCAATTATCTCAAGAAGAACTCTGTCTCGCTCGCATTTTTTGGCGATGGCGCGATGCAGCAGGGCATTTTGTATGAAAGCATGAACATGGCGGCGCTTTGGGGCCTGCCGGTGGTTTTTGTTTGCATCAATAATCAATACGGCATGGGAACTCGTGTCGATCAGGCAACTGCCAACACGGCGTTTGAACAGCGCGCGCATGCTTTCGGGCTTAACGGTGCCGTGGTCGATGGCCTTGATGTGGAAGAAGTGAAGGCCACAGCACAAGGGCTCATCGATGATGCGCGTCTGGGCAAACCGGGCTTTCTTTCCGTCACCTGCTATCGTTTCTTCGGCCATGCGCGCATGGACAAGAGCCCATACCGCGCAGAAGCGGAAGAGACGGAAGGGCGCAAGAAAGATCCGGTGAAGTTCACGCGCGATCAGCTGATCTCGACAGGTCTTGCGCAGGAAGGAGCCCTCGACACGATGGACAGCGCAGTTGCTGCGGAGATGGACGCGACGATCGATTTCGCAGTCGAATCCAAAGCTCCGGCACTCACCTCCATGTTCAAAGATGTTTACGCCGTGGGTGAACCTGAACCAGAGCCGGTTCGTGCCCGTATCGACCGCGTACTTTCCAGGGATGAAGCATAATGGTTGCCATGACTTACCGCGATGCGCTGCGTAAAGCGCTGGATGATGCCATGGCTGAAGACAACACTATCGTTGTGATCGGCGAAGAGGTGGGCCGTTATGGGGGGGCCTACGGTGTTACCAAAGATCTGATCGGCAAATACGGCCCTGAACGCCTGATCGATACACCGATTTCAGAACCTGCAATTATTGGTGCTGCCGTGGGTGCAGCAATGACCGGGCTGCGCCCGGTCGCTGAACTCATGTATATCGATTTTCTCGGAATGACCATGGATCAACTGGCCAATCAGGCGGCAAAGATCCGCTACATGTTCGGTGGGCAGACCGGAGTGCCGATGGTGTTGCGAACGCAGGGCGGCACAGGACGCTCCGCTGGCGCGCAACACTCGCAGAGCTTAGAGGCATGGATCATGCACACGCCAGGTTTGCGGCTCGCCATGCCTGCTACGGTTCAGGATGCCTATCACATGCTGCGTCAGAGCCTCACAAAACCCGATCCGGTCGTCTTTATCGAGCACAAGGCACTCTACACACGCAAGGAAGAGGTTGATCTCGATGCTGAGCCCTTGGCATGGGGCAAGGCTGCGGTTCGTCGTACAGGCAAGAATCTGGTTATCGTCACCTATTCGCGCCAGCTCTTTTACGCGCTTGATGCAGCTGAAAAACTTTCGGCCAAGGGAATTGAAGCAACCGTTATCGATCTTCGCACGCTCAATCCGCTCGATTTTGATACGGTGCGTGAACATGTCGAGCGTGTAGGCAAGGCCATGGTTGTTTCCGAAGGCGTCTTGACCGCAGGTGTTGCCGCAGAACTTGCCGCCCGCATCACGGAAGAATGTTTCGATTATCTGGAACAACCGGTTGTGCGTGTTGCGGGCGAAGACATCCCGATCTCCGTTTCGCAGGAGCTTGAAGCTGGCAGCGTGCCGACCGCAGAACTTATCCGGTCTGTCGCGGAAAGAATGCTGTCATGACAGAACGTATTCTCAAAATGCCGCGTCTTGGCGAAACGATGGATGAAGGCAAGATTGTCGGCTTCCTCGTCAAGCCGGGCGACAGTTTCAGGCGCGGGGATTCAATTATCGAGATCGAAACCGATAAGACGGTTGCGGAATTCCCGGCGCTTGGCGACGGCACGCTCAATGAATGGATC
This sequence comes from Brucella oryzae, assembly GCF_041929965.1. Lineage (NCBI taxonomy): Bacteria > Pseudomonadati > Pseudomonadota > Alphaproteobacteria > Hyphomicrobiales > Brucellaceae > Brucella > Brucella oryzae. Next base: position 101,403 of record NZ_JBHEEO010000007.1, on the reverse strand, counting down.
GGCGCTATAGGGGATCATGTCGTGGTCGGCGCGCCTCTGGCGCGCATCGACATTGGCAGTGGTCCAGACTGGACGGATGATGGCGGCGAAAGCGCGTCTTCTCCTGAGGAGCCGGCTGCGTTGCATCCCGCACGCACAGCCGGTTCCAGCAATGCGCTCATTATAGCCGATCTGGATATGCCGCGTCTTGGTGAGACGATGGAAGAGGGGCGTATCGTACGCTGGCTGAAGGCTGCGGGCGATCAATTCGAGCGTGGCGAAGCTGTACTCGAAATTGAAACCGATAAAACGGTTGCAGAATTTCCAGCTCTTGTGAGCGGCAAGCTGATCGAGGTTCTGCGTCTTGAAGGCGACATGGTGACGGTTGGTGAGGCTATCGCCCGTATTGAGGTCGCGACAGATGCAGTTGTGCAGAAGGGCGAAGTGGTAGACCCTGAAGCGGTTGCACCAGCAGATGTACCGGCGCGCGTTGCGCAAAAGCCTGGGGCTTCCGGCAATGCTGGTCGCACGCGTGCTACGCCGTTGGCTCGCCGGCTGGCCCGCCAGAAAGGCCTTGATATCAACAGTCTTTCAGGATCTGGCCGCAGAGGACGTGTCGAAAAAGAGGATGTGCTGGCAGCCGCAAGCGGAACGCAGGCCGACACTGACGTAAAATTCGTGGCGCTGGCAAAAGGCCGTGTGGCCTATACGGATATCGGTCCCCAAAATGCGCGGACCCTGCTGCTGCTTCATGGCTTTTCAGGCGATCGAACGACATGGAGCGGCATAGCCTCCGGCCTGCGTCGTGCGGGTTTCCGCGTTATCGTTCCCGATCTTCCAGCCCATGGCCTGACGACGATCGATGCTTCACACCCGGAAGAATTGAGCGAATTCCTGCCCGCTTTCCTCGATGCCCTTTCCATTCGTCAGGTGGATATCGTGGCCCATTCGCTGGGAGCAGTCGCGGCGGCGGCTTTTGCCTCGGCCCACCCTGCCAGTGTTTCAAGCCTGACACTTGTTGCGCCTGCCGGCCTTGGTTCGGAGATTGACGCAGGCTTTGTATCGGGCATGGCGCAGGCAACGAGTGCCGGTGAGGTTGCACATCTGCTGCGCCGCGTTGCAGCCAAGTCCGTAGAGTTGACGGCTGCTCTGGCAGGAGAGATTGCCGCAACCATGGCAAACGGGCGTCTTAAGGAACTTGCGAAGGCAATCATAGGGCCTTCAGGCCAGCGCGCAGATATTGTTGCTTTGCTCGAAAGGCAGTCACGTTCAAAACCTGTCCGCGTTCTGTTTGGCCTTCAGGACCGTATCATACCGTGGCAGCAGGTAACCGCATTGTCACCTTTTATTGGTGTTCACTTCTTCGCTCAGTCGGGGCATATGCCGCAATGGGATGAGACAAAGGATGTTCTCGATCTGATTTTGAGTGTCATGGGAGAAGACAATGAATGACGTGAGAGCTCGGCTCAAGGAAGCACAATCGCGGCTTGGTGCCTTCGCCAAAGCAACGCCAGATCTGATGACGGGCTTTGCCAAGGTCAGTAAAACTGCAACGACTTCTGGAGCATTTTCGTCGGCACAGCGCGAACTGATCGCCGTTAGTATTGCGGTCACCAAGGGATGCGAGGATTGCATTCTTTATCACGTCGACGCCGCCATCCGCCATGGCGCAACCGAGCCGGAGTTGGTCGAGGTGCTTGAGGTTGCGGTCGAAATGGGCGGCGGCCCGGCTGTAATGTATGCAGGTAAGGCGTTGGAAGTGTTCCGCGGACTGACGTGAAATGTTGTACGATGAGACTTTCCGAAAACAGGGAGTGTCTCCGGGATCCATTCGGGAGGATTTGAATGGCTTATTTTCTGACCGCAGATGGCGGCACGGAAAGCATCCGCGCGCGGGTCTATGACCTTTCTGGCACGTGTCTGGCAAGTACCGCCGTGCCCTACGAAACGAAATTTTCGAGCGGAGCGCGTGCGGAGCAGAACCCGGAAGACTGGTGGTCTTCTTTCGTTCAGGCTGCGCGCAAAGCGATTTCAGAATCCGCAATTGACCCGACAGCAATTGAAGCCATTACGCTTGCAACGACGAGTTGTACCGTCGTTGCTCTCGATGGTGAGGGCAACCCCTTGCGTCCCTCGATTATTTGGATGGATGTTCGCGCAAGTGCTGAGGCCGAAGCAGTCCTTGCCACGGGCGACGACGCGCTGCTCGCCAATGGCGGCGGGCGTGGTCCTGTTTCGGCGGAATGGATGATCCCCAAGGCGCTTTGGCTCGCTCGCAATGAGCCAGAGATATTCAATAAAGCAGAAACTATCTGCGAGTATCAGGATTTCATGACATTGCGTTTGACGGGTGAAAAAGCCGCAAGCCTCAACAATGTGTCGTTGCGCTGGCATTATTCCACGGATCGCGGTGGGTTTCCCAAGACGCTTCTGGAAAAGCTCGGCCTTGAAGCCCTGCTGCAGAAATGGCCATCTCGTGTTGTCGCGCCGAGTGAGGTCATTAGCAATCTGTGCGCGGCGGCAGCGACTGAACTTGGTCTTTCGCAGAAAGTGAAAGTAGTTCAGGGGGGGGCCGATGCGCTGATCGGCATGATCGGTCTCGGCGTTGCCAAACCTGGACAGCTGGCACTGATCACCGGCTCGTCGCATCTGCAATTTGGCGTTTCCGACAAGCCTTTGCACGCGCCTGGGATCTGGGGCAGCTATCCGGATATGGTTTATCCAAAGCGCTATATTATCGAAGGGGGCCAAACCTCGACGGGTTCGATCATCGCCTGGCTTGGTCGGATGATGAACGGCACCATGGATATGGAAGAACTGAACCGCAAGGCGGCGGCACTGGAACCGGGTGCGGATGGCTTGCTTGTGCAGGACCATTTTCAGGGCAATCGCACGCCTTATACCGATCCGCTATCGCGAGGCGCAATCGTCGGGCTGACGCTTGCGCATGAGCCACATCACGTATTCCGCGCGATCATGGAAGGCATCAGTTTCGGCACCCGCGCCATTCTCGATGCTATGGCAGATGCTGGCTATCGCGGACGTGAAATCACGGTCGGGGGTGGTGCCAGTGCTTCGCCGCTTTGGCTCCAGATACATGCGGATACAGCCGGTTTGCCTGTCTGCGTGCCACGGTCGCGCGATGCGCCTTCGGTAGGCGCCGCCGTTCTGGCAGCACACGGCGCCGGACATTTTGCGAGTATCGATGATGGTATTGCCGCCATGGTCAAACCGGGCACATGCATTGAGCCTCGCCCGCGCGAAACAGAGATCTATAACGAGATTTATCAGCAATATCGGGCGCTTTATCCGGCTTTGAAGTCCGTTCGCTCCGCTTGATAAAGACTGTTGAGGTGGACTGATGCTCAAAGATTTTCAGCTGACCGGTAAAAACGCCGTTATCACGGGCGGCGCAAAAGGGATCGGACGGGCCATCGCCGAACTCTTCGTCGAGGCGGGTGCAACTGTTATCATTATCGACCGCGATGTGGTCGCGGGTGAAGCGGCTGTTGCCGAGCTAAACACCAATCGAGCAGCTTCGGCGCAATTCTATGCGCTGGATGTGACAGACCGGGATGCCAGCGAACAGGTGGCCGAAGCTATAACGCGTAATATCGGCGCGCCCGACATCCTCATCAATAATGCAGGTATCGTCAGGAATGGGCCTGCAAGCGATGTCACGGAAGCGGACTGGCGTACAGTGATTGACGTCAATCTCAATGGCGTTTTCTACTGCGCGCAAGCGTTTGGAAAGCGCATGGCCTCGGTCGGGCGTGGGGCGATCGTTAATATCTCTTCCATGTGCGGAGCAATCGTTGTCCACCCTCAACCGCAGATCGCCTATAACGCCGCCAAGGCGGGTGTAAATCTCATCACGAAGTCACTGGCGGTTGAGTGGGCGAAGCAGGGCGTACGGGTGAATGCTGTCGCCCCCGGTTACACCGCGACGGAACTGACACTGGCCGGACGCAGCAATAAAGAATGGTTTTCTACCTGGCTTGCCATGACGCCGCAGGGGCGGTTGGGTGAGCCGCGAGAAGTCGCCAATGCGGTTTTGTTTCTCGCGTCCGATGCTGCAAGCTTCGTAACCGGCACTGTGTTGGCGGTTGATGGCGGCTATACGGCTCTTTGAATTTCTGGAGGAGTTAAAATGGAACATCCGGCAAAGATCGCGCTTGTTACCGGCGCCAGTCGGGGTATTGGGCGCGCAATTGCTGTGGGTATGGCCCAACGCGGCTTCGATGTGGTGATCAATGACATTGAACGCCAGAAAGATGCGCTCGAAGAGGTCGCGAAAGAAGTCACTGCTATCGGTCGTCGCGCTCTGGCGGTTCATGCCGATGTAAGTAACAAGGGCGATGTCGAGGCGATGGTACAGAAAGCTGTCGGCACTTTTGGCCGCATTGATGCCGTTGTCAACAATGCGGGCATTTTGATTGCCAGCGACGTCGAACATCTCAAGGAAGAGCACTGGGACAGCGTTCTCGACGTAAATGCCAAGGGCACATTCCTCGTCGTGCAGGCCGTTTTACCTTACATGAAGAAACAGAAATACGGTCGCATCGTGAATATCGCCTCTATCGGCGGCAAGCATGGCGCACCGGAACAGGCGCATTATTCCGCATCGAAGGCCGCTGTGATGGGCTTTACGCGGGTGCTCGCGCAGGAGGTGGGCACTTTTGGCATCACGGCAAACTGCATCTGCCCCGGTATCATTTTGACCGATATGGGCCGCGTCAATCTTGATGACGTTGCAATACGTGAAGCCTGGCAGGAGAAGACCGCCATGCGACGGATCGGTGATCCCGAAGATGTAGTGGGACCAGTTGCATTTTTTGCGTCCGATGATGCCGCTTTCATAACGGGGCAGAGTCTCAATGTCGATGGGGGTATCGTATTGAGTTAAAGTCACTGCTTAAAAGTTATTCATGAAATACATCATATGGCAAAAGGGGAATTTTGCCATATGTGGTCGCGTCAAACTAGCGTTCATATTGACTGGAAAGGGGCCGAGATCGGACTGTCAGCTTTCCGGGAGCGAAACTAAAAAAGCAGACATGCGTTTGCGTTCGAGATAGAAAGTAGGTTCGAATCTCTTCCGGCGCGCCCGGCAGGATTCGAACCATCTGATGGCTGCGAGCCTATTGGAGTGACATTCGTCCGCTTTTGGGGAGCGCTAATTAGAGTCTGAATGTCCGGCTTGGGGGCGCAAAGCGGACTGGCAGCTTAGAGGCTACCGAAACCGCGTTCAGTCGGAGGCTATAGACCTTCAACGATATTACCTAGCTTGGGTATTTTCAGGCAAAATCAGGTTGGAATAAGTTGTTCCAAGCGCCAATGAAAGCTCGTAAATCGTTATGATTGTCGGGTTGCGCTGTCCCCTTTCAAGGCTGCTCAGATACTGCTGGCTGAAGCCTGAACGCTCCGCCACTTGTTCCTGTGTCAGGCCTTTTTCTTTTCGTATCCGGGCAAAATTATCGCCAACGATTTTTCGCACATCCATGCGTGAATTGTTGGCACTTTACATACTATAAGTTTATTAACTATAATATGTAAAACGAGCATCAATGGCTGCGCTGCTCTCTATGCTGTCGCGGCGTGTGCTGAGAGAAGGGTTTAGTAAGGCGGGGTAATAATTGCGGTGCGATTAGTTTGCTAACTGCGTTTCGGCTTTCTGCCCGCTTTGAGCCCGGTGGGTTTCGCGTCGTTGGTGTTAGGTTCGGCGAACAGTGCACCAATGGGAACGCCGAGTACGATATCCTCCTTCCGGAAACATCAACGATACGCTTCCTGAATATTTAAGATAGCCCCGTTTGTTCACTTCATGTTTCGACGGCGCCCGCAATTCAGGGCAAGCGACCGCTGCCGTCTTCGGGATGGCGCTCGAGATTCTGGCGGTTAAGGCACTCGAGAACCCGCTTTGCCTCGTCCTCGTTCAGGGCGATCTGCAGTCGACCCTCAAAGGTGACTGGATGGCCCTTGAAGGCATCAATCACCGACCACGTGCCGTCGCCATTCTTTTGAAGTTTATATCCATTCTCTATCATCGTTTTCTCCCGCATTCCTCCGCCGATTTGCACGTGATGCGCAAGGAAGTGCTGCGCTCATTCGAATGAAGCCTCTTCCGCCAGCCAGCCGTCATCCGTGCGCATATGGATATTTTGCAGTCGAGATATTCGCGTGTTGTCGTATCAAGTCGGTGAATGAGGATTAACGAAGCTGAGGCTCGAATGGTTCCCCTTGGGGATGGAATGGCGGGCTGCTGCTGAAATACTGCAGAGCTGTTCCAGTGCATATTGGTACAATCTGCCACTTATATGCCGGAGAAATCAGCTGCGCTCGATATAGCGGCCACTCAACCGGACCGCCCTGGCCAGTTGCCTTGACCTTTCACGAAGCGGCCTATGTAATATTGTGCCTAAAAAAATGGGAAGGAGAATTCAATGAGGATGATCCTGTACAGCGCCTTGACGATGGCCGTAATAGGCGCCGCTGCGAGCGGATGTACGACGGAGGAACGACGAACAGCCGGTTATGGTGTCGGCGGTGCCGCGATCGGCGGTCTTGCCGGAGCTGCCATTGGAGGTAACACGCGTGGCGCGCTGACCGGTGCAGCTATTGGCGCAGCAGCAGGCACGCTCGTCGGCGTCGCTCAGACCCGTAATGGTGTTCAGTACTGCCGCTATCGTGATCAGTATGGCCGTGTTTTTGAAGCACGTTGCCGTTAAAGCCTGTTCCGAAAACGTTAGATAGTTTTCAGGATAAGGTGCACGTAAAACAATAAAGTAGAGCATGTTGCCCAAAGTTGGGGGCGTCTACGCTGTAAAGCGTTTGCTACGGAGCGCTTGCGGCTCTGATTGTGTCAAACGACGGTATCGGGCCGAGATTCGCGCTAAAAACAAACAAATTGGGGCGCCGATCCGATTCAATCGGATCGGCGCCCTATATTGTCAGGCCTATTGGCTGAAGTTTCGTCCGTCGGCGCGTTTTGCAAAACGCAGCACGATGAAACCGGCAAGTCCGGCAACAAGCGAACCGATCAATATTCCGATCTTCGCTTCGTTCTGCAACAGCACATCATCGAATGCGAGAAGCGAGATAAACAGGCTCATGGTGAAGCCGATGCCGCATAGCAGGGTCGTTCCGAGCATTTGCGGCCAGCTTGCCCCGGCGGGCAAATCGACGATTCCGCCTTTCACCAGCAGCAACACTGCGCCGAAAATGCCGATCAGCTTGCCAATGGCCAAACCGGCGGCAACGCCCATGGTAACCGGTGCGAAGAAGGCTTCCATGCCGAGACCGGAAAAGCTGACGCCCGCATTGGCGAAGCCGAATATGGGCACGATGATGAACGACACCGGCTTGATCAGACTGTGCTCAAGCAGATGCAGCGGGCTTTCGGAGGCGGTTGCTTCAGGTTTCGCGGGCGTGCGCTTGATCGGAATGGTCAGTGCCAGCAAAACGCCTGCAATGGTCGCGTGGACGCCGGAGCGATAGGTGAAGAACCACAGTACGATGCCCAGTAGCAGATAGGGTGTCAGACGCTTCACGCCGCCAAGATTCAAGCCGATCAGGGCCGCGACAACCGCCGCAGCCAACCCCAGATCCATCAAGGAAACACCGGTTGTATAGAATAGTCCGATGACGATCACAGCGCCAAGGTCGTCAATGATGGCAAGCGCTGCAAGAAACACTTTAAGCGAGGTTGGAACTCTTGGTCCCAGCAGGGAGATGACGCCAAGCGCGAATGCGATATCCGTTGCAGCCGGGATCGCCCAGCCGTGGGAAGCACCATTATCGAGATTGAACGAAAGATAGACCAGAGCAGGCACTGCCATGCCCGCTGCAGCCGCTACACCGGGCAGAATGCGGCGTGGCCACGACGAAAGATGGCCATCGACCATCTCACGCTTGATCTCCAGTCCGACCATCAGGAAGAACACCGCCATGAGAGCATCATTGACCCAATGTTGAACCGAAAGTGGCCCAAGATAGGCATGAAGAGCGCTGAAATAAGTTTCGGAAAATGGCGAGTTTGCAACCAGCAATGCGGCTATGGCTGCAGCTATAAGCAGCAGCCCGCCCGACGACTCGCTGTCAAGAAAATTGCGTATAGTATTTTGAATGCGACCAGCCATGGCAGCTCCCTGACAGAAACGGTTAAGAACAGTCTCCGTATTCAGGGTAATCCCTGGGCGCACGCAGCACACGCCATGATGCCAAGATAGCGACAAATTCTGCGGTTTCAAGTCGCTTTATGAAGCCGCGATTCAATTATTGAAAGAAATCGCATCGCATTTCATTCCATCAATAATAGTTTCGAATTGATTGCTTTCGATTTGGGGATATGTATGAGTAGTATCAATTATTTACTTGTATATATTTTAAGCGATCAGTTTCAATCGAACGATTATTTATCGTTATTTCCTGTTTTCATTTGGGGTGTGTTTCGATCTGACCGGATCGGATCGGCCTTCGTTTCGCTTCGGTCAAATTATGCTCCAGTGTCAGCGGATATGACCAATGTTGGAGGGAGCGCTTGACAAGCCGTGCCCGGCTTTCCATGCTCGGTGACACAATTTGAACAAGATTATTCAGGGAACGGAGAGCAGTTATGACAATCGGAAAACTCACTCGGCGTGGCGTGGTTGCTGCATTTGCCGGGATTTTTGTTGTCGGGGCCAGTATCGCCGTTGCGCAAGCTCCGGCCTTCTTCCGCATCGGCACCGGAGGAACAGCGGGCACCTATTATCCGATTGGCGGACTGATCGCGAATGCGATTTCCGGAGCAGGCGATAAAGGCGTTCCGGGTTTGGTGGCCACGGCGGTTTCATCGAACGGTTCGGTCGCCAATATCAACGCTATCCAGTCCGGCTCGCTGGAATCCGGTTTTACCCAGTCGGATGTGGCTTACTGGGCATATACGGGCACGGGGCTTTATGACGGCAAGGGCAAGGTGGAAGATCTGCGCCTGATTGCTACGCTCTATCCGGAAACCATCCATCTGGTCGCGCGCAAGGGCGCGGGAATCGAATCCGTGGCCGATCTCAAGGGAAAACGCGTTTCCATCGATGAGCCGGGATCGGGCACGATCGTCGATGCTCGCATTGTGCTGGAAGCTTACGGATTGAGCGAAAGCGACATCAAGGCCGAGCATTTGAAGCCGGGACCGGCGGGAGAACGTCTGAAGGATGGCGCCCTTGATGCCTATTTCTTCGTCGGTGGTTATCCGACCGGCGCAATCTCGGAGCTGGCTACGTCGAATGGCATTTCGCTGGTTCCGATTTCCGGCCCTGAAGCGCAGAAGATTCTCGAAAAATACTCGTTCTTCTCGAAGGATACAGTTCCGGCCGATACCTATAAGGATGTGGGCCAGACCGACACTCTGGCAGTCGCCGCACAATGGGTAACGAGCGCCAAGCAGCCGGAAGAGCTCGTCTACAATATCACCAAAACCCTGTTTAACGACGACAGCAGAAAAGCCTTCGATGCCGGGCACGCAAAAGGCAAGCTTATCAAGCTTGATACGGCAACGACCAGCCTCGGCATTCCGCTGCATCCCGGTGCGGAGCGCTTCTACAAGGAAGCAGGCGTTCTGAAATAAGTCGCCGTTCCGGTTTGGATGAACAAGATGCACGGAGTTTCACCAGAACTCCGTGCATTTGCTTCCAGCCAACAAAGAAACATTAAAACAAGTGGTTAGGGCAGTTTTTGATTCAGTTGGATCAACCACGCTCTGAATGGAGAGGCCAGTATGGTGAGCGAGCAAGAGGCGAAACTGTCGCCCATGGAACTGGATGAAGCCAAGGCGCGCGAACTGGAAGAGAAGTTCGACTCAGAGATTCGCTTTCGCCCGCTGGGGCCGCTCGCAGCCCGTATAGTCGGCGCGCTGTTGATCGCGCTTTCCATTTTCCACTATTACACTGCGGGTTTCGGCCTTCTGTCGGAAATGGTGCATCGCGGCATTCATCTTTCCTTTGTGCTCGGCCTCGTTTTCCTTGTTTTCCCGTTTTCCCGCAAGGGATACGACAAGCCCACCACATCGTCATGGCTGAGACCACTTGGCATTTCCATCATCGATTGGGCCCTGGCAATCATCGCGGTCGTGTCCGTTGCGCATGTTCCGCTGATACCGCTCGACGATCTGGCTTTCCGTGTCGGCAACCCAACAACGACGGATGTCGTTCTCGGCGGTCTTCTCATTCTGATCCTTCTGGAAGCGACGCGGCGTTCCGTCGGTTGGCCACTTCCGATCATATCTGTCCTGTTCATGCTTTATGCGATCTATGGGCAGCATATGCCGGGCATTCTCGTGCATCCCGGCGCGACGGTCAGCCAGCTTGTCAATCATCTTTATCTGACGACACAAGGTATCTACGGTATCGCGCTCGGCGTGGTTGCAACTTACGTCTTTCATTTCGTGCTGTTCGGGGTTTTTGCCACCCGCATCGGCCTCGGTCAGCTGTTTCTGGATTGCGCGGCCTGGGTAGCGGGCCGTTTCGCAGGCGGCCCAGCAAAGGTTTCCATTTTCGGGTCCGCTCTGTTCGGCATGATTTCGGGTTCGTCGGTCGCCAATACGGTGACGGTGGGTTCGCTGACGATCCCGGCGATGATCCGGCTCGGTTACAAGCGCCACTTCGCCGCCGCCGTGGAGTCCGCATCATCGACAGGCGGGCAGATCACGCCGCCGATCATGGGGGCAGCCGCGTTCCTGATGATCGAATTCCTGAATCTGCCTTATACGACAATTATTCTGGCTGCCATCGTGCCTGCCTTCATGCACTTCTTCGGTGTGCTGATGCAGGTTCATTTCGAAGCCAAGCGTAACGGCTTGCGCGGCATGACGAAGGAAGAGCTGCCTGACCTGAAGGAAGCCTTCAAGCGTGACTGGCCGACCGTCATTCCGCTGATCGTGCTGATTGGCGTTCTGCTGTCGGGTTATACGCCTTATCTGGCTGCATTCTGGGGTATTACGCTCTGTATTGCGGTGGGATTGCTCAATCCGCGCAAGCGCATGTCGATAGGCGAGATTTTTGACGGACTGCGCGACGGGGCCAAATATGCGCTTGCCGTTGGCGCGGCGGCGGCGACTGTCGGCATCATCGTCGGTGTGGTGACGCTTACTGGTGTCGGCTTCAAGATCTCCTACATCGTGACATCGACGGCCGCGCAGCTTGCGACCTATTTCGGCACTGTTCTGCCCGCGGCCTGGTTTGGCCCACAAACATTGACGCTGCTATTCACGCTCATCATGACGGGGATTGTCTGCATTCTGATGGGCTGCGGCATTCCGACGACAGCCAATTACATCATCATGGCCACAATTGCCGCACCCGCGTTGGGGCTGCTGGGCGTTGAGCCGATTGTGGCCCACTTCTTCGTTTTCTATTATGGGGTGTTGGCAGATATTACACCGCCTGTTGCGCTCGCGGCTTATGCGGCGGCGGGTATGGCAGGTGCTGATCCGTTCAAGACTGGCAATACGGCCTTCCGGCTCGGCCTCGGCAAGGTGCTGGTGCCATTTGTTTTCGTTTTCTCCCCATCGCTTCTGCTGGTTACGTCGAACTTCAACTGGCCTGATTTCCTGGTGGCATTCCTCGGTTGTGCCATAGGCATCACTGCTTTGGGCGCCGCATTGTCAGGCTTTTTCCTGGTGCGCACCAAGGCGTGGGAAAATGTCCTGATGGTTTTTGCGGCCATTCTCCTGGTTGCACCGGAGATCTACTCATCGATCGTGGGACTGCTGTTACTGGTGCCGGTTGTGGTTCGCCACCTTTCGTCGCTGAGGCAGCCACAGGCAGTATAGGGATTGCCTGATCGGTGACGCACGGCAGACAGCAAGCCGTGCGTCACTGTTGAAACAGCGTTACTGGTTGATTTCAGGCTCAACGAGCTTCTTCAACTTCTCCAGAGATTCTTGCCAGCCGAGATAGCAGGCTTCAGCCGGAATGATATCGGGTACGCCTTGCTGTTCGATGTTGATTTCCGTTCCAACCGAAACTGCTTTCAACGTTATCGTGACTTTCATTTCGCCCGGCAGGTTCGGGTCGTCGAAACTGTCCGTATAGACCAGCCGTTCTCCCGGAACGAGTTCGACATATGTGCCGCCAAAGGAATGGCCGCCGCCGGTCGTGAAATTGCGAAATGACATTCTGTGTTTGCCGCCGACCTTTGCCTCAAGCTCGTGGACGGTGCAGGTGAAGCCATATGGCGGGAGCCAGCTGGCCACCGCATCCGGCTCGATGAATGCGCGATAAACCTTCTCCGGCTTGGCGGCGAATACACGGTGCAGGCGAATAGTGCTGGGCATGGTTTCCTCCTTTGTCGTTTCGGTTCAATGGTTGGCAGGCTGTTTGAAGAGCAGGCTTATATATCGCTTGAGATGGTCGATGCTTTCGACCGCGCGCCGCGGATCGCCGCTGGCCTTGGCGATGATGAAAGCCCCCTGAATAACGGCCTGGGTATGAAGAGCGAGGCTCTCGGCGGTGAAATCGCCTGCGGCCGGATAGCGCTCCATCGTGGCCGCGATATCGGGAACAAGCGTATCCGCATGGCTTGAAATGCTGTCCCAGCAGGCATTCCGAATTACGGAATTGGTCTCGTAGACCTCCTGCGCCATAGTGCCGACGAGACAGGTGAAGTCGGGCAGGTCGCCTTGAATCAGTTGCTTACGCAGCTCGACATAGGCCAGTACGCGCTCAAGCGGGTCTTCAGGAGCGTGGTAAGCCGCATCTGCAAAGAACGCGCCCGTCATTTCCGACCAGTAGTTCGCGGCGGCTACCGCCAGATCTTCCTTGCTGGAGAAATGATGAAAGAAAGCGCCTTTCGATAAGGATGCCTTCGTGCAGATGTCATCAACCGTCGTTGCAGTGTAACCCTTGGTGCGAATAACGCTCAATGCCGCATCAAGCAGGTTGGACCGGGTCAACGGATTTTGTTTGCGTGCCATAATCTTACTCCTATAAATACAATACCAACCAGTTGGTATGAAATCAAGTGGGCAATTGCAGTTTGCTAATTGCTGTAAGGAGGCGCTTGTCGGCAGGTGCGACGTGGATGATTCTTGAAACAGGTTTGGATTCGAGAGCCAGACTGAGTTTGTGGATAAGTTGATGTCATTGAAAATGCCCGAAAATCGGGCGTTCTGCAGCAAAATCGAAAATTCTTATTCTTTCTTCGTGACCCTTGCTTGACACTCGTCCGAGAACCCCTTAAACGACCGCTCACACCGGACGGAAACGCCGGTGCGACGCAGCCGCAAGGTTGCCGAGAAATGAGCGGGTGTAGCTCAGTTGGTTAGAGTGCCGGCCTGTCACGCCGGAGGTCGCGGGTTCGAGCCCCGTCACTCGCGCCACTTTCCTCTCAACAAATCGATAGATTGACCGTTGACACGAAAGTGGCGCCCACCGCCGTTTTTGCTTCTTTTTCAAACCCAAATTGCTGATACCGAAGGGACGTTGATGCGTCCTGTGAATGATTTTTGTAATATCGCAATTCTTCTCCAAACACGCGCTTGACACTTGTTCGAGAACCCCTTAAACGACCGCTCACACCGGGCGGAAACGCCGGTGCGACGCAGCCGCAAGGTTGCCGAGAAATGCGCGGGTGTAGCTCAGTTGGTTAGAGTGCCGGCCTGTCACGCCGGAGGTCGCGGGTTCGAGCCCCGTCACTCGCGCCACTTTCCTCTCAACAAATCGATAGATTGAACGTTGATACGAAAGTGGCGCTACCGCCTTATCTTCAAGAATCTTCATGGGAATTGCCAAGGCGTAGCGACTTCGTCGAGCCGCGCACTTGTTATTTGGAAAATTGCTTCCAGGACAGATAAGCGACCGACAGAATGATCGCTGCAATGGCGAGAAGATCGCCGCTGGCGAGCAGGTACTGGCTCATGCGTGACCTCCTTGCGATGCTTCGGCTGAGACTGCGTTTCATGATAGCTGGGGCGAATGCGATCTGAAGGCATGGCTTCGCAAAGCTTTCAGCAATTGGAACGGTTCCATTCCAACTTTACCTGTAAATGCGAACGGAATTTTTCACCTGCGGACCATTGGCCCCCCGGAGCGGTTTGCATGGCAAAAAGCCGGCGGCTGCGCCAATGCATTGCCATGGAGCGAATTTCCTGTTTTCAATCGCGTGGAAACGGATGACAGGAACGGATCGCTGCGACGATGGCCCGACACGCTCTTCTTGGTGTGCTTGCAACGTTTTTGATTCTTGCCGGATGTGGCTCACCCCGCGCCGTGCTGTGGCACGGGCCGAATTCAAGCCCGCAATCGGTGGCCGCAGCCAATGCCGCCATCGTCAAACCTGCGAAACCGGCGGCAGTGGTTCCCATCTATGTTGCGACGAGCCGCCAGCGTTCGGATGATTTCTCGCAACCTTACAATTCCAAGCGCTCCGAAACGCTGAATTTTGCGCAGGTCGATGTCGGTATTCCGGCGGCCCATGTCAAAGGACAGGTCGAGTCGACCGGTTACAAACCTGATCCCGCCAAAAATTTCGCTGCCACGGCATTTCAGCCGTATGACAATGCAGAACAGTTTCTCGCTCAATTGAATGCCGCTCTGGCGAAGCAGGGACAGAAGGACAAGGAAATCCTGATCTTTGTGCACGGCTACAACAATAATTTTGCCGATAGCACATTTCGTCTGGCGCAATTCGTCCATGACTACAGGATGAAATCGGTGGCGGTTGAATATGCCTGGCCGTCGGGCGGCGATCTGGGGCTTTATGTCTATGATCGTGATAGCGCGGACTTCGCACGGGACGGTCTGGCGCGCTTGCTGGAACTTGTGGCTCGCAGCAATGCTGAACACATTGTCCTGTTAGGGCACTCCATGGGCAGCTTCGTCACCATGGAGGCTTTGAGAACCTTGTCCTTGCGTGGCGAAAAGAACGTGCTGGGCCGCATCAGCGCTCTGTTGCTCGCCGCGCCCGACATAGACCTCGATGTCTTTGAAAAGCAGATCAAGGATATCGATCCCATGCCGCATCCGACAGCTGTGATGACATCGCGCAGCGATCGCGCGCTCGGTGTCTCTTCCTTCATCACCGGCGGCCACGCGCGGGTAGGGGACGGCACCAGTATTCCGACGCTCCAGAAATATGGAATCGCGGTGATAGACGCGACCGACGTGGATGGTGGGGCGCACAATGTCTTTGCATCGTCGCCATCGCTCATGGCTCTGGTCAGTGACGGCACTCTTTCGCTGGGCGCTTTGAACGGACGGGAAAACCAAACGACAGGGCAAGCGGTGCTGGCAGACGGTGCTTCTGCAATCAAGGGAGCCGCATCGCTTGTGCTTTATCTGCCGGGCAGACTAGTCGGGGTGACGGCTTCCGCTGCTCCTTGAGTTTATCTAACTGCGAGTGCCGAAACCCACTGCTTTCATACCCAAATTGCAGGCCATTGATTCTCCCGATAATTGCCAGTGGTTTGATACCCGTCCGTTATCAATCTCGTTTCAAACGTCAAATTCCCAAAAACCACTGGATATATGGAGTGACCAGTGGTCATTTTGATTCCGACATTTGCTCAACTCTAATATCCGACGGATGCCAATGTCGGAATCAGACCAGTTGGCGGGGATGAGGGTGCGACTTTTCCTCACGAAATTATGATCTTTTCATGTTATACGGGGTTTCTGTGGGGTAAACGGGCTTGATGCCGTGTCTTGTTAAGCATCTTGGCTCGTCTTTGCCCAACAGATAGTGCCGGAGGGGTTGCGCTTGCGCACGCGCTGCGATAACCGTCCGGGCGAAAAGCGCTTAGTTCGCACGGCATGCCTTTTGAAGCTGCTTGGGGCGACGAGGATGCACAGATGCAATGTGTCGCATGGTCGTCGGCCCCAAAAAGCTTATGACAGGCGGCGCAGCCTCGTATTCAAGCCGGATAAAGGACCATGAACGAGCTTTTAAGTTCCTATTTGCCGATCGTCATCTTTCTCGGCATCGCGATGGTAATTGGTGTAGCCCTTCTGGTTGCGCCGTTCCTCGTCGCATATAGACAGCCCGACCCCGAAAAGCTTTCTGCTTACGAGTGCGGCTTCAATGCCTTCGATGACGCCCGCATGAAATTCGACATCCGTTTCTATCTGGTGTCGATTCTCTTCATCATCTTCGATCTGGAAGTCGCCTTCCTTTTCCCATGGGCTGTGTCCTTTGGTGAAATCGGCTGGTTCGGCTTTGCGTCGATGATGGTGTTCCTTGGCGTTCTGACCATCGGCTTCATTTATGAATGGAAGAAGGGAGCGCTGGAATGGGATTGACCACAGCCAACACAACGCTCGTGGCTCCGCAGCCGAAGGGCATTCTTGACCCGCGCACGGGCAAGCCTGTCGGTTCCGACGATGCATTCTTCAACGATCTGAACAGCGAGCTTTCCGACAAGGGATTCATCGTCACCTCCGCTGACGCCCTGATTACCTGGGCGCGTACCGGTTCGCTGATGTGGATGACCTTCGGTCTCGCATGCTGCGCCGTGGAAATGATGCACATTTCCATGCCGCGTTATGACGCTGAACGTTTCGGTATCGCCCCGCGTGCATCGCCGCGTCAGTCCGACGTGATGATCGTTGCAGGCACGCTGACCAACAAGATGGCGCCCGCGCTCCGCAAGGTCTACGACCAGATGCCGGAGCCGCGTTACGTTATCTCGATGGGTTCCTGCGCTAATGGCGGCGGTTACTACCACTATTCCTATTCGGTGGTGCGTGGCTGCGATCGCGTGGTTCCGGTCGACATCTATGTTCCGGGCTGCCCTCCGACCGCTGAAGCGCTGCTTTACGGCATTCTTCTTCTCCAGAAGAAGATTCGCCGCACGGGTACGATCGAGCGTTAATCCGGTCTCTGGACCGGTTTGCGCCATACAGGTTTTGTTAGGGTTCGACTGACACCGCCGCGTGGGATTTCTCCCAAAAGTCTCCCAAGGCAAGTGCAGTGTGAGTTCTAAATAAGGAAGTTAGGAAAATGAGCGAAGAAGCTCTCGGTGAACTTTCCGGTTACATCAAGGAACGCCTCGGCGACGTGATCGAAGAGGCGAAGCTTGCTTATGGCGAGTTGACGCTTTCGGTTCCGGCCGCGAGCATCATCAGCGTTCTGACCTTCCTGCGTGACGATGTGCAATGCCAGTTCGTCAACCTGACGGATATTTCGGGCGTCGACTATCCGCAGCGCGCCAAGCGCTTCGATGTCGTTTACCAGCTGATGTCTCCGCGCCAGAACCAGCGCATTCGCGTCAAGGTACAGGCTGACGAAGATACGCTGGTGCCTTCCGCAGTGCCGGTCTTCGTCGGTGCTGAATGGTTCGAGCGTGAAACCTACGATATGTACGGCGTTCTGTTCTCCGGTCATCCGGATTTGCGCCGCATCCTGACCGATTACGGTTTCGAAGGCCATCCGCTGCGCAAGGACTTCCCGCTCACCGGCTTCGTTGAAGTTCGTTACAACGACGAGCTGAAGCGCGTCGTCTATGAGCCTGTGCAACTGCGCCAGGAATTCCGCAATTTCGATTTTCTCTCGCCATGGGAAGGGACGGATTACGTTCTGCCGGGCGATGAGAAAGCAAAGGCGAACTGAGGGCAGACTCATGGGCGCAGGCGAAAGATTGAACGGTCAATGTCTTTGCGGAGCGGTGAAATTCACCGCCGTTCCGGTCAAGATGGAAATGGATGTCTGCCATTGCAGCATGTGCCGGCAATGGTCGGGCGGTACATTTATGGCCGTTAATTGC
This sequence comes from Brucella oryzae, assembly GCF_041929965.1. NCBI lineage: Bacteria > Pseudomonadati > Pseudomonadota > Alphaproteobacteria > Hyphomicrobiales > Brucellaceae > Brucella > Brucella oryzae. The sequence goes on along the minus strand of NZ_JBHEEO010000007.1, from coordinate 83,690 downwards.
GGCACGTCCGTCGAGATCGAGGACGAAGCTGCCCTGACGATCTATTCCTCCTCGGAATGGGGTGAGCGCTGCTTCTGCTCGACGTGCGGTTCTTCGCTGTTCTGGCGCGGTGTCCATGATGGAATGACGGTCGTTTCGATGCAGGCTTTCGCCGAGCCGGAACGGTTCCATTTCGCCGAAGAAATCTTCATCGATAACAAGCCTGCGAATTACGATTTTGCCAATGACACCCACCGGATGACCGGCGAGGCGTTCTTGGCGGCTCTTGCAGCCAAACAGGAAGCTGAACATGGCTGAGACTCAGGTCCGCAATTTCAATATTAACTTCGGTCCGCAGCATCCTGCCGCGCACGGTGTGCTGCGTCTGGTGCTTGAACTCGACGGCGAAGTCGTCGAACGCGTCGATCCGCATATCGGCCTGCTGCATCGCGGCACCGAGAAGCTGATGGAAGCCAAGACCTATCTTCAGGCTGTGCCTTATCTCGACCGCCTCGATTACGTGGCGCCGATGAATCAGGAGCACGCCTATGCGCTTGCCGTCGAACGCCTGCTCGGCATCGATGTGCCGAAGCGCGGTCAGCTTATCCGCGTTCTCTATTCGGAAATCGGCCGTATCCTGAACCATCTTCTCAACGTGACCACGCAGGCCATGGACGTTGGCGCGCTGACGCCGCCGCTCTGGGGCTTCGAGGAGCGCGAAAAGCTGATGGTGTTCTACGAACGCGCCTGCGGCGCGCGTATGCACGCGGCCTATTTCCGTCCGGGCGGCGTCCATCAGGATCTGCCGGATCAGCTCGTGGAAGACATCGGAAAATGGATCGATCCGTTCTTCACCACGCTTAAAAATCTTGATGACCTCATCACGCCGAACCGCATTTTCAAGCAGCGTAACGTCGATATCGGCGTCGTGAAGCTGGAAGACGCATGGGCATGGGGCTTCTCGGGCGTCATGGTTCGTGGTTCGGGCGCTGCATGGGATCTGCGCAAGTCGCAACCTTACGAGTGCTACCACGAGATGGAATTCGACATCCCGGTCGGCAAGAACGGCGACTGCTACGACCGCTACCTGATCCGCATGGAAGAAATGCGCCAGTCGGCGCGCATTATGCGCCAGTGCGTCGATCTTCTGCTCGGCAAGGAGCGCGTCGGTCCGGTTTCCAACACCGACAACAAGATCGTGCCGCCGAAGCGCGGCGAGATGAAGCGCTCGATGGAAGCGCTCATCCACCACTTCAAGCTTTACACGGAAGGCTACCACGTGCCTGCCGGTGAAGTTTACGCGGCAGTTGAAGCCCCGAAGGGCGAATTTGGCGTCTTCCTCGTCTCGGACGGCTCCAACAAGCCTTATCGCTGCAAGCTGCGCGCTCCGGGCTTTGCCCATCTTCAAGCCATGGATTTCCTGTGCCGCGGCCATATGCTGGCCGACGTGTCGGCAATTCTTGGCTCGCTCGATATCGTGTTTGGTGAGGTTGACCGCTGATGTCCGTTCGCCGTCTCGCAGATGATGCCGTCCAGCCAGCTACTTTCGCGTTCAGCGCGGAAAATGAGGCTTGGGCGCACAAGACGATTGCAAAATTCCCCGAAGGCCGTCAGCAGTCGGCTGTCATTCCGCTGCTCATGCGTGCGCAGGAACAACAGGGCTGGGTCACGAAGGCTTCGATCGAATATGTCGCCGCCATGCTCGACATGCCACTGATCCGCGTTCTGGAAGTCGCGACTTTCTATACGCAGTTCCAGCTGAAGCCGGTTGGCACACGCGCGCACATTCAGGTTTGCGGCACCACGCCATGCATGTTGCGCGGTTCGGAAGCGCTGATGGATGTCTGCCGTCACAAGATCAACCACGACCCGTTCGAGCTCAATGCCGACGGAACCCTGTCGTGGGAAGAAGTGGAATGCCAGGGCGCTTGCGCCAATGCGCCGATGGTCATGATCTTCAAGGACGCTTATGAAGATCTGACGCCGGAACGCCTTGCCGAAATCATCGACGCTTTCGAAGCTGGTAAGGGTGACAGCGTTAAACCAGGTCCGCAGATTGATCGTGTGACGTCTGAGCCGCTCAACGGCCTGACCGCTCTGACCGAAGATCTCGACTACAAGAAGGTCGGTCTTGAAACCCGCAAGGCATCCGATGCCGCCGCAGCCAAGGCGAAGGCCGAAGCTGAGGAAAAGGCAAAGGCGGAAGCTGCTGCAAAAGCTGCCGAGGAAGCGAAGAACGTCGCTCCGTCCAACGCTGCAAAGCCTGTGACCAATGCACCTGAAACCGATCCGGCGCTCAAGACGCCTTCGGACGTCAAGGTGTCGAAGGCAGCGGAAAAGGCAGCATCGGTCGATAGCAAGCAGGCTTTCAAGCTCGACGATGCCAATCGTCCGATTGCCATGGAGCGCCCGGAAGCGGTTGACGATCTGAAGCTGATCTCCGGCGTTGGCCCGAAGATCGAGGAAACCCTGCATGAGCTGGGCATCTTCACCTTCAAGCAGGTCGCTTCCTGGAAGAAGGCCGAGCGCGAATGGGTCGACGGTTATCTCAGCTTCCATGGTCGCATCGAGCGCGAAGATTGGGTAAAGCAGGCTAAGGCTTTGGCCAAGGGCGGCGTCGAGGAATACATCAAGGTATTCGGAAAGAAGCCGGTATGATGACTTCGATATTGGCAAACACGAACGGAAACAGGTGAGACATGCTGGCTGATAAAGATCGCATCTTCACCAATATTTACGGCTTCAAGGATCAGTCCCTGAAGGGTGCCATGGCGCGCGGCCATTGGGACAACACCAAGGGCTTGGTCGAAAAGGGCCGTGACTGGATCATCGACGAGATGAAGGCGTCGGGCCTGCGTGGCCGCGGCGGCGCTGGCTTCCCGACGGGTCTCAAGTGGTCGTTCATGCCCAAGCAGAACGACGGTCGCCCGCATTATCTGGTCGTCAATGCCGACGAATCCGAACCGGGCACCTGCAAGGACCGCGAAATTCTGCGCCACGATCCGCATACGCTGATCGAAGGCTGCCTGATTGCCGGTTGCGCCATGGGCGCACACACCGCCTATATTTATATTCGCGGTGAATTCATGCGTGAGCGTGAAGCCCTGCAGGCAGCAATCGACGAGTGCTACGAAGCCGGTCTGCTGGGCAAGGGCAACAAGTGCGGCTGGGATATGGATGTTCTCGTATCCCACGGCGCTGGCGCTTACATCTGCGGCGAAGAAACGGCTCTGCTTGAAAGCCTTGAAGGCAAGAAGGGCCAGCCGCGTCTGAAGCCGCCATTCCCTGCGAATATGGGCCTTTATGGCTGCCCGACGACCGTGAACAACGTGGAATCGATTGCAGTTGCACCGACTATCCTGCGGCGCGGCGCGGCCTGGTTCTCGTCCATCGGACGCCCGAACAATGTCGGCACGAAGCTGTTCCAGATTTCGGGCCATGTGAACACGCCTTGCGTCGTGGAGGAAGGCCTTGGCATTCCGTTCCGCGATCTGATCGAAAAGCATGGCGGCGGCATTCGCGGCGGCTGGGACAATCTGCTGGCGGTTATTCCCGGCGGCGCATCGTGCCCGGTCATCAAGGGCGAAGACATGATGGATGCCATCATGGACTTTGACGGAATGCGCGACAAGAAATCGTCGTTCGGCACCGGCGGCCTGATCGTCATGGACAAGTCCACCGACATCATCAAGGCGATTGCCCGTCTGGCAGCGTTCTTCAAGCATGAAAGCTGCGGCCAGTGCACGCCGTGCCGTGAAGGCACCGGCTGGATGTGGCGCGTGATGGAACGCATGGTCAAGGGTAACGCGCAGAAGCGTGAAATCGACATGCTGTTCGACGTGACCAAGCAGATTGAAGGTCACACGATCTGCGCGCTTGGCGATGCGGCTGCATGGCCCATTCAGGGTCTGATCCGCAATTTCCGTCCGGAAATTGAAAAGCGCATTGACGATTATACCCGCAACGCCGTTCAGAGCCGCAATATCCGTCTGGAAGCGGCTGAATAAGTTGTGTGAGCCTGCCCGGCAGACCTGTCAGGGCAGGGACAAGAGTTTGAGATCTGGAAGATGCGGCATAAGCCGCAGGTTTGGATAAGCGATGGCAAAGATCAAGGTTGACGGCACAGAGATCGAAGTACCCGATCACTATACGCTCCTTCAGGCTGCCGAAGCCGCAGGCGCGGAAGTGCCGCGTTTCTGTTTCCACGAACGGCTTTCCATCGCCGGAAACTGCCGTATGTGTCTGGTTGAAGTAAAGGGCGGACCGCCGAAGCCGGCGGCATCCTGCGCCATGGGCGTGCGCGATCTGCGTCCCGGCCCGAATGGCGAAGCGCCTGAAATCTTCACCAACACGCCGATGGTCAAGAAGGCCCGCGAAGGCGTGATGGAATTTCTGCTCATCAACCACCCGCTGGATTGCCCGATCTGCGATCAGGGCGGCGAGTGCGATCTGCAGGATCAGGCAATGGCTTTCGGCACCGACGGCTCGCGTTATCGCGAGAACAAGCGTGCCGTTGAAAACAAATATATCGGCCCGCTCGTCAAGACGGTGATGACGCGCTGCATCCACTGCACGCGCTGCGTCCGCTTTACGACGGAAGTTGCAGGCATTTCCGAACTCGGCCTCATCGGTCGTGGCGAAGACGCCGAGATCACCACCTATCTCGAACGCGCCATGACGTCGGAACTGCAGGGCAACGTTATCGATCTTTGCCCGGTTGGCGCTCTGACCTCGCGTCCTTACGCGTTCCAGGCTCGTCCGTGGGAATTGAACAAGACCGAAACCATCGACGTGATGGATGCGGTCGGATCGAACATCCGTGTTGACACCCGTGGCCGCGAAGTGATGCGCGTCATGCCGCGTGTCAATGAAGCGGTGAACGAAGAGTGGATTTCCGACAAGACCCGTTTCATCTGGGACGGCCTGCGCACCCAGCGCCTCGACCGCCCATATGTTCGCAAGGATGGCCGTCTGGTCGCAGCATCGTGGCCGGAAGCTTTTGCCGCCATTGCCGCCAAGGTTTCCGCAGCTTCCGCCGACAAAATCGGCGCAGTCGCTGGCGATCTGGCTTCGGTTGAAGAAATCTATGCGCTGAAGGGCCTGATGGCTTCGCTCGGCACTGCCAATATCGACAGCCGTCAGGATGGCGCTGCTCTCGATCCGGCTCTGGGGCGTGCAACCTATCTCTTCAACTCGACGATTGAAGGCATTGAAAACGCTGATGCTTTGCTCATCATCGGTTCCAATCCGCGCGTTGAAGCTGCTGTTCTGAACGCTCGCATCCGCAAGCGTCAGCGCATGGGCCATTTCCCGGTCGCCCTGATCGGCGAACAGGCTGAACTGCGTTACGATTACGAATATCTGGGCGCTGGCGCTGAAACGCTCGCGGCTGTAGCTTCCGGCAAACACGCATTCCGCGACGTGCTGGCCAAGGCCGAACGTCCGCTGATTATCATCGGTCAGGGCGCGCTCACCGGCGAGAATGGCCGCGCGGTTCTTTCGACCGCCGCCAAGCTTGCTCAGGACGTTGGCGCGATCAAGGACGAGTGGAACGGCTTCTCCGTTCTGCACACTGCCGCTTCGCGCGTTGGCGCTCTGGACCTCGGCTTCGTGCCGGGTGAGGGCGGCAAGGCGGCTGGCGACATGCTGGGCAATCTGGATGTCGTGTTCCTGCTCGGCGCAGACGAACTCGACATGACCAGAAAGGGCTCGAGCTTCGTCGTTTACATCGGCACGCACGGCGATGCCGGTGCACACGCCGCCGACGTGATCCTGCCGGGCGCAGCCTATACGGAAAAGTCGGGCACCTGGCTCAACACCGAAGGTCGGGTGCAGCTTGGCAGCCGCGCCGGTTTCGCGCCGGGCGAGGCAAAGGAAGACTGGGCAATCCTGCGCGCTCTTTCGGACAGCCTTGGCAAGCGTTTGCCGTTCGATTCGTTGCAGCAGCTTCGCGCCAAGCTCTATGCCGATTATCCGCATATGCTGGCTATCGACACCATCACGCCTGCTTCCGCCGACGATCTCGTCGCGCTGGCAGCTAAGGCATCCAACCTGGGCAACGGCGCTGCGTTCGTTTCCCCGGTCAAGGACTTCTACCTGACGAACCCAATCGCGCGCGCTTCCGCTGTCATGGCTGAATGCTCGGCGCTCGCGGCCGGCGGCTTCCAACAGGCAGCTGAGTAAGCGAGAGAGAGACGGAACAATGGAAGGAATTTTTGCAGCTTACGTCTTGCCCGCGCTTATCATAGCGCTGAAGTCGGTCGTTCTGCTCGTCGTATTGCTGATCGTCGTCGCTTACCTGCTTTACGCAGATCGCAAGATCTGGGCAGCGGTGCAGCTTCGTCGCGGCCCGAACGTTGTCGGTCCCTGGGGTCTGTTCCAGGCATTTGCCGACTTGTTGAAGTTCGTCTTCAAGGAACCGATCATCCCGTCTGGCGCAAACAAGGGTGTCTTCCTCCTTGCGCCTTTCGTCTCCGCCGTTCTCGCAATGGCAACCTGGGCGGTCATTCCGGTCAATGAAGGCTGGGCCATCGCCAACATCAATGTCGGCATTCTCTATATCTTCGCCATTTCTTCGCTTGAGGTTTATGGCGTGATCATGGGCGGCTGGGCATCGAACTCGAAATATCCGTTCCTCGGTGCGCTTCGTTCCGCTGCGCAGATGGTTTCCTACGAAGTCTCCATCGGTTTCGTGATCGTCACGGTTCTGCTGACGGTTGGCTCGCTCAACCTGACCGACATCGTGCTTTCGCAGAATACCGGCCTCGGCACCATGCTTGGCCTTCCGGGTTCGTTCCTTGACTGGAACTGGCTGGCTCTGTTCCCGATGTTCGTGATCTTCTTCATTTCGGCACTTGCTGAAACAAATCGCCCGCCATTCGACCTTGTTGAAGCTGAATCCGAACTCGTGGCCGGTCATATGATCGAATATTCGTCCACGCCGTTCCTTCTCTTCTTCCTCGGCGAATATGTGGCGATCACGCTGATGTGTGCCCTGATGACCGTTCTGTTCCTCGGCGGCTGGCTGCCTCCGGTGGACGTTTGGTTCCTCAACTGGGTTCCGGGCATCATCTGGTTCATGCTGAAGCTCTGCTTCTGCTTCTTCCTCTTCGCAATGGTGAAGGCTTTCGTTCCGCGTTACCGCTACGACCAGCTGATGCGCCTTGGCTGGAAAGTGTTCCTGCCGATCTCGCTCTTCATGGTTGTCGCGACCGCGACCTTCCTCAAAGTCTTCGGTCTGGCGTAAGGAGTAATAAAAATGACTTCATTCGCTCAAGCAGCCAAATCGCTCCTTCTCAAGGAATTTGTTGGTGCGTTTTTCCTTTCGATGCGCCAGTTCTTCGCGCCCAAGGCGACGTTGAATTACCCGCATGAAAAGGGTCCGGTCTCGCCGCGTTTCCGTGGCGAACATGCGCTGCGCCGTTATCCGAACGGTGAAGAACGCTGCATTGCCTGCAAGCTTTGCGAGGCGATCTGCCCGGCGCAGGCCATTACCATCGAGGCCGGTCCGCGCCGCAATGACGGCACCCGCCGTACGGTGCGCTACGACATTGACATGGTGAAGTGCATCTATTGCGGTTTCTGCCAGGAAGCATGCCCGGTGGATGCCATCGTGGAAGGTCCGAATTTCGAATTCGCGACCGAAACCCGCGAAGAACTCTACTATGACAAGGACAAGCTCCTTGCCAATGGCGACCGTTGGGAACGTGAAATCGCGCGTAATATCGCGATGGATGCGCCATATCGCTGATTGGTTTTGCTGAAACCTCGTTTCGGCATCCGGTTTGAAAAGCGGCAACAGGAAGGGGCGGCCCATCTTGTTGCCGGAATTTAGGTTTCGCGAATATTCGCGGCAAACAAAGACTAAAGCGAGCAAGGCAATAAGGCTCTGCTCACGGAAAGGTGTTGGGGGATCCCCATGCTGACAGGTATTGCGGCAGCGTTTTTCTATCTGTTCGCCTTCATCATGATCGCATCCGCGTTCATGGTGATCGCGGCACGCAACCCCGTGCATTCGGTGCTGTTTCTGATCCTCACATTCTTCAATGCGGCAGCTCTGTTCCTGCTGACGGGGGCCGAGTTTCTCGCCATGATCCTGCTCGTCGTTTACGTCGGCGCAGTGGCGGTGCTCTTCCTCTTCGTCGTCATGATGCTGGATGTGGATTTCTCCGAACTGAAGCGCGGCGCGTTGCAATATGCACCGGTTGGCGCTCTGGTCGGCCTCATCCTGCTTGGCGAACTGATCTTCGTGTTTGCAAGCAACATGTTTGCACCGAAGCTGGGGCAGGGTGCTGTGCCGATCCCGAATATCGCCGAGCGGACCAACACCGCTGCTCTGGGCGACATTCTCTACACCGACTACGTCTTCTACTTCCAGGTTGCTGGTCTCGTCCTTCTGGTCGCGATGATCGGCGCCATCGTTCTGACGCTGCGGCACAAGCCGAATGTCAAGCGCCAGTCCATCCCGGCCCAGGTAGCTCGCACGCCCGAAACGGCGATCGAGATCAGACAAGTCGATACGGGCAAAGGCATCTGAGGATAAGCATATGGAAATCGGTATCGCCCACTATCTCACCGTTTCGGCCATCCTGTTTACGCTTGGCGTCTTCGGCATCTTTTTGAACCGCAAGAACGTCATCGTTATCCTGATGTCGATCGAATTGATCCTTCTGTCGGTCAATCTCAACTTCGTGGCGTTCTCCAGCCAGCTCGGCGACATGGTCGGGCAGGTCTTCGCCCTTTTCGTTCTGACTGTTGCGGCTGCTGAAGCAGCCATCGGTCTGGCAATTCTCGTTGTTTTCTTCCGTAATCGCGGTTCCATCGCGGTGGAAGACGTCAATGTTATGAAAGGTTGACGGGCAAATGCTCTATTACGCGATCGTCTTCCTTCCGCTTCTCGGCTTCCTGATTGCCGGTCTCTTCGGCAATCAGATTGGAGCCAAGGCGAGCGAATACATCACTTCCGGTTTCATGGTCGTCGTCGCGATCCTGTCATGGGTCGTGTTCTTCCAGATTCCGCTTGGGCCTGACGCGGAAACCGTCCGCATCCCGGTTCTTCACTGGGTGACGTCGGGCACGCTTTCCTTCGACTGGGCATTGCGCATCGATACGCTCACCGGCGTCATGCTGGTCGTGGTGAACTCGGTGTCGGCTCTCGTGCACATCTATTCCATTGGATATATGCACCACGATCCGCACCGTCCGCGCTTCTTCGCCTATCTGTCGCTCTTCACCTTCGCCATGCTCATGCTGGTCACGTCGGACAATCTGGTCCAGATGTTCTTCGGCTGGGAAGGCGTGGGTCTGGCTTCCTACCTCCTGATCGGTTTCTGGTTCCAGAAGCCTTCGGCCAACGCCGCCGCCATGAAGGCCTTCGTCGTCAACCGCGTTGGTGACTTCGGCTTCCTGCTCGGCATCTTCGGCGTGTTCGCGCTGTTCCAGTCGGTCGACTACAACACGATCTTCGCAGCAGCCGCCAATTACCTGCCGGCTGAAGGCGCTGCCGATGCCAACCAGGTCGTTCTGAACTTCCTCGGCTATCAGCTCGACAAGCAGGGCGCGATCACCATCACCTGCCTGCTGCTCTTCATGGGCGCGATGGGCAAGTCGGCGCAGTTCCTGCTGCACACCTGGCTTCCGGACGCCATGGAAGGCCCGACCCCGGTTTCGGCTCTCATTCACGCCGCTACCATGGTTACCGCGGGCGTGTTCATGGTCGCCCGCATGTCGCCGATCTTTGAACTGTCGCAGACCGCTCTTCTGGTCGTTACCATCATCGGCGCCACCACTGCCTTCTTTGCAGCAACGGTCGCCCTCGTGCAGAACGACATCAAGCGCGTGATCGCCTATTCGACCTGTTCGCAGCTCGGCTATATGTTTGCGGCACTCGGCGTCGGCGCTTATGGCGCCGCCGTGTTCCACCTGTTCACGCACGCTTTCTTCAAGGCGCTTCTGTTCCTTTGCGCCGGTTCGGTTATCCATGCCGTTTCGGAAGAGCAGGACATGCGTCGCATGGGCGGCCTGCGCAAGCTGATCCCCATCACCTACTGGATGATGGTCATCGGTACGGTTGCCATTACGGGCCTCGGTATTCCGGGCACAGTTATCGGCACCGCAGGCTTCTTCTCCAAGGATGCGATCATCGAATCCGTCTTCGCTTCGCACAGTGCTGCCAGCGGCTACGCTTCGACGCTTCTCATCATTGCCGCACTCTTCACGAGCTTCTATTCATGGCGTTTGATTTTCATGACCTTCCACGGCAAGCCGCGCGCTTCGGCGGAAGTCATGCATCACGTCCATGAATCGCCTGCCGTCATGTTCGTTCCGCTGCTGATCCTCGGCGTCGGTGCACTCTTTGCCGGTGTCGTGTTCAAGGAACTCTTCTTCGGTCACGAATATGCCGAATTCTGGAAGGGCGCGCTGTTCACCTCGGCTGCCAACCAGATCCTTGAGGAATACCACCATGTTCCTCTGTGGGTTAAGCTGTCGCCGTTCATTTCGATGGTTCTCGGCTTCATCGTCGCCTGGATATTCTATATCCGCTCGCCGGAAACGCCGAAGGCGCTGGCTGCCCGTCACCGTGGCCTCTACCAGTTCCTTCTCAACAAGTGGTACTTCGACGAACTGTACGACTTCCTCTTCGTACGTCCGGCTCGCTGGCTCGGCCGCTTGTTCTGGAAGGGCGGCGACGGCTGGCTTATTGACGGCTTCGGCCCGGATGGCATTTCGGCTCGCGTGCTCGATGTCACCAACCGTGTCGTCAAGATGCAGTCCGGATACCTTTATCACTACGCATTCGCGATGCTGATCGGCGTCGCCGCGCTCGTCACTTGGATGATGCTCGGGAGCTCTTTCTGATGACCGACTGGCCAATTCTCTCAACGGTCACGTTTCTGCCGCTCGTCGGCGCGTTACTGATCCTTCTGATCAAGGACGACAGCGAGGCTTCGCGTCGCAATATCCGCAATGTCGCTTTGCTGACGACGATATTCGTCTTCATCCTGTCGCTCGTCGTCTGGGCAGGGTTCGACAATTCGAACGCTGGCTTCCAGATGGTCGAGCAGGTCGACTGGATGGGTGGCGGCATTAGCTACCACATGGGCGTGGACGGTATCTCCGTCCTGTTCGTGGTGCTTTCCGCTTTCCTCATGCCCTTCTGCATTCTCGCAAGCTGGGTATCGGTCGAAAAGCGCGTCAAGGAATACATGATCGCGTTCCTCATTCTGGAAACGCTGATGATCGGCGTGTTCTGCGCGCTCGACCTGTTCCTGTTCTACGTGTTCTTCGAAGCAAGCCTTATCCCGATGTTCATCATCATCGGCGTATGGGGCGGCAAGCGTCGCGTCTATGCGAGCTTGAAGTTCTTCCTCTATACGCTTCTGGGCTCCGTGCTGATGCTCATCGCCATCATGGCCATGTACTGGCAGGCTGGCACGATGAATATCGTGGAGCTGCTGAAGTACGACTTCCCGGCGGGGATGCAGACATGGCTATGGCTCGCTTTCTTCGCATCCTTCGCGGTGAAGATGCCGATGTGGCCGGTCCATACCTGGTTGCCGGACGCGCACGTTGAAGCGCCGACGGCAGGCTCGGTCATTCTGGCCGGTATTCTCCTGAAGCTCGGCGGTTACGGTTTCATCCGTTTCTCGCTGCCGATGTTCCCTCTGGCTTCCGCCGACTTCGCACCCTTCATCTTCGCGCTGTCGGTCATCGCCATCATCTACACCTCGCTCGTCGCGATGGTGCAGGAAGACATGAAGAAGCTGATCGCCTATTCGTCGGTTGCGCACATGGCCTATGTGACCATGGGTATCTTCGCGGCCAACGAGCAGGGTATCCAGGGCGCCATCTTCCAGATGCTGTCGCATGGTATCGTGTCGGCCGCGCTCTTCCTCTGCGTCGGCGTGATCTATGATCGTATGCATACCCGCGAGATTGCGGCGTTTGGCGGTCTGGTGAACAATATGCCGAAATATGCGGTGGCCTTCCTCATCTTCACGATGGCGAATGTCGGCCTGCCGGGTACTTCGGGCTTCATCGGTGAATTCCTGACGCTGTTCGGTGTGTTCCGGGTCAATACCTGGGTAGCACTGTTCGCAACCACGGGCGTCATCCTCTCGGCCGCTTATGCGCTCTGGCTCTACCGTCAGGTGGTCTTCGGCGCATTGACCAAGGAAAGCCTGAAGGCGCTCCTCGACTTGAGCCCGCGTGAGAAGATCATTCTCTACCCGCTTGTGGCGCTCACCATCTTCTTCGGTGTGTATCCGACCCCGGTCTTCAATGTGACCGCCGGTGCCGTGAACGCCCTGGTCCAACATTATGACGCAGCACTCGCGGGCACCGCGAGCGCCGTGCTGGCACAGTAAGAAATAAAGGCGTAGGTCATGCAGACTGATCTCATAGCTCATCTGACCCTTGCAGCACCGGAGGTTCTCCTTGCTGTGGGCGCCTTGGCACTGCTCATGATTGGCGTGTTCTCCGGCGAGCGGGCGGCCACGCTCGTCAACGGATTATCCGTCGCGGTGCTTATTGCGGCGCTGGCACTGGTTGTCCTTTTCCCGACGAACGGCGCCGCATTCGGCGGCGCCATCGTCACAGACGGTTTCAGCCGCTTCATGAAGGTGCTGACGCTGATCGGCTCCATCGTGACATTGGTGATGTCGGTCGGCTTCGCCAAGGCGGAAAAATTCGACAAGTTCGAATTTCCGGTCCTGATCGTGATTTCCACGCTCGGCATGCTGCTGATGGTTTCCGCATCCAACATGCTGTCGCTTTATCTGGGTCTCGAACTGCAATCGCTGGCGCTTTACGTTCTGGCAGCGTTCAACCGCGATAGCGTCCGCTCGACGGAAGCCGGCCTGAAATATTTCGTTCTCGGTTCGCTGTCCTCGGGTATGCTGCTTTACGGTATTTCGCTCGTCTATGGTTATACCGGCCATATCGGCTTTGCCGAAATCGCGCAGGCCGTCTCCGGCGGACAGCGCGAACTGGGCCTAGTGTTCGGTCTGGTCTTCATTCTGGCCGGTCTGGCATTCAAGATTTCCGCCGTTCCGTTCCATATGTGGACGCCGGACGTCTATGAAGGCGCGCCGACCCCGGTAACGGCATTCTTTGCCGCCGCTCCGAAGATGGCCGCCATGGCGCTCATCATCCGCGTTGTCGCGGAAGCCTTTGCCCCGGTCACCCATGACTGGCAGCAGGTCGTGATCTTCATCGCGCTTGCTTCGATGATCCTCGGTGCCTTTGCCGCCATCGGCCAGCGCAACATCAAGCGCCTGATGGCTTATTCCTCGATCAGCCATATGGGCTATGCGCTCGTTGGTCTGGCCGCCGGAACGGTGATCGGCGTGAAGGGCGTGATGATCTACATGGCGATCTACCTTGCCATGACGCTCGGAACCTTCGCGTTCATTCTCGCAATGCGCACCAAAGACGGCAATGTGGAGAGCATTGAGGATCTGGCTGGTCTGTCCCGCACCAATCCGGTGCTGGCAACGATCATGACCATCTTCCTGTTCTCGCTCGCTGGCATCCCGCCGCTCGCAGGCTTCTTCGGCAAGTGGTACACCTTCGCCGCAGCTGTGCAGGTCGGTCTCCTGCCGCTCGCCATCATCGGTATCGTGGCTTCGGTCGTGGGCGCGTTCTACTACCTGCGCATGATCAAGATCATGTGGTTCGATGAGCCGACGGGTGGTTTCGTTCCGGTCGCAGGCGAGCTTCGTCTCGTTCTTGGCGTAACGGGCGCGTTCGTGCTCTTCTACGTCTTCCTTGCTGGTCCGATTGGCGGACTTGCCGAAGCCGCAGCCAAGACGTTCTTCTGACCAATGCACAAGGCGGAAGCATAGATGAGTTTTGCGCTTTCGCCTGTCGCGGCAAATGATGGCTACCGTCTCGAAAGTTTCGAGACGGTAGGTTCCACCAATGCGGTTGCACTGGAAAGGGCAGCGAGCGGTGATCCGGGCAAGCTCTGGCTTGTCACGAAGAGGCAGGAAAGCGGCCGTGGACGGCGGGGCCGTGCCTGGTCCACGCCGGAAGGCAATCTTGCCTCCACGCTGCTTCTTGTTGAATCCTATGAAATGAAGACGGCGGCAACGCTTGGTTTCGTTGCCGGCTTGTCGCTTGCCGATGCGCTCGATGCCGTATTCGCAGCAACGGGGCCTGCCGTGCCGCCGACAATTGGCCTCAAATGGCCGAATGATGTTCTGGTCAACGGCGCCAAACTGACCGGCATCCTGCTTGAATCTTCCATTCTGGCTAAGGACCTGTTTGCCGTTGCCATCGGCATTGGCACCAATGTTGTCGCTTTCCCAGATGATCTGCCTTATCCGGCAACCGCATTGCAGGCACTCGGCAGCAAATGCGATGCCGAAACCCTGTTTGCAGCTTTGTCGGATGCTTGGTCGGTCAATTACCGCGTCTGGAACGAGGGGCGCGGTCTCGACGATATTCGCAAGCGCTGGCTGAAGCGCGCCCATGGCCTCGGCCAGAATGTCACCATGCAGGTCGAAGGTCGCATTATCGAAGGTCGTTTTGAGACAATCGATGAAGCATGCCGCTTTGTTATTTGCGAAGACGACGGTTCACGGGTTGCGGTAACGGCTGGCGATGTCTATTTCGGAACTGCTGCTACGATACGCAAATAATTGCTTTATTGCATCTTGCCGGGGTTGCAACAGGACCAGTTTAGGTCCAGTTGATGCCGCAAGAACGCGCTCTAATCACAGAGGAAATTTCATGGCCCGATCCAATACTACGGAACTCGTCTTTCTGCCGCTCGGCGGCGTAGGCGAAATCGGCATGAATTTGGCCATGTATGGCTTCGGTCCTGCGGATAACCGTGAATGGCTGGTCGTGGATATGGGTGTGAGCTTTGCGGGGCCGGAACAGCCGGGTGCTGATCTCATCCTGCCGGATATCCGCTATCTTGAAGCTGAAAAGCACAATCTGCGCGGCATCGTCATCACCCATGCGCATGAAGACCATTTCGGTGCTTTGCTCGATCTGTGGCCGCGCCTCAAGGTTCCGGTCTATGCGACGCCATTCACTGCCGGTCTGCTTGAAGCAAAGCGGCAGTCGGAAGACGGCGCGCCCGAGATTCCGATCACGATCTACAAGGCGGGCGAAAAATTCGAAGTCGGCCCCTTCAATGTCGAAGCGGTTGCCGTAACCCACTCGATTCCCGAGCCGGTTTCGTTGGCCATTACGACACCGCTCGGTACGGTCGTGCACACAGGCGACTGGAAGATGGACCCGGAACCGTCGCTTGGACCCGTTATCGACGAGGCGCGTTTTCGCGCCCTCGGTGATGCGGGCGTGCTGGCGCTGATCTGCGATTCCACCAATGCGCTGCGCGAGGGGGAATCTCCATCGGAGCGTCAGGTGGGCGAAAGCCTGCGCGAACTGATCGAAAATGCGCGCGGACGTGTTGCCATCACCACTTTCTCTTCCAATGTCGGTCGTATCCGGTCGATTACCGAAGCGGCGCGCGATGCGGGCCGTCAGGTGCTGGTGGTCGGTCGCTCGATGAAGCGCGCCATCTCCGTTGCGACCGAGCTTGGCTATATGGAAGGCCTGCCGGAATATCTCAGCGAAGAGGATTATGGCTATATTCCACGCGAAAACGTGGTGATGATCCTCACCGGCAGTCAGGGCGAGCCGCGCGCGGCGCTTGCAAAACTGGCACGTGACGAAATGCGCAGCCTCGCGCTCACCGCTGGCGATACGGTCATCTACTCATCGCGCGCCATTCCGGGCAATGAGAAGGCCATTCTCGACATCAAGAACCGCCTGATCGATCGCGGCATCAAGATCATCGGCGATGAAGACGCGCTCGTGCATGTGTCGGGCCATCCGCGCCGCAGCGAATTGCGCCGCATGTATTCCTGGGTTCGCCCGCAAATTCTGGTGCCGGTGCATGGCGAAGCCGCTCATCTGGTTGCCCAAGGCTCGCTTGGCGCGATGGAAGGCATCGGGCAGGTTGCGCAGGTGCGTGACGGCGACATGCTGCGTCTGGCGCCCGGCAAGGCCGAGATTATCGACGAAGCGCCGGTTGGCCGCATCTACAAGGACGGCAAGCTGATCGGTGACGAGGAAGAAATCGGCATGGTCGAGCGCCGCAAGCTCGCCTATGTCGGTCATGTCGCCGTTTCGGTATTGCTGGACCGTGAACACAAGATCATCGACGAGCCCGATCTCGTGACTTTCGGCGTGCCGGAAGAAAACGCGCAGGGCGACCTGTTGGAAGATATTCTGCTGGATGCAGCCATCGAGGCCATCGACAGCATTCCGCGCGTTCGCCGCAAGGATATCGAGCTGGTGCGGGAGTCCGTTCGCCGTGCAGTCCGCGCTGCGGCAAATGAAGCGTGGGGCAAAAAGCCCGTGGTGACCGTATTCGTGAATAGGGTACGGTAATCACACAGATTGCAAGATGACCGGCATGGGAGGTGCTGATGCTCGAACGCTTGAACCACGTGGCGATTGCCGTTCCGGATATTGATGCCGCAGCAGCGCTTTATCGCGGTAAGCTCGGGGCGAAGGTTACTGAGCCGCAAGCACTGCCCGAACATGGCGTCACCGTGGTTTTCATCGACGTCGGCAACACCAAAATCGAATTGCTGGAACCGTTGGGCGAGGGGTCTCCCATCGCGACCTTTCTGGAAAAGAACCCCTCCGGCGGAATGCATCACCTCTGTTATGAGGTTGCGGACATAATTGCCGCCCGCGACCGTCTCAAGGCTGAAGGCGCGCGTATCCTTGGAGATGGAGAGCCGAAGATCGGCGCTCACGGCAAGCGGGTGTTGTTTTTGCACCCCAAGGATTTCAACGGTACACTGATCGAACTCGAAGAGGTGTAATCATGTCGCTAGTTTCAGGCATCGCGATTTATTTCATAATCTGGTGGACGACGCTTTTTGCGCTGTTGCCGGTTGGATTGCGTACGCAGGCCGAAGAAAATGAAGTGACGCTGGGCACGGTCGCCAGCGCTCCGGCCAAGCCGCGCATCGGACGGGCCTTTTTGCGGACAACCATTGTCGCCACGCTCATCTTCCTGCTCTATTATTATTTGACGCAGGTCAGCGGTTTCGGCCTCGATGATATTCCGCATTTCTTTCCGGACCTGACCTGAATTTTACACCATCCCAGCTCGGGTTAAAGAGGCTGCCTAAAAAATAGGCAGCCTTTCTTTTATATAAAGAAACGTGGATGCGCCAATCAAAGGTTGTACCGCATATTGAGCCTGTCCACGTAACATATTGAATTTCCGACGTGTCACAACCCGGCGTCATTTAAGACGGTGATGCCTTCGCATATGCGAAGTTCTTCAAATAAATCGATTTATACTTAAGTGAAATTTAATACTTGGATGCGCAGAGGGCACTGCGATAAATCCCACAAAATCAATGTGTTATTGCGGCCTATAAAATAGCGGAAATGCGAAAATCATGGAGGTTTTGGAAGTGCAAAAAAAAAGCAAGGCTTTCGCCTTGCTAATCAAATACGCGTTCGATCCGTTTCCATTTGACTGGCGGCTGCGGAAGTCGCGCCTGGATCCATCCTCCCAAGACTTTGACCGCGTGAAACCAACGGTTTTATTCCGTTGTTGCTCTTATGCTGAAAAAAATAGCGAACTGCACAGCTTTTGTCACGAAAAATCTTCTATGACGTCATATTTCTTTCGCAAATTTTCCTCACTGAGGGTGATATATCTGTAATATATTGAAATTGAATGTGAATCTGGAGGCCGCATTTTACGTCTCTGGTTCATTCGGCTGACATTCATGGCTGTGGATGGGGAAATCCGCTATCGCGAAAGCTTTTTCATGCGGGTTTCCAACCGGTGTATAACCCGGTAAGAAACCGACGAATATGCTTAATTTTTGCCTGATTCTTGAAGCAGTCAGGCAGTCCCTCTTGATTGGTGGTTACGATGCGTCTGTCGCGGTATTTTTTGCCTATTCTGAAGGAAAACCCCAAGGAGGCGGAAATCGTCTCCCACAGGCTGATGCTGCGTTCGGGTATGATCCGTCAACAGTCAGCCGGCATTTATGCCTGGCTGCCGATCGGTCTGAAGGTTCTCAACAAGGTCTGCGCTATCATTCGCGAAGAGCAGAACCGCGCGGGCGCCAATGAAATTCTGATGCCGACCATCCAGTCCGCCGATCTGTGGCGCGAAAGCGGTCGCTACGATGCCTATGGCAAGGAAATGCTGCGCATTCAGGACCGTCAGGAGCGCGACATGCTCTTCGGTCCGACCAACGAGGAAATGGTCACCGATATTTTCCGCTCCTATGTGCGCTCCTACAAGGACCTGCCGCTCAATCTCTATCACATTCAGTGGAAGTTCCGCGACGAAGTGCGCCCGCGTTTCGGCGTGATGCGTTCGCGTGAGTTCCTGATGAAGGATGCCTATTCGTTCGACCTCGACTATGAGGGCGCGAAAATGGCTTACTACCGCATGTTCGTGTCCTATCTGCGCACTTTTGCGCGGGTTGGCCTGCAGGCGATCCCGATGCGCGCCGACACCGGCCCGATCGGCGGCGACCTTTCCCACGAATTCATCATTCTGGCTGAAACCGGTGAAAGCCAGGTTTTCTGCGACAAGGCCTATCTTGATCTCGCCGTGCCGGGTGCGGACACCGATTTCCGCAACGATGCGCAGCTGACCGATATCGTCAAGCGCTGGACAACGCCTTATGCGGCGACCGACGAAATGCACGACGAGGCCGACTGGGCCAAGGTCAAGCCGGAGGATCAGGTTTCGGCACGCGGCATCGAAGTCGGCCACATCTTCCATTTCGGCACGAAATATTCCGAACCGATGGGCGCGAAAGTGCAGGGTCCGGACGGCAAGGAACATCTGGTTTCCATGGGTTCCTACGGCATCGGCCCGTCGCGCCTCGTCGCGGCAGCCATCGAAGCTTTCCACGACGATGCAGGCATCATCTGGCCGAAGGCCATTGCGCCGTTCGGTGCCGGTATCGTCAATATGAAGCCGGGCGACGAGGGCTGCGATGCTGTCAGCGAAAAGCTCTATGAGGCGCTGACCAATGCAGGCGTCGACCCGCTGCTCGACGACACGGATGACCGTCCGGGCGCGAAATTCGCCACGATGGACCTGATCGGTCTGCCGACGCAGGTGATTGTCGGCCCGCGCGGCGTCGCTGCCGGTGAAGTCGAGATCAAGGATCGCAAGACCGGTGAGCGCCAGAATCTGAGCGTTGAAGCCGCAATCAACCTGTTGACGGCAGAAGCATGAGCAACGCGGCGGCAGCAAAACCCGGGGACCAGGAAAAGGTAGCCCAAAAGGCACCGAAGTCCGGTCCATTCTCGGCTTTCGAACGGATGATCGCATGGCGATATCTGCGAGCGCGCCGCCGCGAGACTTTTATCTCGGTCATTGCCGGTTTTTCGTTCACCGGCATCATGCTGGGCGTGGCGACCCTCATCATCGTGATGGCGGTGATGAACGGCTTCCGTGCCGAGCTTTTGACCCGAATTCTTGGCATAAACGGCCATCTCATCATGCAGCCGATTGATCGTCCGCTGGATGATTATGCCAGCCTTATCAAGCGGATCGACGGTATTTCGGGCATCAAGTTCGCCATTCCCGTGGTGGAAGGGCAGGCGCTTGTTCAGGGGAATATCGGCGCTGGAACGGGTGCATTGGTGCGCGGTCTCCGTGAAGAGGATCTCGACAAGCTCAAGCTTGTTTCCGGCAATATCCGTCAGGGTACGCTGAAAGGTTTTGACCAGAGTGGCGGTGTTGCCATCGGCACCCGCATGGCGGAAAATCTCGGCCTTTCCATCGGCGATACGTTGCGGGTGATTTCGCCGGATGGCGATGTGACGCCGTTTGGCGTCAATCCGCGTGTGAAAGCTTATCCTGTTGTGGCGATCTTCGAGATCGGCATGTCGGAATATGATAGTTCCATTGTGATGATGCCGCTGTCCGAGGCGCAGCTCTTCTTCAATCAGGAAGGCAAGGTGCAATCGCTTGAAATCTTTGTCGATAATCCCGACAAGGTGGACGCGATGCGCGCGCCGGTGGAAGAGGCGGCGGGTCGCCAGCTCTCGCTTGTCGACTGGCGCCAGCGCAACCAGACTTTCTTCTCGGCGCTGGAAGTCGAGCGCAATGTCATGTTCATGATCCTGACGCTGATCGTGCTCGTTGCGGCGCTGAACATCATTTCCGGCCTTATCATGCTGGTGAAGGACAAGGGGCACGATATCGCAATCCTGCGAACAATGGGCGCAACCCGTGGCGCGGTGATGCGCATATTCCTGATGACGGGCGCCGCCATCGGCGTCACCGGCACGGTAGCCGGTGTTGTTCTGGGTGTTGTCGTCTGCCTCAATGTCGAGCGCCTGCGGGAGTTCTTCTCGTGGCTCTCGGGCACGACACTGTTCAATCCGGAACTTTATTTCCTGAGCCAGTTGCCTGCGAAGATGGACCCCGGTGAAACGATTTCCGTTATCGTCATGGCTCTGGTGCTTTCATTCATTGCCACCATTTTTCCAGCCTGGCGCGCTGCCAAGCTCGATCCGGTTGAAGCATTGAGGTACGAATAAATGGCGGCTGAAATCATCATGCGGCTGGAGCGGGTCGGCCGCGCCTATAAGGAAGCCGACCGCGAACTGGTCATTCTGAAGGATGCCGATTTCACGCTTCGCCGTGGCGAAATGGTTGCGCTTGTTGCGCCATCCGGCGCGGGCAAGTCGACATTGCTGCACACGGCAGGCCTGCTTGAGCGTCCCGACAATGGGGACGTTTTTCTCGATGGGCGTTCCTGCAGCAAATTGTCCGATGACGAGCGCACGGCGGTCCGCCGCAACGATGTCGGTTTCGTCTATCAGTTCCATCATCTCCTGCCGGAATTTTCCGCGCTGGAAAATGTGATGATGCCGCAGATGATCCGCGGCCTGTCCAAGAAGGCCGCGGCGGAGCGCGCGCAGCAGCTTCTGGAATATATGAAGATCGGCAAGCGCGCGTCCCATCGCCCGTCGGAACTTTCCGGCGGCGAGCAACAGCGCGTCGCCATTGCCCGCGCCGTTGCCAACGCGCCGCTCGTTCTTCTGGCGGATGAACCGACCGGCAATCTCGACCCGACGACATCGTCTTACGTCTTCGGCGCTCTGGAGGCCCTCGTACGTCAGTCGGGGCTTGCGGCCCTGATCGCGACCCACAATCATGAACTTGCCCGCCGCATGGACCGGCGCGTGACGTTGAAGGACGGCAAGGTCGTCGATCTTTAAGTTTCCGGATCACGGTAGCACTTCATCCTGAGGAGCCGTCGCAGGCGGCGTCTCGAAGGGCGAGGTGCGGACACCGGCAGAAGCTGCCGTTTGCTTCCCGGCTCCTGCCGCCGGTTGTGTATTCACTATTCGTAAACCCTAAAATGAATGCCGTTGTAGAACGGGTGTTGACTTTGGAACAAAAATAGAACAAAAAATAAACATACGTGAACACAGAGGAGTTTTCCAAATGACCGATCTTGTCTACGACATTCTGTCTTTCATCTCGATCAGCCTGTTCATCGCAACTTTCGCCATCTGGGTGAGCGCTATTTGAAGGAAATAGAGCATGTCTGCCAGAAGCGGGGAAACCGTTCTTGAGCACCGGGACATGTGATGAAGAGATAGAGCATTGCCAGAAACTCCGGAAAAACTGGAAATGCTCTGCGGGTTCCTGTGAACCCGTCGCAAGGTAGCGATAGTCCCGCTGGACATCGCTGCGTCATTCCCCGAAACTGACATTATCGGGCGACAGAGTCGCCAGCCGCGATGGACAATGTGGTCCATCACTGGAGCAATGTGCTATCAGGCGGCTTCGGCATCGGCTTGAAGATCGGAAACGATTTTCGCAGGGCCGGATGCATGGATTTAGAGCGCCGGATGTATGTCCATCCGGGCGGCTCGGCAGATGATCGGGGTCTATGGAATGAGTGATGCGGCAGCAGGCAATGCAGCAAAAGACGGTGCTTTGGCGCCACGTTTTGTGCATCTGCGGGTACACTCGGCCTATTCCTTGCTGGAAGGCGCATTGCCGCTCGGCAAGATCATCAAACAGGCGATTGCCGACGAGGCGCCGGCTATCGCGGTCACCGACACCAACAATCTGTTCGGTGCGCTCGAATTTGCGCAGAAGGCATCGAAAGACGGTTTGCAACCCATTATCGGCTGTCAGCTCGATGTTGCCTTCGGCGATCACAATGATAATGGCCGCAGCGTCAATCGCAGGACTGTGCTGGACCTTGCTCCAATCGTGCTGCTCGCGGCAACGGAAGTGGGCTATGCGAATATTGTGCGGCTCGTCAGCCGCGCGTTTCTGGAAACACCGGCAGGTGATCCGGTGCATGTCGAAGCGGACTGGCTACCGCCATTGTCGAAAGATGTCATTGTTCTTTCCGGCGGTGCACTGGGACCAATCGGGCGCGCTTTTGCTGCCGACCGTCCCGACAGGGCACAGGCGCGGCTTGCTTTCCTGCGGGAAGCCTTTGGCGACCGGCTTTATGTCGAGTTGCAGCGTCAGGCAGGCTACGACCGCATGCTTGAAGCAAAGACGGTTGCGCTTGCCTATGAGATGGATCTGCCTTTGGTGGCCACCAACGAGGCTTTCTTTCTCAAGGCGGAAGACTTCGAGGCTCATGACGCACTTCTGGCCATTGCGGAAGGCCAGATTCTCTCAAACGATGATCGTCGCCGTCTGACGCCGGACCATCATCTGAAAAGCCGTGCGGAAATGACCGCACTTTTTGCCGATCTGCCGGAAGCGCTCGACAACACGGTCGAAATTGCAGAGCGTTGCAGCTGGTACACGCAGACCCGCAAGCCGATCCTGCCGCGGTTTACCGGGGAATCCGATGATCCGGAGGCGGCCGTTCAGGCAGAGGCCGACGAGCTGGCGCGCCAGGCCCGTGACGGCCTGAAGATGCGGCTTGAGACAGCAGGTCTCGCAGAAGGCTATACGACGGAACAATATGCCGAACGGCTCGAATATGAGATCGGCATCATCACCCGCATGAAATTCCCAGGTTACTTCCTGATCGTTGCGGACTTTATCAAATGGGCGAAGGCCCATGGCATTCCGGTCGGGCCGGGCCGCGGTTCCGGTGCCGGTTCTCTCGTCGCCTATGCGCTTACCATCACCGACGTCGATCCGTTGCGATTCTCTCTGCTTTTCGAACGCTTCCTCAACCCGGATCGCGTCTCGATGCCCGATTTCGATATCGATTTCTGTCAGGATCGCCGTGAAGAGGTGATCCGCTATGTGCAGGGAAAGTACGGGCGCGATCAGGTCGCACAGATCATCACTTTCGGAACCCTGCAGGCGCGCGCCGTGTTGCGCGATGTCGGTCGCGTTCTGGAAATGCCTTACGGACAGGTTGATCGTCTCTGCAAACTGGTGCCGCAGAACCCGGCCAACCCGGTATCATTGGCGCAGGCCATCGAAACCGAGCCGAAGATCAATGAGGAGCGCGAAAAGGAGCCGGTCGTCGGTCGCCTCCTCGACATGGCGCTCAAGCTCGAAGGGCTTTACCGCCACGCCTCGACCCATGCCGCCGGCATCGTGATCGGTGACCGTCCGCTGTCGGAACTGGTGCCGATGTATCGCGATCCGCGTTCCGACATGCCGGTCACCCAGTTCAACATGAAATGGGTTGAGCAGGCGGGGCTGGTCAAGTTCGACTTTCTTGGCCTCAAGACGCTGACTGTTCTTGAAACGGCGGTCAAACTGGTGGCGCGCAAGGGCATCGACATCGATCTGTCTCATATACCGCTCGATGATCCGCTGACCTATGAAATGCTGTCGCGCGGCGAAACCGTCGGCGTGTTCCAGGTTGAAAGTGCCGGTATGCGCAAGGCGCTTCTCGGCATGCGCCCGGACCGGATTGAGGATATCATCGCGCTTGTGGCGCTTTATCGCCCCGGTCCGATGGAGAACATCCCGACCTATAATGCGCGCAAGAATGGTGAGGAGGAGATCGCCTCCATTCACCCGAAAATCGATCACCTGATCAAGGAAACGCAGGGCGTTATCGTCTATCAGGAACAGGTGATGCAGATCGCGCAGGTGCTTTCGGGCTATTCGCTCGGTGAAGCTGACCTTTTGCGCCGCGCCATGGGCAAGAAGATCCGCGAGGAAATGGACAAGCAGCGTGTCCGTTTCGTGGATGGCGCGATCGAGGGCGGTGTCGACAAGGCACAGGCCAATATGATCTTCGACCTGCTGGCCAAGTTCGCCGACTACGGCTTCAACAAGTCGCACGCCGCCGCCTATGCCATCGTCTCCTACCAGACGGCCTATATGAAGGCGCATTATCCGGTCGAGTTCATCGCCGCGTCGATGACCTACGATATGTCGAACACCGACAAGCTCAACGATTTCCGCCGCGAGGCGAACCGTCTGGGCATCGAGGTCGTGCCGCCTTCGGTGATGACGTCCTTCCGTCCGTTTGAAGTGGGCGAAAAGCAGATTTTCTATTCGCTTGCCGCCATCAAGGGCGTGGGCGAGGCGGCGGTCGATCATATTGTCGAGGTGCGTGCCGAGAAGCCTTTTGAAAGCCTTGAGGATTTTTGCGAGCGGGTCGATCCGCGCATCGTCAACCGGCGCGTGCTGGAAAGTCTCATCAATGCCGGGGCGATGGATTGTTTCGGTCGCGAGCGCCCGGCCATGAGCGCAGGCATGGACCGCATCATGGGCTTTGCCCAGCGCACGCAGGAAAATGCCGCAAGCGGCCAGTCCGATATTTTCGGCCTGTCAGGCGCTCCGAAGGAAACGCTTATCCTGCCGCAGGCGGCTCCCTGGCTGCCATCGGAAATGCTGCACCGCGAGTTTCAGGCGGTCGGCTTCTATCTTTCAGCCCATCCCCTTGATGAATATCGTGATGTGCTGAACCGCATGCGTGTTCAGAGCTGGGCGGATTTTTCCGCAGCCGTGAAACGCGGCGCCAATGCCGGTCGTCTGGCGGGAACCGTGACCGCTCGGCAGGAACGCAAGACCCGCACCGGCAACAAGATGGGTATTGTGCAATTGTCCGATGCCAGCGGGCAGTTCGAAGCGGTCCTGTTTTCTGAGGGGCTCGCGCAATATCGTGATCTTCTGGAAAGCGGCAAGTCGGTGGTAATCACGGTTCAGGCGGAAAATCGCCCGGAAGGTATCGGCTTGCGCATCCAGACGGTGCAGTCGCTTGAAGACGAAGCCTGCCGCATGCAGAAGGCGTTGCGGCTTTACCTGCGCTCCGCCGATGCGGTTCGGCATATCGCCCCGCATTTCAACACGCGCGGTGACGGGCAGGTGAGTTTCATCATCATCAAGGATAACGGCCAGCGGGAAGTCGAGATCGAGCTGCCGCATCGCTATCGCGTCAGCCCGCAGATCGCCAGTGCCATGAAATCCATTCAGGGCGTCGTGGACGTGGAGCTGGTTTGAGATAATTAAGGCAAAACGCGGGCGAGCCCGTTTTGCCGTCTTTTTGCGCTAAAAATCGGTGGTGATGTGCGTATTTCACCACCGATTTTGCGGCGAACGCCTGTCAAAAATAGGGCGTTTTTGTGATTGGCATCAATAGGCGGCGGTGAAACGCTTGCGAATGTGCTGGCCTTTTTCAGCCTCGTCCAGAATAGCGACGGCCAGATCGGCAACTGAAATCTTGCTTTCACCCTTGTCGTCGAAAACAGGTTCGTCGCCGCCGAGCCGGTATTTGCCAGTGCGTTCGCCCGGCTGAAGAATGATCGCGGGCGACACGAATGACCATTCCAGTTCTTTCTCACCGCGCAAATCGTCGAGCGCCTGACGGGCACCGAGCGCGCCTTGCTTCCACTCAGCCGGGAATTCAGGCGAGTCGACCAGCTGGTTGCCATCAATGGAAAGGCTGCCCGCGCCACCGACTGCTATAAGGCGCTTGATGCCTGCCTTCCTGGTGGCTTCCGTTATCGAACGGCTGCCTTTGATATGCTTCTCGCGAATTTCTGGATCGCTCCAGCCCGGATTGTAGGCGGAAATCACGATGTCATGCCCTGCAAGCTGTTTTGCAAGCGTATCGGTATCGAACACGTCAGCCGTTACCGCCGTCACATTGGGCAGCTTTTCGACTTTCTCCGGGTGACGAACAAGTGCCGTAACCTGGTCGCCGCGCGCAGCAGCTTCCTTGAGGATTGCAGCGCCTACGAAACCTGTTGCGCCGATCAGTGCGATCTTGGTCATGGCATTTTCCTTTCCGACCTTCTTATATCGAATGAATTAAGGTATGTTTCATAATCAGGTTATTTTGGATAACCACATAGGCCATGCCTACAGGCTTGTGAAGAACGCACTTTTACATGGTCAGGATACATGGAAGTAACCGCCTCAAAGACGGGTTCGAGAATGATGTGTGTTAAAGTCATCATTCCAGAGCTGGTATAACACTATGTTTTCTAATGCTATTCGCCGTAACAAGCCTCGCATTTATGCTGAAAATGCACCGGCATCGATAATGAGAAGGAACGCCGGTCTGCAAGCCGGTTCCCCCGGAGAAACAAGATGACGATACCGACACGTCCAGATGGCAAGACACCTTTGCTCTCGTCGACACCTGCTTTTGAAACCGATGGTGACGGTTCCTGTCCAATCCGCGAAGTGCTGGACCGCGTGGGCGACACATGGAGCATCCTCGTCATTTTCAATCTTCAGGAAGGCTCGATGCGTTTCAATGCATTGCGACGTGCTATTGAGGGGATTTCTCAACGTATGTTGACGGTTACGTTGCGCTCCTTGGAGCGGGATGGCCTTGTGTCCCGTCATGTTCGCCCGACATCTCCGCCCGAGGTGGAATATGCGCTAACCGAACTCGGACATTCTCTGGCCATTCCCATTGACGTTCTTGGCCAATGGGCCGTCAAAAACCGGGCTTTACTTCGCGATGCACGCTCGCGCTTTGATGGAAGCGTTGATTAAAAGGGAACCGGTCTCGCTCCGTTTGCGTTTGTCTTTCAAACAGGAGGAAATCCCATGCCCGCAAAATCACAGGCCCAACAGAAAGCAGCCGGCGCAGCGCTTGCTGCCAAACGGGGTGAAATCAAGAAAAGCGAACTCTTCGGCGCGTCGAAAGAAATGTATGAATCAATGACCGAGAAGGAACTGGAAGAGTTTGCAGAAACCAAACGAAAAAACCTGCCGGACCATGTCTCCGACGACAAAAATTCCTAATTGTTCCGGAGTATTTCCAGCAAAAGCGCGAAATAGTTTTGCTGGAAATATTCACAAAAACGAAATGTGTATAAAAATAGTTGGAGCGATTAAGTGGATCGCTCCAGTATTTCCGCCAGACTGATCTGCTTATTTCGCAGCCTTTGTCTGCACGAATTCAATGGCTTGTAGTTTGCCATTGGTGATGCCGCAACGCACCGCAACATCATCCCATTTATAGCCAATGCGCTTGATACGCGCTTCGCCAGGAACAGAGATAACAGCGGAAACCTTGCGTGGATCTCTGGTGCTGAACTCGGACGATTTGTCATCGGTTTTGGCAGATGAGATATCATCTTGGGTGAATCCAAGACGATCGTATTTTTTACTCTTCTTCACAAAATCGTACGCGGTGGCAATACAGTCAGCCACTTGCGGTGACGCCTTTCGATCTTTGACAAGCATTTGATAGTTTGTTGTGAAATCCTTGGAACGTTTGGGAATCGCGTCTGCGTGAGCTGCTGCAATAAATCCAAATGTAAAAATAGTAGAAAGTATAATTTGGGTCGGTTTCATGCTCACATCCTTTTAGAAAATAGCCGACTGTTAGAGCGCTGCCAGTTAACACGAAATCATAGAACCGCTTGGTCTCTTTTATTTATATTCATTATCCCACGCAAAAGCGCTTCGCATTTATGCTGGGAATACTCTTAAAGATAAAGAGCTAAATCGATAATGCGAATTAGCTTAGACAAGCGATTTGGTTTTTTTATGAATTTCCAATGCTTACGACAATATCCTACTGGCAGATGCGCGCAAGGCAGGATTTGCCATGGCAACCTTGATCGAGGTGCATGTTGGTGCGATGTGCAGCATCGCCGTCCGGGCCGATGACTGTCATGAAAAGCTTGCAGCTGGCGCTGTGGACCGCACGCCAGAAAGCCTTTTCCTTATCCGAGCCGTTCCAGCCGCTCTCCAGCTCGGTCTTGCTGCCATCCGAAAATTTGAACGCCATGATGTCGAGCGCGTTGGCAAAGGCGTGTTCGGAAACCCGTCCCGACGAAGCGCCGTTTACCTTTCGGCATTGGTAATCTGAACCGGTGCCTATCTCCGAGATCTTTGAATCCGGACCGTAAATATCCCGGGCCGCTTTGCTCACCTCGCGGCTCCACTGCGCCAGCGTAACGGCCATTGCGCAGTTTGTTGTTACAGGATTGGCGAATTTCAGCGGTTCATCCTTGCCAATGGCGGTCAGGGACAACGGGGAGTGCGCTCCACATTGTTCTCCATCCTTGATCGGGGGTAACAGCTTGCCCTCAACTTCGCCGGAAATCAGCGCCGGGCAGGCTACCTGATAGATACGTTCGTCCTTTTCCGGCTTTGGCTGCTGATCAGGGCCGGGTTTCGCCTCTTGCGCTTTGTCATCCGTCGGTTTCGGGTTATCAGCTGGTTTTGGCGGCTCTTCCTGTGCCGGTGTTGAAGGAGCAGGCCTGGCCGGCGGTTGTGTTTCGGGCTCTGCTTCCGGCTTTTCCGTTGGAACGGGTGGAGTTTCCGGTTCCAAACCCTTATTTGCCGCATCTTCTGAACGGGGCGCAGGCATCGGAACGGGTATTGTAACGCCGGGAGCGGGTTTGGGTTTTGTCGGGGTACTTGCAGGCTGCGATGTTGCCTGCTGTTTCTGAGGCGATTTCTTCTGGCTACGCTTTGCCGGCGGGCGTTGGCGATGCTGTTTTGCCTTTTGGGCATCTTGTTTCAGAATACGTTCGATGAAAGTTTGTGCCTGTGCCTCGCCGGAACCGATGCCCGAAAAACAGGGTATTGCAACAAGGCCCGCCGCAAAGAGAGCGGTGAATGCACCCTTGCCGGGCAGAAAAAAAGACAAAGCCATTGATGCCTCATGAGTTGCGGTTCCGTCATGTCTAATGATGGAACAAGCAAGGACGTTCCTTCACGCTTGATGGCAGGTCGTAGCAAATGGTAGGAAACAGGTCTTGCAGACCGGTTTTTCAGGCTTTTCCGGCTGCTTGAGCTTGACAAGATAACAGCTACATGACTAAAAGCCGCCCATCGCTGGCGCGTTTCGTGCCGGCGTTTCATTTGACGTGTCCCGTGGATGAAGATTGCGCTCGCGCGCTTCATCCTGTCAGTCCTCTAAAACAGAGGGCAGAGGAGGGCGCGTTTCCTCCAGCGCCTCCGGGCGCTATAACCTTTTGAAGGAAATGCGATGAGCAAGCGCGAATCCGCTAAGTACAAAATTGATCGCCGTCTTGGCGAAAACATCTGGGGCCGTCCGAAGTCCCCGGTAAACCGTCGTGAATATGGCCCAGGCCAGCACGGCCAGCGCCGCAAGGGCAAGCTGTCGGACTTCGGTGTACAGCTCCGCGCAAAGCAGAAGCTCAAGGGCTTCTACGGCGACATCTCCGAAAAGCAGTTCCGCAAGACCTACGAAGAAGCCGCTCGCCGCAAGGGCGACACCGGTGAAAACCTGATCGGTCTGCTGGAATCGCGCCTCGACGCAGTCGTATATCGCGCCAAGTTTGTTCCGACGATCTTCGCTGCCCGCCAGTTCATCAACCATGGCCACGTGAATGTGAACGGTCGCCGCGTCAACATCCAGTCCTACCGCCTGAAGGCCGGTGACGTTGTTGAAGTTCGCGAAAAGTCGAAGCAGCTGGTTATCGTTCTCGAAGCTGTACAGCTCGCAGAACGTGATGTTCCGGAATACATCGAAGTCGACCATAACAAGCTGGTTGCGACCTATTCCCGCGTTCCGACCCTTTCGGATGTGCCTTACGCCGTCCAGATGGAACCGAACCTCGTCGTCGAATTCTATTCGCGTTAATCCCAAGCGCGATCTGGCGCACTCAGCTGCGCTGGATATATGCCGAACTCGAAAAGCCGCGCTGTACATGCAGCGCGGCTTTTTTCTTGCACGCAGTATTTTCGTGCAGTGAATCCCGGTTTGGCGGTTTTCCCTGCGGTCAGTTTTCGCTATTAAGCCTTCAACATCTTCAATCGTTTTCGGGACGCACCATGAACGCTTTCGATCCAGATATTGCTGAGAACGCAGGCAGCGACGGCTGTCATCCGTTATTCCGCGATGTGCCGACCACGGTCGAGTTCAACAAGCTGCGCAAACGTCTTTTGCGTCTGACGCGTCAGGCCGTCGAGGATTTCTCGATGGTGAAGCCCGGCGAGCGCTGGATGGTGTGCCTGTCAGGCGGCAAGGATTCCTATGGCCTGCTTGCGCTGTTGCTCGATCTCAAATGGCGCGGTCTGCTGCCGGTTGAGCTGCTGGCCGTGAATCTGGATCAGGGCCAGCCGAATTTTCCGAAGCACATATTGCCGGACTTCCTGAAACGGTATGAAATCGAGCACCGGATCGAATATCAGGATACTTATTCGATCGTGACCGACAAACTGCCGGAAACGAGCACCTATTGCTCGCTCTGCTCGCGCCTGCGCCGAGGGAACCTCTATCGCATCGCGCGTGAAGAGGGCTGTTCAGCGATCGTTCTTGGGCATCATCGGGAAGATATCCTCGAAACCTTCTTCATGAACCTGTTCCATGGCGGGCGGCTGGCTGCGATGCCCCCGAAGCTTTTGAACGATGAAGGAGACCTGATGGTGTTCCGTCCGCTGGCTTATGCTACGGAGGAGGATCTGGAAAAGTTTGCAACAGCAATGCAGTTTCCGATCATCCCGTGCGATCTGTGCGGCAGTCAGGAAGGGCTTCAGCGCAATGCAATGAAGGCCATGTTGACCGACATCGAGAAGCGTATGCCGGGGCGCAAGGACACTATGATCCGGGCTATGACGAATGTTCGTCCAAGCCATCTGCTGGATCGCAAGCTGTTCGATTTTGCGGGACTGACATTGAATGACGGGGGTGATCATGCGCTTTGATGAAGGGCAGATGGACTGGTTGGCGGATCTGCTGGCAGATGCGGCGCGTCAGGAAATCATGCCGCGATTCCGCAGGCTGGATGTCGGTGATATCCGGCAGAAGACTTCACCCGCCGATTTGGTGACGGAAGCGGATGTGAATGCTGAACGGTTCATCACCGCCAAGCTTAAGGAGCGCTTTGCCGATGCGGTGATTGTCGGCGAGGAAGCCTGCTCTGATAATGAATCACTGCTGGACGGACTGGGCGATACGGAACTTGCCTTCACAATCGATCCGGTCGACGGTACTTTCAACTTTGCGTCCGGCGTTCCGCTTTTCGGCGTGATGCTCGCGGTGGTGTCGAAAGGCGAAACCGTGGCCGGTATCATCCATGATCCGGTCGGCAATGACTGGATCATGGCTTCAAAGGGTGGCGGGACCTACATCCGCCATTCCAACGGTGAGGCAAGCAAGGTCAGCGTTGCCGAGCCGGCCTCGATTAACCAGATGATCGGCTCAATTTCCTGGCAGTACACGGCCGAGCCTATGCGGTCGCGTCTGGCACGCAACCACACCAAGTTTCTGTCGCAGATCGGTTATCGTTGCGCGGCACACGAATATCGAATTATCGCAACCGGCGGCGCGCATTTCGCGGTCTACAACAAGCTGATGCCTTGGGACCATCTTCCGGGCGCCCTGATCCATCAGGAAGCGGGCGGCTATCTGGCGCGCTGGGATGGAAGTGCATATTTGCCGTCCCACACCGGCGGCGGTCTTCTGGTGGCGCCGAGCAGGGATAGCTGGCAGTCGATTCAGACTGCGCTTTGGGAAGAATAGCAGGCCGGGGCCTCTATCTTATGTTTTTGGAAGTCGCGCATTATCGCGCATTATATTGACGGAGTGGGTTGGAAGCGCGGACTCCCAACCCGTTTCACTTACGTAAAGAATGTGACCCGCACGTAGCATTGCCAGCCCGTGCGGGTTTTCTTTATCGTCAGATCACGTGTTCTGCAGGCGGGTTTTGCACCCTGAACAACCGTCCGCGTTCGGCAATCAGCACGCAGCCAAGGGCCACAAATCCGAGCACGCAATAGCCGGTTGCAACCGGCGTGGTCGTGCCGTCGAACGCCTGGCCGATGATAGCGCCCAATGCCGCGCCGATCACCGTTTGGGCAAAGCCCAGAACAGAGGAGGCGGTTCCGGCAACCTCGCCAAGCGGCTCCATCGCCAGCGCATTGAAATTGGCAGTCACGAGGCTGAACGAGAACATGATGATCATGTAAATCGCCATGAGGATCGGGAAGGGAACGGGCCCGTCCATCGTGACCGACAGAATCATCCACAAAAGGCTGAATCCGGTGAAGACCAGCAGCATGGTCTGGGAAATCCGCCGCATGCCGTAGCGGCCGACCAAACGTGAGTTCATGAATGAGGCAAGCGCCAGCGTCATGGCGACAGCCGCGAAAGCCAGCGGAAACAGGGCGCCAAGCTTGTAAATATCGACGAAAATCTGCTGCGCGGAATTGATATAGCCGAACAGCGCCCCGAGAATGAACGACGTGCCGAGCATGTAGAACAGCGCGACGCGGTTCGAAAGAACGATCCCGAACCCGCCGACCACGCTCTTGACCGTCAGTGGGCGCCGGTTGGATGCGGGCAAGGTTTCGGGCAGGCGAAGGAACGCCCATATGCCGACGATAAGCGCCATCACGGCCATCGACAGGAAAATCAGGTGCCATTCGCCGAAAAGCATGATGAGCTGGCCGGTTGCAGGCGCAACGACCGGCAGGATCATGAATACCATCATGACAAGTGACATGACTTCCGCCATCTGACGACCGGCAAACTTGTCGCGAACGACGGATACGGCGATCACGCGGGTGGCGGCAGCGCCAAGCCCCTGCAAGACGCGCAGGATGATAAGCGTCGTGAAATCGGTGACGATGGCCGATCCCAAAGCTGCCAGAATGTAGATGACGAGCCCGCCGAACAGCGGCAGCCTGCGACCGAAGCGGTCGCTCAGCGGTCCATAGAACAGCTGCGAAACGCCAAAGCCGAGCAGATAGGCGGTGATGACGAACTGGACGTGATTTTCGGACTGAACGCCAAGGCTTGTACCGATCTGCGGCAGGCCGGGCAGCATGATGTCGACGGCGAGCGCATTGATGGCCATGATGGCTGCGATGAGCGCGATGAACTCGCCGCGCCCACGCATGGAGGTTTTCTGGTCCGGCGAACCGTTCTTGATGTCGAGCGGCATGACTGGGATTCCCTGGCAAAATGGCGCGCCGCGTCTAAAAGACACGATGCGAAAGACAAAATTTAGAAAGCAGAAGCCGACAGATGGAAATCCGTCGTTGAAGCATCCAGCAAACGCAAAAGGCGCCGTCGAACGGCGCCTTTGGAAAAAGGTGAGGCTAAAGCCGTATATTCGGCAATTAATCCTCAAGCGGCCTTGGTGGCAATACCCTTATCGGTAAAAAGTGCCTGCAGTTCGCTCGATTGGAACATTTCACGCACGATATCGCAGCCGCCGACAAATTCGCCCTTCACATAAAGCTGAGGAATAGTTGGCCAGTTGGAGTATTCCTTGATGCCCTGACGCAGCTCGTCTGAGGAAAGGATGTTGACGCCTTTGTAGTCCACGCCGAGATAGTCAAGAATCTGGACCACCTGACCGGAGAAACCGCACTGCGGGAAACCCGGTGTGCCCTTCATGAAAAGCACGACGTCGTTGGTCTTCACTTCATTATCGATGAAATCGTTGATGCCGGTCATTTGTGGTCCTTTCCAAGCATAACCCCGAAAAGTTGCCTGACTTTTCGGACAGGATTATGCGCTAAACAAATACGCCGAGGCAAATTTCGGCGCAAAATGGGAGGTCTTTCCCAATATAGTCATTTGAATGCTGGTAACCACCCTGTTTGGCTGAAAGCAAGTCAAATGCTTGAGAAATCCGTATCAAGGGGAGCTGCATCTTGCCGCAGCAGGATTTGCTTCTCGAAACAGGCTCCCCTGAAACGACCTTCCGTTATTCCGGTACGCTTGTCTGTAAGGCAAGTGCATGAAGCACACCACCCATATTGCCCTTCAGCGCATCATAGACCATCTGGTGCTGCTGCACACGGGACTTGCCACGGAAACTTTCCGCGACAACTTCGGCGGCATAATGGTCTCCGTCTCCGGCAAGGTCGCGGATCGTCACCTTTGCGTCGGGAATCCCCTCGCGTATCAGTTTTTCGATCTCATGTGCGTCCATAGCCATGTAAAATCTCCCGCCGTTTCCAGCATCTTCTTATCGTTTTATCGAATCGTAACGCACCATCGTGGAACGTCAACAAACATCTGTCTAACGTTTAAATCCAAGACAAGCAAACCGCCCGGACGGGAGTTCCAACCGGGCGGCAAAAGGTATCAGTGATGCGAAATCGGGTCAGTTATCGCTGACCGGCTCGCCGCTCATGAAGCCCGGGAACCAGCCTTCAAAGGCGTCGGTCAGATCGGCAACGCTGACATCGACACTATCACCAATCTTCAGGCGGTCGCCGCCAACAGTACCGAGAACGCGGAACGGAATGCCTGCGCCTTCGGCATTGAGGGCAATGAGCTTTGCCATTTCCGCCGTGGCCGCGACGACATAGCGCGCCTGATCTTCACCGAAAAGGACCGCGTGCGTCAGGCCGTCACCGGCATCGAGTTCTGCGCCCTTGCCAGACTTGATCACCATTTCCGCGACGGCAATCGCCAGCCCCCCATCGGAGAGGTCATGACAGGCCGTAACCTGACTGTTGCGGATAGCTGAACGAACGAACTCGCCGTTACGCTTTTCAAGCGCAAGGTCGACTGTCGGGGCAGGGCCATCGGCACGGTCGAACAGATCGCGCAGGTAAACCGACTGGCCGAGATGCGTGCCGTCGCCGCCAAGCAGAACCAGTGTGTCGCCGTCCTGCATGCCGCCGATCTTGGCGGTCTGCGACCAATCCGGAATGAGGCCCACGCCTGCAATGGTCGGTGTTGGCAGAATAGCCTGACCGTTGGTTTCGTTATAAAGCGAGACATTGCCCGAGACGATCGGGAAATCCAGCGCACGGCAGGCTTCACCGATGCCTTCGATGGCCTTGACGAGCTGGCCCATGATTTCCGGCTTTTCAGGATTGCCGAAGTTCAGATTGTCGGTCGAAGCCAGAGGCTCCGCGCCGGTCGCCGTGATGTTGCGCCAGCATTCGGCCACAGCCTGCTTGCCGCCTTCAAATGGGTCCGCTTCGCAATAACGCGGCGTCACGTCCGACGAGAAGGCGAGAGCCTTGGTGTCATGGCCTTCAACGCGGATCACACCGGCGTCGCCGCCCGGAACCTGCAGCGAATTGCCCTGAATGAGCGTATCGTACTGTTCATAGACCCAGCGACGCGACGAAAGGTCAGGCGAACCGATGAGCTTGAGAAGGGCTGCCGAATAGTCTTCCACCTGCGGCACATTGCTGGCAGGGAGCGGCGCGTGCTTGCCCGGTTCCATCCACGGACGATCATATTCCGGCGCTTCGTCGCCCAGATCCTTGATCGGCAGGTTGGCGACTTCCTCACCCTGATGAATGACGCGGAAACGAAGGTCGTCGGTCGTCTTGCCGACAATGGCGAAGTCGAGACCCCACTTGCGGAAGATCGCCTGCGCTTCTGCTTCTTTTTCGGGCTTCAGAACCATGAGCATGCGCTCCTGGCTTTCCGAAAGCATCATTTCATAGGCCGTCATGTTCTCTTCGCGAACGGGAACATGGTCGAGAATGAGTTCGATGCCGAGATCGCCCTTGGCGCCCATTTCGACGGCAGAGCACGTCAGACCGGCAGCACCCATATCCTGAATGGCAATCACGGCGCCGGAGGCCATCAGTTCAAGGCAGGCTTCAAGCAGGCATTTTTCGGTGAAGGGATCGCCCACCTGAACGGTCGGGCGCTTTTCTTCAATCGACTCGTCAAATTCAGCCGATGCCATGGTCGCACCGCCGACACCGTCGCGACCCGTCTTGGCGCCCAGATAGACGACCGGCAGGCCGACGCCCTTGGCTTCCGACAGGAAAATGCCGTCATGCTTGGCAAGACCGGCAGCAAAGGCGTTGACTAGAATATTGCCGTTATAACGCTTGTCGAAATTCACTTCGCCGCCAACGGTCGGCACGCCAAAGGCATTGCCATAGCCGCCGACGCCGGAAACGACGCCCGATACGAGGTGACGGGTCTTCGGGTGGTCAGGTTCGCCAAAGCGCAGCGCATTCATTGCCGCAACGGGACGCGCGCCCATGGTGAACACGTCGCGCAAAATGCCGCCAACGCCGGTCGCCGCACCCTGATAGGGCTCGATGTAGGACGGATGGTTGTGGCTTTCCATCTTGAAGACGACGCAATCGCCGTCGCCGATATCCACTACGCCTGCGTTTTCGCCGGGGCCCTGAATAACGCGCGGTCCGGTTGTCGGAAGCGTGCGAAGCCATTTCTTGGAGGACTTGTAGGAGCAGTGCTCGTTCCACATGGCCGAGAAAATTCCGAGCTCTGTGAAGGTGGGCTCGCGTCCGATCAGTTCAAGAATGCGCTGATACTCGTCCGGCTTAAGACCATGCGCTTCGATCAGTTCCGGCGTGATGTCTCGCATATTGGAAATAGTCATGGAAATGGGGAACCCCGTCGCAGGCTGCGGCACCCGAAAGCCTTCTGCCGAAGACTGGCGCCTAAGGTTTCAAGGCGCCTCTTTACCCTAAGTTTTCATGAAGTGCGACAGGAAAATACCGCTTTCCCGGCCCAATCGTATATCGATAATGATAATGCGAGACCGAGCCCGTCAGACACTCCCCTCATATCCTGCCTGTTCGTTTTCGAGCAGGCGACGGAGCGTCAGAAAACAGTTTTCGACGACGTTGCGATCAGCCGGAGAAGAGAAAGCAATGCGGACGCGGTGATAGATCTGATCGACACGTCCGGCCTTGAACTCATCCTCGTCATCGATCAGGATTCCGCTTTCATAGGCGGCCGCTTTGAACGTGCCTGAAAGCCACGGCTCGGGCAGTCCCATCCACAGGAATGGAACTGTTGGACGGGATACGAAATCGAAACCGTCGAAGATTTCTCTCGCCATTTTTTCGCGGATGACCGTTTCTTCGCGGCATTTGCTATGAATGGCGTCTGCCTCACCGGACAATACAAGCTGCGCGCCGGTTTCGGCGAGCAGGAAGGCTGCGCCGCCCGTGACCATCTTGTGGGTTACCTTCACCCGTTGCGCGCAATGCGCAGGGCAGGCGACCCAGCCGCTGCGTATCCCCGCGGCAACGGCTTTCGATAGACCGGAGACGACGAAGGTGCGTTCAGGCGCAAAACTTGCCAAGGGTGGAATCTGGCTGTCGCACATGACGCCATAGATATCGTCTTCGATAAGCCAGACATTGTAACGCCTCGCGATGTCGGCAATGGCGCGACGCCGTTCTTCCGGCATGACGGATAAAGTCGGATTGTGCAGCGTCGGCATCAGAAAGGCGAGGGTGGGATGCTGCTGGCGGCAGGCGCGTTCGAATTCTTCCGGGATCAGGCCGTATTCATCCAGACCGGCCTGAATGGTCCGGCGACCGAGAAGGCGCACGGAACGGCTGATCTGCGCATAAGTCAGATTCTCGAACAGGATGCGATCGCCCGGATTGGTGAAAGCCGTAATGATGGCGATGCTTGCAGCCTGCGCGCCATTGGTGACGACAATGTTGTCGAGGTCTGGCCGCCAGTCAGCGCGTGAAAGCCATTTTTGCCCGGCTTCCAGCCAGTGCTGCGGGAAGTAGCGCGAATAGCTTGCAATATCCTGCGGAAAATCCCGATGAATCTCGGCGTTGATTTTGGCCAGAACTTCATGCTGGCCGACATCCGGTGCTGCCGTGGTGTCGAAGCGTATTTTCCCGGATGGGACATCAGCAGGCTTTGTGCCAGCGATGCCGGAGGCAGACAGCGCATTGTCTGCGGGT
The DNA here is from genome assembly GCF_041929965.1 of Brucella oryzae. Classification (NCBI taxonomy): domain Bacteria; kingdom Pseudomonadati; phylum Pseudomonadota; class Alphaproteobacteria; order Hyphomicrobiales; family Brucellaceae; genus Brucella; species Brucella oryzae. Next base: position 45,670 of record NZ_JBHEEO010000007.1, on the reverse strand, counting down.
TCTTCACCCAACACATAGGTTCCCCGGCCGACTTCGCCCGTCACAAGGCCGCGCTCATGGGCCAGGGCATAGGCACGGCCGATTGTACCGATTGTCACCTTCAAGTCGAATGCCAGATTCCGTTGCGGGGGAAGCTTGGCCCCCGCTGGCAATCCACCATTCCCGATAGCCTCTTCAATGGCATCGGCAAGCTGCAGGTAAAACGGGCCGGATTTGCCGGCAAGGTCTGGAATCCAATTTGTCATGGTGACAACTTATAAATTGTACCTATTGTTAAGTCAATTGTAGAGTCAATTTGTCGCTGCTTGGTGACAATGAAGATGTCTAAGCAAACATAGGGTTTGCCTCGACTGCTTCCCAGCTCCCAACTGGGCCAACTGGCAATGAAATGGACCGAGACAATGTTCTACTTCAGACCGCAGACCGAGACAATAGATACAATTCTTCCCGTTCCAGTGGCAGATAGTATCACGGACTTGCCAAAAGGATTGCAGGTTAATCTGACAACGGCCTCCCGGCCGCAAGTCGGATATATAAGCCGCTTTTTAAACTGGGTATCTTATCGAATGATGCTGCGGCGCACCCGGATCGCCTTGGGCGAGCTGACGGACGATCAGTTGCGCGACATCGGGCTACAGCGCGACGAAGCAGAGCGCGAAGCGCGCAAGGTGCGTTTTCACTTGCGTTGAGATGCGTCGCGGAAAGCAGCTTTCCGCGACGCATTTTGATGTTACTGGCAGCCGCTCTGGCCCGAAGACCAGCGGTTGACATCGGCGGCGATGCGTCCGCCATGGCTTTCCTGCATCATGGGACCGAAGGCTTCGACGCGAGCCGGATTGCCTTGCGCCTGCACCACAAGCAGCGGACGAGATGCCGGATTGCGGGCTGGCACGACCAGAATGCGCGGACGTCCGGTAAAGGAATTCAGCTCCGGCGCAAGTGTGTAGCCACGGAAATCCTTGTCCCTGGATTTGAACCAGCAGCTATTTGCTGCCAGCGCAATGCGTTCCATTGTTGGTAGTGCCGCCTTGCTGGCATCGACGGCGATGGGCCCCGTGGGCTTGCTGGAAGTGCAGGCTGCAAGCATTGCAATGGCCGGGAGGGCCAGAAGAGCGAAAGTCTTGGTCTTCAAGGAGGGGCTCCGATAGTGCGTGCCTTTTTGAAGGCACGCATGAGAGGTGGGCGGGGGTAAACAGTGTCAGGCGAGTTGCGGCATGAAGGCTTTCAGCCCGTCGCTCATCTCGTTCCAGATGCGCTCGAAAGCCGGATGCTGTTTTGCCTTGGCGGCATATGCATCAAATTTCGGGAATTCGTCCAGCAAATCCGCTTTGCCCGAGAGCTTCTTCAACGGTTCCATCAGGAAACGCACCGGCAAGAGCCAGCAATCCGCAAGGGTTGGTTCGTCTCCGGCGGCATAAGGCTTGTCCGAAAGACGGCTTTCAACCACTTTCAGGCCGGTATGCATCTTGTCGAACAGGCGTTCGATGGTTGCATTGTCGCGCTCGGGCTTGCTTAGCAGGATGAACAGCTTCATCGCAGGGCCAAGCACTTCCAGTTCCGTTACGCGGGCCAGCAGGCGTGCGAGCGCGCGTTCGCGCGGCGTGCCGGGCAGTACGGATACTTCCGGAAAATGGTCTTCGAGATATTCGGCGATCACTGCTCCCTCGAACAGCGTCTCGCCGGAGCTGGTAATCAGCACCGGAATGCGGCGGAGCGGCGTGATATTGCCGAAATCAGCCGGAAACGGGTAGGGCAGGTTCATCGGCTTGAATGGCAGATCTTTCAGGTAAAGAACCCCACGGACAAAGGCCGAGTAAGGGGAAAGAGGTCTGGAATAAAGCTGCATGAATGAAGTTCCCCTGATTCGTTATCGCTAAAATGTGCGAGGCATTTCCAGCAAAAATGTGAACGCTTTGTGCTGGGAAAATGCGTGAAACAAATATGGGGCGATCCCGACGTTTTCTCTTCCGCTGGAACCCTCCCGAAGCCAAGCTGCCACGAAAATAGATGCTTTGCCAGTGCAGTTTTGCGGTGGAGGCGGCAGAGCGGGCGCAATAAAAAAGGCGACTCGATTGGAGCCGCCTTTTCCGTTTATCTGTTTGCCAGCTTACGCCGCGATGCCAAGCGCGCCCGCGAAGAGCGCCCGACCGTCATCGCCGCCATGGGCCGCTTCGATCAGGTTTTCCGGATGCGGCATCATGCCGAGCACATTGCCGCGTGCGTTGACGATACCGGCAATGTCGTTGACCGATCCATTCGGATTGGTGCCTTCGGCATAGCGGAACACAACCTGGCCTTCACCTTCGATACGCTTCAGCGTTTCGGCATCGGCGAAATAATTGCCGTCATGATGCGCGACCGGGCAGCGGATGATCTGGCCCGGCTTGTAGCCGCGCGTGAACGACGTGTTGGCGTTGGTTACTTCGAGCTTCACTTCGCGGCAGACGAACTTCAGCGAAGCATTGCGCATCAGCGCGCCAGGCAGAAGTCCGGCTTCGACGAGGATCTGGAAACCGTTGCACACGCCCATGACCATGACGCCTTTTTCGGCTTTCTCGCGCACGGCCTGCATCACCGGCATACGGGCTGCAATCGCACCGCAACGCAGATAGTCACCATAGGAGAAGCCGCCCGGAATCAGAATCAGGTCCACATCGTCGGGAATGCTCGTATCGGTCTGCCAGACGGTCACCGGCGCCTGCCCGGTAATCTTGGTAAGCGCTGCGATCATGTCGCGATCGCGATTGAGACCGGGAAGGAGAATGACTGCGGATTTCATGGCATCTGCTTCCTTTATTGGGCTCAGGCGATGGCGATAGAATAATCTTCGATCACGGTGTTGGCGAGCAGCTTCTCGCACATGGCCTTGAGGTCCGCTTCGGCCTTGGCCTTGTCCGAGCCTTCCAGTTCCAGATCGAACACCTTGCCCTGACGGGCCGAGCTGACGCCGTCGAAACCGAGGCTGCCGAGCGCGCCGACGATGGCCTTGCCCTGCGGGTCGAGAACGCCGTTTTTCAGTGTAACGGTGACGCGTGCCTTGATCACTCTATAGTTCCTGCAATTTTAGAACGAATGAAACAGCCCGAAAGGTTTGTTCTGGCATGATCTTATCCGAAAACCGTGTCGACTGTCAGGATCATGCCCTTCCGGGCTGGGCGGATCATTTACTTTACAAGTGTGGGGCCGGCTGGACGCGGCGTATCGTTCTCGTTCATGATGCCGAGACGGCGCGCCACTTCCTGATAGGCCTCGACCAGTCCGCCCATATCGCGGCGGAAACGGTCCTTGTCTAGTTTGTCATTGGTGCTGAGATCCCAAAGACGTGCCGAGTCCGGTGAAATTTCGTCGGCAACGACAATGCGCATCATGTCGCCTTCCCACAGCCGCCCGCATTCCATCTTGAAGTCGACAAGCTGGATGCCGATGCCGAGGAACAGGCCGGTGAGGAAGTCGTTGACGCGAATGGCGAGCGCCATGATATCGTCGATTTCCGGCGGGCTTGCCCAGCCGAAAGCCGTGATATGCTCTTCGGTGACCATAGGGTCGTCGAGCGCGTCGGCCTTGTAATAGAACTCGATGATCGAGCGCGGCAGGACGGTGCCTTCTTCAAGGCCAAGGCGCTTGGCCAGCGAACCGGCTGCAACATTGCGCACAACCACTTCAAGCGGAATGATTTCCACTTCCTTGATCAGCTGCTCACGCATGTTGAGGCGGCGGATGAAGTGCGTTGGAATCCCAATGCGGTTGAGCTGGGTAAAAATATGTTCTGAAATGCGGTTGTTCAGCACGCCTTTTCCGTCGATGACTTCATGCTTCTTTGCATTGAAGGCAGTTGCATCATCTTTGAAAAATTGGACGAGCGTACCGGGTTCAGGGCCTTCATAAAGAATCTTGGCCTTGCCCTCGTAAATACGGCGGCGACGGTTCATGGCTTTTCTCGGATTTCCATATCTATGGTGATCGGCTCTAAGCCGCTATTCTCGCGGGCTACCTATAGCAATTGTGGGCTTTTAACAATCCTGCTTTGTGCCCGTTCCCCCGTTTTTGCTGTTTCTGATGCAAGTTTATGCATGAGTCGCAAGAAAGTAGTCTTTAGCTCTTGTATAATCTTGCGCCCCTTGCCAGCTTTAGGCAAGAGAACGGATGACGGTCTCTTCTAACTTGTAAGTCTGGGAGCTTTATGAATGACCACTGGCATGGATGATCGCCGCGACGCTTTTGAAAAGAAATTCGCGCTTGATGCGGAACTGCGCTTCAAGGCGGAGGCACGCCGCAACAAGCTTCTGGGACTTTGGGCTGCCGAGCAGCTTGGCAAGAAGGATGCGGACGCTGAAGCCTATGCCAAGGAAGTCGTTGCCGCTGACTTCGAGGAAGCTGGCGATGAGGACGTTTTCCGCAAAATTCGCGCCGACTTCGATGCCGCGAGCGTTAGCGTAAACGATGAAGCAATCCGCGAAAAGATGTTCGCTTTCCTTGAGGAAGCCGTTCGTCAGGTGAAGCAGGATTGATGGATGGTTTGGGGCGGAAGAGCAGTTGGCACTTCCGCCCCGATCCCTTTGAAACGAAGGAAATTCGAATGTCGTTGTCTTCGCGCCTTCGCGCGGGGGAAACAGTGCTTTCTGCATGGTCTTCCCTGCCTGAACCCCTGACCGTAGAAATTCTCGCACACAGCGCCTTCGATGCCGTAACGCTCGATATGCAGCATGGCGGCCATGACGAGGCGAGTGTTCTTCGCTCTCTCGGTCTCATCCTGAACGCTGGTAAGCCGCCGGTCGTGCGCATTCCTGTCGGCCGTTTCGACATGGCAAGCCGTGCGCTGGATTTTGGCGCGCAGGCCGTCATCGCTCCGATGATCAATTCTGTCGAGGATGCCCGCCGCTTTGCTGCCGCGATGAAATATCCGCCGGTGGGCGAACGTTCATGGGGCGTATTCCGGGCCAATGCGGATTACGGTGCGCCGGGTTCCAATGACTATCTGACGACCGCAAATCATGACACGCTTGCTTTCGCGATGATTGAAACGCGCGATGCCTATGATGCGCTGGATGCCATTCTGGATGTGCGCGGCATCGACGGTGTTTTCGTGGGACCGGCGGATTTCTCCATTGCGTGGAGCAACGGTCGCGAAGCCAACCCGAATTCGGATGCGATTGTGGAACCCATTGGCAATATTGCCCGCAAGGCCGCTGCGGCAGGAAAGATCGCAGGCATCTATTCGCCATCACCGGAGTTTGCACGTCGCTATATTCCGCTTGGTTTCCGCTTCCTGACGCTCAGCAATGATGGCGGTTATATCCGCCTTGCAGCGGAAACGCTGACGAAAGCGGTTCGCGACTAGTTCCATTGCAAGGTACTGAACAAGAAAAGGCGGGCACGTGGCCCGCCTTTTCATACAGAATGAGTAAACATCAGTGATGCTTCGGCGCCTGCAACTGCGTCATAAACTCGGCGAATACCATCGAGCCTTCCGGCCATGGTCCATGCCCGGATTCCGAGTTGATATGCCCGGATTCACCAGCATCGATCAGCATTGCGCCCCAATCCTTCACGACATCTTCTGCTGCTTCGAAGCTTGAAAAGGGATCGTTGCGGCTAACCACGGTAATCGTCGGGAACGGCAGGCGTTCACGCGGATAAGGACCGAACGTCATCAGATGCTTGGGGCGGATTTTGTCGTTTGAAACGTCCGGAGGCGCCACAAAGAACGCTCCGGCCACCTTGTGCTGAAAATGTGGCAAGGCATGAACTGCGGTTGCAACGCCGAGCGAATGCGCGACCAGAACAATCGGCCTGGTTGCTGCATTGGCGGCTTTGACGACCTCACCGATCCAGTCGTCACGAACAGGTTTGGTCCACTCGGCCTGCTGTACACGCCGCGCGGTCGAGAGTTTGCTCTCCCAACGGGTTTGCCAGTGGTCGGGGCCGGAATTGGTATAGCCGGGGATGATGAGAATATCTGCGTCTTTGACTTTCATGGCTTCCCATTTAGAGAGGCTTTGTAACTTCTTCAAGCCGTGCTTGTCGTATGCTTAGCATAGAAAGCATGCGAATGATGAACAGCCTGTTCGCTGATCGCGATCTTGTGAAACACGCTCCAAATGGCGATGTTTAGGCAAGATTTGAAACGCGACGGGGATAATGAGGTGGCAATCAGCAGACGTAAGATTCTCGGCGCTGCCGGGACTGCTGTCATGGCCAACATTCTTCCTGTTCGTGCAGAAATGCCGTCGAAGGAGGGCGACATGACACAGCATTTGAAAGCGGCGGCAGCCGAAACCGAGCGTCCGGTCGCTCCGCTTCCATTCGCAATGACCACGCCCATGCGTGTGGCACGTGTTGGCTTGAGGGCACGTGATGCGGAAACATTGGCTGAATATTATCGTGATGTTGTGGGCTTGCGCGAAATGGCCCGTCGTGGCGCGTCGATTGTACTGGGTGCAGGTGATCGCGAACTGATGGAAATCGAACAGTTTTCCGCCGCAAAGCCCGACGATCCGCGCAGTGCTGGTCTTTATCACACGGCTTTCCTGCTGCCGACGCGAGGAGACCTTGCGCGCTGGTCGCGTCGCGCCATCGACAAGCAGTTGCCGGTCAGCGGTGCATCGGACCATAAGGTGAGCGAAGCGATCTATCTGACCGACCCGGAAGGCAACGGCATCGAAATCTATTCAGACTGTCCGAACAATGAGTGGCAATGGAATGGCGACCGTGTTGCCATGAGCACTGATCCGCTCGATGTCGGCAATCTGCTCGATGTCATCAAGCGTGAGGGCGGAGAGTGGGATGGCGCGCCGCAAAATACGGTGGTTGGCCATGTGCATCTGCGTGTCGGCAATGCGCAGGAGGCTGAAACCTTCTGGCACAATGAACTCGGTCTCCAAACCGTTCAAACCTATGGTGATCGCGCCGTGTTCATGTCCACCGGGCGCTACCATCACCATATCGCTGCCAATGCCTGGCAGAGCGCTGGCGCTGGCAAGCGCGATATGGATCGCACCGGGCTTGGCTGGGTCGAGCTTGAGGATACGCGCGGCGGTAACAACAGCACCTTCGTGGATCCATGGGGCAACGTGGTCAATACGATCAAGACCAAGGCGTAACCAGCCCATCTCCGGAATATAAAAAAGCCCCATGTTTTCATAAACATGGGGCTTTTTCGGATTCAAATTATGAACCAATTAAAAGGAGGGGCGCAGATTTTGGTTATGACGTGCCGAAACTCGTGGCTTGCGAGAACCGGAGCGCAGCGTACCTGAGGTACGTGAGCACCGGAAGCGCAGTAAGACGCGATTTGCAGGCCATCAGAGCCGAAATCTCAACCGAAGACGCGCTTGAAAATCGTATCCACATGCTTGGAGTGGTAGCCGAGATCGAACTTTTCGCGGATCTGGTCTTCGGACAGAGCTGCGCGCACTTCTGTGTCGGCCAGCAGTTCCTCAAGGAAGTCGGCGCCCTGTTCCCAGACCTTCATGGCATTGCGCTGCACGAGGCGATAGGCATCTTCACGCGAAACGCCAGCCTGCGTCAGTGCCAGAAGTACGCGCTGAGAGTGCACCAAACCACGGAACTTGTTCATGTTCTTCAGCATGTTGTCCGGGTAGATGACCAGCTTTTCAATGACGCCGGCCAGACGGTTGAGCGCAAAATCGAGCGTAATGGTCGTGTCCGGGCCGATGGCACGCTCGACGCTCGAATGCGAAATATCGCGTTCGTGCCAGAGAGCCACGTTTTCCATCGCAGGCGTTACCGACATGCGCACCAGACGGGCGAGGCCGGTCAGGTTTTCGGTCAGCACCGGATTGCGCTTGTGTGGCATGGCCGACGAACCCTTCTGGCCCGGCGAGAAGAATTCTTCCGCTTCTAGAACTTCCGTGCGCTGCATGTGACGGATTTCGATGGCGATATTTTCCATCGAAGAGGCAATAACGCCGAGCGTTGCAAAGAACATGGCGTGGCGGTCGCGCGGGATCACCTGCGTCGAAACCGGCTCTGCTTCAAGGCCGAGCTTGGCGCAGACATATTCTTCCACACGTGGGTCGATATTGGCGAACGTGCCGACAGCACCGGAAATAGCGCCGGTCGCGATTTCCGCGCGCGCGGCCACGAGACGGGCGCGGCCACGTGCCATTTCGGCATAGAAACGCGCAAAGGTGAGGCCCATCGTCGTCGGTTCGGCATGGATGCCATGGCTGCGGCCAATGCGCACCGTGTCTTTGTGCTCGAAGGCGCGCTTTTTCAGGGCTTCCAGCACGCGGTCCATGTCGGCAAGCAGCAGATCGGCGGCGCGCACGAGCTGGACATTGAGCGTGGTGTCGAGCACGTCCGATGAGGTCATGCCTTGGTGCACGAAGCGGCTGTCGGGGCCGATGAATTCGGCCAGGTGCGTCAGAAAGGCGATGACGTCATGCTTCGTGACAGCTTCGATTTCATCGATGCGGGCGACGTCGAACTGCGCCACGCTACCCTTTTCCCAGATGGTCTTTGCCGCTTCCTTCGGGATGACGCCGAGTTGCGCCAGCGCCTCGCAGGCATAGGCTTCGATCTCGAACCAGATACGGAACTTTGTTTCGGGCGACCAGATGGCGACCATTTCAGGCCGGGAATAGCGCGGGATCATGGGTGCATCCTATAGAATGGAATAGACGGAAGGAATTTAGTGATTGCGTGCGGCCTCGGCAGCGGCGCGGATCGCCTGAATATTGGTGCGGTAGCTTTCGACGGAGTTGCCCTTGTAGACCGCCGAACCGGCTACGAGAATGTTAGCGCCAGCGGCAACGACCGAGCCTGCGGTTTCCGGCGTAATGCCGCCATCAACTTCGATGTCGATAGGGCGGTCGCCAACCATTTCGCGGACGCGCTTGATCTTGTCGAGCATCGGCGCGATGAATTTCTGGCCGCCAAAACCCGGATTTACGGTCATGACGAGGACGAGATCGACATCTTCGATAACATTTGTCAGCGCTTCGGCAGGTGTTGCCGGGTTGAGCGCCAGACCGGCCTTCTTGCCCAGAGCGCGGATCGATTGCAGCGAACGGTGCGTGTGCGGACCGGCTTCGGCGTGAATTGTGATGAGATCGCATCCGGCATCGGCAAAGGGCGCCAGATAGGGATCGCAGGGCGCAATCATCAGATGCGCATCGAAGAATGCCTTGGTGCGCGGGCGGATCGCCTTCACTACCTGCGGGCCGAAAGTGATGTTTGGCACAAAATGCCCATCCATGACGTCGATATGCACCCAGTCGGCACCCGCTTCCAGCACGGCATCGACTTCTTCGCCAAGACGGGCGAAATCGGCGGAAAGAATGGAAGGGGCGATGGCGATGGGGCGCATTGTGATCTCCGTAACTTTGGCCAGCCCCTAGCACATGAGGGGCAAGAATCCTATCCCCAGCGCTTGTGGAACCACATCCACTGGCCGGGATATTCGCGCACCCATGTTTCGACGGTATCGTTCAAAAGCTGCGCCGTTGCTGCAATATCGATTTCGCCCTTGTCGTCGCGCGGCAGCTCCATGCGTTCATAGAGTTCGAGGCGATAGCGTCCACCGGGAAGGCGGATGCAGCGCGCCGGATAGACGTCGCAATCATATTGCCGCGCAAGCTTGGCCAGCAGGGGATTGGTCTTCACGGGACGATTGAAGAAGGTGGAAGGTACGCCGCGGCGGAATTTCTGGTCCACCAGCATGCCGACATTGCCGCCTTCATCAAGGATATGCGCAAGCGACCAGGCAGCACCGGCTTTCGACGGCACCAGATGGCCCATATTGGTGCGGCGGGCTTTCAAAACCTTGTCGGCGATATAGGGATTGTTCGGCGGGCGGAAGAGCGCCGTAACATTCAGGCCGAAGGTGGCGGCACAGATCGGCAGAAGCTCGAAATTACCGGTATGGGCGGTGAAGAAGATATGCGGCTTCCTCTCGTCGCGCAGGCGTTCGAAAATCGGAATGCCTTCCACTTCGACCAGCCCCGGCGTGGTGGAATAGGGATCGAAATCGAAGACTGCGTCGAGAAAGATATATTCCGCGAAAAGGCGCGCCATCGAATCCCACATTTCGCGGGCGATATCCTCGATTTCCGCGTCGGTTTTCTCAGGATAGGCCTGCCGTAGATTATCGGTGGCAACCTTGTGGCGCGGCGTCAGTGGCCCGACCAGTCGGGCCACTTTGGCGGAAAAGCTGATCGCTGCCTTCGCCGGGAAAAGGCGCAGCAGGCCGAGCAGCAGAAATACGGCCTGTGCCCAGAGCCAGTAGTTGAACTGCTTCAGCTTGCGGGTCCAGCGGAAGAGCAGAAGTTTCAGCTTGAACATCATGGACGTGGGCGACTCAGTCGATCTCGAGAATGATCTTGCCGAAGACGTCGCGGCCTTCCATGCGCTTCAGTGCCGTGTCGATATCGTTGAAGCCGACCACGGTGTCGATGACCGGATGCACGATGCCGCGTGCCATTTTCTGCATGGCGTCGGCCATGTTTTCCATGCGGCAGCCGAAGGAGCCGAAAATCTTCAATTGCTGCTGGAAGAGCTGCATCAGGTTCATGTTGGTGGAAACGCCGGAGGTCGAACCGCAGGTGACGAGACGCGCGCCGCGTTTCATGCAGAGCATCGAACCGGCCCAGGTGTCTGCGCCCACATGCTCGAAAACGACATCGACGCCCTTCTTCTTGGTCAGCTTGCGCACGACGCCCTCGAAGCGGTCCTCACGGTAGTTGATGATGTGATCGGCACCGAGAGCCTTGGCTTTCTCGATCTTGTCGTCAGAGCCGACGGTGGTGATGACTGTGCAGCCCATCTTCTTGGCAAGCTGGATCGCCGCCGTGCCGATGCCGGAACCGCCAGCCTGAACGAGCACGGTTTCGCCCGGCTCAAGCTTGGCATTGTCGAACAGCATATGCTCGACCGTGCCGAAGGTGACAGGCGCGACAGCAGCGCCGATGGCGTCCACGCCGGGAGGTGCCGGAACGAGCAGGCGGGCAGGCAGGTTCACGGCCTCGCAGGCAAAACCGTCGAGGTGGAATCCATGCACGCCGCCGACATGCTCGCACAGATTGTCACGGCCTTCGCGGCAGGCGCGGCAAAGCCCGCAGGTGCGCGCACCATAGATCGAGACGAGCTGGCCGGGCAGGAGATTAGACACGCCGGGACCGACGGCATCCACAATGCCTGAAGCTTCCGCACCGATAACCAGCGGCATCTTGCGCTTGGCAAACGCCATGCCGCGCCAACCCCACACGTCGATGTGGTTGAGCGCAACGGCCTTGATCTTCACCGTCACCTCGCCAATGCCGGGGGCAGGCGGCGGTGCGATATCGGTAATTTCAAGGCGGCGATCATCAAGAAGCTGCAAGGCGCGCATGAAGTAATCCTTTTCAAGACATAATCCCGGAAACGGCGAACCGTCCGGGATCATGGGAAAATTCGTATTTGCCGGACCGATTAATTCGGATTTGCCGCCAAAACAAGGCTCGTATTCTGTCCGCCGAAACCGAACGAGTTGGAAAGCACGGCAGAAACCTCAGCCTGACGCTTCACATTCGGCACGACATCAAGCGGGATAGCCGGGTCCGGATTGTCGTAGTTGATGGTTGGCGGCAGCGTACCCGTCTGGATCGTCAGAAGCGAGAACACAGCTTCGATAGCACCCGCAGCGGTCAACGTATGGCCGATCATCGACTTGTTGGAAGAAACCGGGATGGAGGCAAGCTTGTCGCCGAATACGGTCGAAAGCGCCAGATATTCCATCTTGTCGTTTTCCGGCGTCGAAGTGCCATGGGCGTTGATATAGGAAATCTGCTCTTCGGTCAGACCGGCATCGGCCAGTGCGGCGCGCACCGTGCCAATGGCAGGCGAGGCGTCCGGCTTGGAGCGTGTGCGATGGAAATCATCGGCCTTTTCGCCGCAACCGGCAAGAATGCCCAGCACTTTTGCGCCACGTGCAACGGCACTTTCAAGCGATTCCATCACCAGAGCGCCGGATCCTTCCGACATGGCAAAGCCATCGCGATCCTTGGAGAAAGGCTTGGAAGCCTTTTCCGGCTTGTCGTTCTGTGTGGAAAGAGCGGATAGCAGTGAGAAGCGGATGAGAGCTTCGGCAGACACCGAGCCGTCGGTTCCGATAGAAAGAACGCGGTCACTTTCGCCGCGACGGATGGCTTCCACGCCGAGCTGAATCGCAGTTGCGCCCGAGGCACATGCGGTTGAAAGCGTGATCGGCAGGCCGCGCGTGCCGAAAGCTTCCGACAGGCGTTCGGCGATATAGCCGAACTGGGTCGTGTTGAAGAGGTCGTCCTGACGTGCACGGCGGCAGGCTTCCAAGAGGAGCTGATAGCTCGCCGGGCCTTCATTCTTCACGGTCGCATCAAGTGCAAACCGGCTTTTCCAGTCCAGTTCGACCGGGGGAGCCGCCAGAAAAAGCGGGCCGCCGAAATCGGTCGACGAAAGGCCGGACTGTGCGAGGGCTTCTTCACCGGCGAGCCGGGCCAGTGCTTCTGAGAGTGCTGATGCACCGACATCGCTTTCGGCCAAGAAATCGACTGTTCCGGAAAAGCGTGTATTGAGATTGTCGGTTGGAAAGCGGGTAATGGCGTGGATGCCCGGTTTTCCGCCGGTTAACGCAGCCCAATTGTCTTCCTTGCCCTGACCGAGTGAGGAAACCACACCTGCACCGGTGATGGCGACAATGGGACGGCCGAGATGGTCTGTATATTTCGTCATCTTATACTCTCACCAGCTTTGCTGCGCCTTCGGCACGCGTAGCGCCAATTACGGTGACGATTGCTTCGCTGATTGGGCCACCGGCATCCTTTTCGGATGCATCCAGCGGTGCAAAAGCTTCGCCTTTCCAGACGGATATGGCCGCAAGTGCCAATGCCAGCGGGAACTGCGCTTCACGCATATGACCGGTCAGGCCGGAAATGCCGCGATATGCGGCCGACAGAGCGTCCAGTGTAGCCTTTTCCGCGCCAGTCGCTTCATGGGCACCGGAAGCGCCAGAAATAACATAGGACGGGTCCTTGCCGCCATTGGCTGCAAGGATGAGTTCGCGGATGGTGTTGGCGAGGTCGGCATTGTCGCGTCGAATCTGTGCGCTTTCGATACCGCTCACTTCCGCATAGGCCCGCGCGCCGCGCTTGGCTGCATGGTCAGCGCTTTCCAGTACAAGGAATACGCCGCCGGAACCGGAAACCATGCCGCCGCCAGCCGAACCTTCACGCTGCCAGAGCGGTGCCCAGCCATCATGCTTGAGCAATCCGCCAAGCTCGTGGCCGAGAATCATGTCGAAATGTTCGGAGTTATAGGAGCCGCCGACCAGCGCATGGGTGCTCTGACCGGTGCGGATGCGCGCGGCTGCGGTTTCGATGGCCGAAAGGCCGGAACCTTCCTCGCCCATGAAGGTACGTGACGAACCGGTCACCTTGTGGACGATCGAAATATTGCCTGCGAGCAGATTGGAAAGCTGCGCCAGAAACAGGGTCGGCCGCAGTTCGGTCGAGAGTTTCTCGTTCAGCATGACGCCGCGGTCGTTACGGGTGCGGCCTTCCTCCAGAATCTGCATGTCGACGGTGATATCGCGTTCGCCGCCACCGGCGCCTACGACCATATCCATGGTCGCGCAAAGCGCTTCGTCGTCCTTCATGCCTGCATCCTGAAGCGCTAGTCCTGCGGCGTAGGTACCGAGGCGCTGCCAGGTTTCCATCTGGCGCTGGTCACCGCGCTTTGGAATCTGCAGGCTCCAATCCACTTCACCCAGCGGGTGAACAGTGTAGGGCGCGAAGGCTTCCTTTTCGAGGCGCGGTTCAGTACCTGTCTTTGAGAACGCGTTCCAATGTGCGTCGACCCCTTCGCCGAGCGAAGAGATGATGCCGATACCTGTGATGACGACTTTATTGTTCTGCATGGGTCCCGTTTGTCCGTCGATGCTGAGACTGCTCTGACAAGCGAAGATTTCGCATTACCAGAAACGGAATCAGGGCGAACATTTCTGTCCACCCCTCAATACCGCCATATTATGTGCCAGATCAGCCTTTTTTGGCCGCAACCAGCTCGTCGATTTTTGCGCAGAGGTTCTTGAGAACGAAATATTCTTCGGTTGGAACCTTGCCTTCGTTGACTTCCTGAGTCCACTGCTCAAGCGGAATCTTGATGCCGAAAGCCTTGTCGATAGCGAAGACGATGTCGAGGAAGTCGAGGCTGTCGATGCCCAGATCGTCGATGGTGTGGCTATCTGGCGTGATGGTGTCACGGTCGATTTCACTGGTTTCGGCGATGATGTCGGCGACTTTGTCAAAAGTAGAGGACAAGTTTCGATTCCTTTATTCATGGCGGTGCCACAGTTGGCACGCATCTGACTGTTTGCGCGTGTCTAGCGTTTTTCCGGTGATAGGGAAAGTCATATTACTTTCACAACCACCGAGCTTTTCAAAAGCGCATATAAGGCGCGCAACATGCGAAGCGCAACATAAAGGCAAACTCTAATTTTGGAAATATTCTCAAAACTGAGTTATTGCGACTATTGCCTAAGGCTCGTTTCTGACGCGTCTGACAAAATACCATAACCCTACAGCGGCGCAGGCTATCATGACGATTGCCAAGGCGTATTGGACCGGGCCGTTCCCTGACGCGATTGCCGCAAGACCGGATGCCACGCTCCCTATCGTGCCTATGGCTTCCGGGTGCTTCAAGGCAGATGTGAAAGCCATGTCACTCTGCCGGGCTTTTGGGGAAATGTCAGTCGCAGGTTCGACGGGCTGGGTAACCGGCGGATTGGCCGCAAGCGCCAGAGCGCGAGAACGTACCCGGCCAACACGGGCGAGCCATCCTTTTCCGAACGATGATGCAGTAGATAAGCCTTCCAACCATGATGCACGCGCATCGCACAAGGCATTGATGATCTCGTCTGCGGGGCGCATGTTTGCCGCGGCGATAGTCTGCGCACCAATTATTCCATCTTCCGGAATCCCCAGAACGCTTTGCAGCATTTTTGCTGCGCGTCCCGGCCCGGAATTGACCGCAAAGTCGAATACGGCGTAGTCAATGCCGGAAGGCAGGTTGTCTCCGTCGATCTTGTTCCAAAATTGTGTTTGGTAGATTTGAGTGGCGGTTGCCTGCGTCATTTCTTTTACATCTTCGGGCGATACTTGGCGGCTCTCCCAAGCAGACAGGGTTGCGATGGTGATACCCATATTGGTCGCACCGCCGGGATCGTCAGGATTGTCTACATATCCGCCTTCTTCACTAAAGATATAAGGAATGACTTTCTGAAAATTCCGTTTCATTTAATTGCCTCTAATTTAGTATTTGAAAATGAAGAGCAGTAATTTGTGGAATAGAATATAATCTTTTTAAGTGCGGGAATAGTGCCAGAACGACTTGTCGACATGTTCAATCGGGATTGGTTCACAAGCATTATTTGATCACGATATGTCTTGCGTCCTGTGCATGGATGCGGCTTCATGAGCATCTCATCGCTGCATCATTGACAGGCGGGCAAAAGTGAATTCGGAAATCTTTGGATATGCACCGGACGGGCAGGCGGTTCACCGGCTCACAATCTCCAACGGCCCGCTGACGGCCAGGATCATAAATTGGGGCGCGGCCATTCAGGATCTGCGCATGGAGGGCCATGCGGCACCATTGGTGATCGGCTATCGCGACTTTGCCGATTATCCGGCTCATTCACCGCATCTGGGCGCAATTGCAGGTCGCTCGGCCAATCGTATTCGCAATGCCCGGTTTGATCTGGATGGGACGACTTACGAGGTGGAGCCGAATTTTCAGGGGATTCATAACCTGCATGGCGGCAGCAAGGGGCTTGGCAATCGCGTCTGGAAGATAACCGGGACGGGTCCGGACTTCGTGACGCTTGCGACGGTGGCGCCTGACGGCGAGATGGGCTTCCCCGGCAATCTGAATGTGAGCTGTACCTATATGCTCAATGGGGATGGAACGCTGATTATTCGTCTGGAAGCAGTGACCGACAAGCCGACCGTCTGCAATCTGCTGCACCATAGCTACTTCAATCTTGATGATGGCGGCGAGGGGGATATCCTCGATCATCAGCTGAAAATCGAAGCTGACGCTTATATGCCTGTCGATGATGCTCTCATTCCGGACGGACGCGTTCTGCCGGTCAAGGGAACGCCATACGATTTCAGGGAGTTCCGTCCGATTCGTTTTGAGGAAAATGGCGGTCAGGTTCAATATGATAGCAATTTCTGCATGACTGCAGCGCGGGGACCATTACGCCCATGTGCATCGGTCAAGGGCGCGCGTTCCGGTATTCGTCTCGATATTTCGACGACAGAGCCAGGCGTCCAGTTCTATGCAGGCAACACCATGGCCAATGACTGCATCGGCCTGATGGGCAAGCCCTACGGAAAACACGCAGGCTTCTGTCTCGAGCCGCAGATATGGCCGGGATCGCTGGAATATCCGTATTTCCCGCAGGCAATATTGCGGCCGGGCGAGGTTTACGCCCAGACGAGCCATTTCAGTTTTACGCGTGAGGAACGCTAGTCGGTAAAGGCGGCGCGTGCGGTTTCCATCGGAGCCAGCGCGCCGCGTATCTCAACGACACGTGCCGCAACCAGGTGGGCTTTCCGTGCCGCGTCCACTGGCGCGAGCCCGTTCAATCGTGCGGCAAGATAGGCGCCGTTGAAGCTATCGCCGGCGCCAGTGGTGTCCACGGCTTGCGCAGCGACAGATGGAACCAGCACTTTTTCTTCGCCAGAGACGACAAGAGCCGGTTCCGTACCGTCCTTGACGACGATTTCTTTCACGCCAAGAGCGGCGAGGCGATCTGCGCAGGCTTCTGCATCCTTGTCGCCAAAGAGCGCCTGTTCATCCGGGAAAGTGGGCAATGCAATATCCGCGATACGCATTGCTTCGCTGATGATCTCCTGCGCAACTTTCCGGTCGGGCCAAAGCTGATGACGGAAATTCGGATCGAATGCGATTCGCGAACCAGCGGCGCGGCACTCCCGCAAGACATTGAAAAACGTGTCGCGATGCTCCGGCAGGATGATGGCGAGTGAAATACCCGAAAAATAGATGATGTCGCGGCCGGTCAGGCTTTTTTCCAGGGCTTCACGGTCACTGGCCAGGCGTCTTGCGGCGGCATCGCTGCGCCAATAGGTGAACGAGCGCTCGGCGCCGTTGAGCGTGATCGCGTAAAGACCGGGATGAAGCCCGTCGATAACCGGGCTATGGGCGATTCCGATACCGTTCGATGTCAGAAATACACGCTGCTTCTGGGAGAAGCTGTCTTCACCAAAGGCCGTTATATATTCGACGGGATAGGATTTGTCCGTCAGCGCCCGCATGTACCACGCAGTGTTCAGCGTATCGCCCGCAAAACCCATGCGCCATTGATCGCCTTCATTGCCAGAAAGCTCGATCATGCATTCGCCGATAGACGCAAATCCGCCCATGTCAGTCTCCTCACTTCCAATGGCGCTAACGCCTATACTAATTTTCGCTCGTGTAAATTGGTTTGTCGGCATTTCGTCAGCACTGTCATGTCAGCTTTATCGACTTGCCACATTCATTGTGTAAGCATCCGCCGACCGCATCGACCTCAAAATCAGGATAGCTTTTCAGAAGCACGATGCATTACTGGATATTCGGGAGTTCCGCTGACGTCGTGTAGCGAGCCTCGCTTAAGGATTTGACATGCGTTATGCGATTTATTTCACGCCGCCATCCAATGATGCGCTTTTGAAGGTTGCCGCAAATTGGCTCGGGCGCAATGCCTTCAGTGGCGAACCGGTCAAGATGCCTGCGATTCGCTCGCTTGCGACCGCTGAAATCGCCCAACTGACCGAAGAGCCACGGCGTTATGGCTTTCATGCGACGATGAAGGCTCCCTTCCGTCTGAATGAAGAGCACACCGAAAGTGATCTGCTTGCCGCATTGATGCATTTCGCATCGTCGGCATCGCCGGTCGTTATTCCGCGTCTGAAACTGCACGCAATTGGCCCGTTCTTCGCGCTTGTGCCGGAAGAGCCGGTTGCCGAGCTGAACCAGCTTGCCAATGATGTTGTCGTTGCCTTCGACCGGTTTCGCGCACCTCTGAACGAGGCTGAAATTGCAAAGCGGCGTCCGGAGCGTCTCAGCGAAACACAGCGGCATAATATCGAGCGCTGGGGCTATCCTTATGTTTTCGAGGAGTTCCGCTTTCATATGACGCTGACCGGCCCGGTGGAGGAGAAAGACCGCGCTCGCGTGGAGCGGACGCTGGACGAATTCTTCACGCCGCTGCTGGACGATGCCGTTGAGGTTGCGAATCTCGCTCTGTTCGTGGAACCTGAGAAAGGGGCTCCTTTCGAGATTCATTCGCTGCATCCTCTGACCGGTGGCAAGATAGCGTCTGCTCGGGCCTCACGAGCGGTTGGGAGGCCGTAATCAATGGGAAATGAAACGGTTCTGCGCAATGCCCGCGTCGTGCTCTCCGATGATGTCGTTCTCGGTTCCCTGAAACTCGTGGACGGTAAGATCGCTGATATCGCGACCGGCGCATCCAGTATCGGCGAGGATATGGAAGGTGACTTCCTCACGCCGGGGCTGGTCGAACTGCACACGGATCATCTCGAAGGGCACTATGCGCCGCGCCCGAAGGTCCGCTGGAACCCGATTGCTGCCGTGCAGGCGCATGATGCGCAGATTGCTGCTTCTGGGATCACAACTGTTTTCGATGCATTGCGCATTGGCTTCGATGACGACGCCGAGACAGGTATAGACGATATGCGCAAGCTTTCGTCGGCAATTGCCGAGGGCCGCAATGCGGGCCGTCTGCGCGCCGACCATTTCCTGCATTTGCGCTGCGAGGTTTCAGCACCTGACTGCCTTCCAGCCTTCGAACAATTCGGCAATCAGCCGCTGGTCAGGCTGGTATCCCTGATGGATCACGCGCCGGGGCAGCGTCAGTTCACGGATATCGAAAGCTACAAGACCTATTTCCTTCGCAAGCTGAAATTCTCGGAAGAGGAGTTCCGCCTCTATTGCGAGCGGCGTATCGGGCAGTCCCAGCAATATTCCGCGCCGACACGCAAGGCGATTGCCGAATTGTGCCACCAACGCGGCGTTGTTCTGGCGAGCCACGATGACGCAACGGTGGACCATGTGGCGGAAGCGCAGGCGCAGGGAATAAGGGTTGCGGAATTTCCCACCACACATACGGCTGCGAAGGCGTCAAAGGAGTCCGGAATGTCGGTTCTCATGGGCGCGCCAAATGTCGTGCGCGGCGGTTCACATTCGGGAAATGTGTCCGCGCGCGAACTGGCGGAAGCTGGAAATCTCGACATCATATCGTCGGACTATATTCCGGCCAGCATGATGCAATCGGCGTTTTTTCTCGCAGATGTCGCCGAAAATATCTCGCTGCCTCAAGCTATTCGACTGGTTTCTGCCAACCCTGCCAAAGCAGTAGGGCTGGAGGATCGCGGCGAGATTCTCGCAGGCAAGCGAGCTGATCTGGTTCGGGTGCAGATTGCCGATCATGTTCCGATCATCCGCACCGTCTGGCGGGAAGGGCGGCGGGTTATCTAGCCCACCGGGACCGGGCTTGTCGGTTCCAGCGCCAATCTGCCATCATCCAGAATATCGAGCTGGAGAGAGCGATAGCTGTCAATGCTCAGATGGGATGTCTTCGGGGAATGCGGGTGCGTCGCCGTCACCACGACAACGCTGGCGCCGGCAGTTTCCCCCGCAACGATACCGGCTGGCGCGTCCTCGAACACAAGACAATTGCGCGGATCGAAGCCAAGCCTTTTGGCGCCAAGCTGGAAACATTCGGGGCTTGGCTTGCCGCGCTCCACATCTTCGGCGGAAACGATGGTTTTCGGCATCGGTAGCCCTGCCGCGGCGACGCGACGGGTCGCAAGCTCAAGCGGGGCCGAGGTCACGATTGCCCAGCGGTCTTCAGGCAAGGAACTCAGAAAGTCATATGCGCCGTCGATAGGTGCAATACCGTCCAGATCAGCCATTTCGGCCTGAAGCAATATTTCGGCCTCGCGGATCGGATCCACGCCCGGCAGAGCAAGGCGGCGCACCGTTTCAACTGCCCGGACGCCGTGAATGGTCGGCAGAAACGTGATCGGATCGATGCCATGGCGTATTGCCCATTCGCTCCACACGCGTTCGGTCGCTTCGATGGAGCTCAGTATCGTGCCGTCCATGTCGAATAGAAACGCATCGAATGATTTGCCGAAGGGGGAAAAGGAGGTCACGCCGAATGTCCTTGAATTGCGCAAATGAGAATCGGGAGAATGCTTCCAAACGCGATCATAGTGCTTATTTGGCGGGAAGACAGTCCTGGAGCAGCCGGAGTTGCCGTATTGGGTATGAAAATTCTCTCTGGCTTATTATATTGAGCGCTGGTGACCGCAATAATGGCAAAACTTGAACATTTCGATCGATTGTGGCTTTTGGCACCAATCCGAATTTGAACAGATGTCGAAAGCGTTGGTTGCGACTGAATCGCATTCTCAGGATTGTTGTATAAATGACTGAAATAAAATCAAAAAAACGCAACTATCCCGATGTCCGTTTTGCCGTTGCGCCCATGATCGACTGGTCGGACAGGCACTGCCGCTATTTTCACCGGCTCTTTTCCAGACGCGCATTGCTCTACACCGAAATGGTGGTTGCGGATGCCATCATCCATGGGCCGCGTGACCGGTTGCTGGGCTTCGATGTGGCGGAACATCCGGTGGCGTTGCAGCTTGGCGGTTCCGACCCGGCGAAGCTGAAAGAGGCAGCCAGAATCGGCGCTGATTACGGCTATGATGAAATCAATCTCAATGTCGGCTGCCCTTCGGACCGCGTGCAGTCCGGCACATTCGGGGCTTGTCTCATGCAGACCCCGGACGTAGTGGCGCGTTGCGTTTCAGCCATGAAGGAAGCCGTTTCCGTGCCTGTTACTGTCAAATGCCGTATCGGCGTTGACGATCAGGACGTGGAAGTTGCGCTCGATACCTTGGCCGACCTGACGCTTGACGCTGGTGCCGATGCGCTTTGGGTCCATGCCCGCAAGGCCTGGCTGAAAGGATTATCGCCGAAGGAAAACCGCGAGATTCCGCCGCTCGATTATGATCGCGTCTATCGGCTCAAGGAACGGCTCGGCGATGTTTTCGTCGGCATTAATGGCGGGATTAACACGCTTGATGAAGCCGAAACGCATTTGCGCAAGGTCGATGCGGTCATGCTCGGTCGCGCCGCCTATCATAATCCGGAGCTTCTAGCAGAGGTGGATGCGCGCCTTTATGGCGGCGAACAACGCGATACTTCGATGGCCGATGTTATCGATGCGATGTGTGACTATATTGATCGCCACATTGCGGCAGGCGGCAGGCTTTCGCATGTGAGCCGCCATATGGTCGGGCTTTTTACCGGACAGCCGGGCGCACGGCGCTGGCGGCAGATCCTTTCGACGGACGCCACCAAGCCGGGCGCGACGAGTGAAGTTCTGCGTCAGGCCTATGCCGTTGTGACTGAAGCGGCGGCAGAAGCTGCTTAATCTATAAGAATAAGCTGGTCGCCACGAACGGTGAATCCGCCGAGCGTTTGCAGGAAGTTCATGCCAAGCAGGCTACCGGTCATCAGGCCTTCCTTCGTCACCATAGCGCGCACATTCTGGCGTTCGATATCGCCGATCTGCAATGTGGCAATGTTGATGACTGCTGCACTTGCCGTGCCATTAGCGGTCATGATCGGAACGGAATAGTTGAGCGAGGCGGTGTTTATGCCTGCGCGTTCTGCATCTTGCTGGGACAGGACGACCGACGACGCGCCGGTATCGACCAGAAAATGAACACGCTCACCGTTCACGCGTCCGTTGACCTCGAAGTGACCGTTTGCAGCCTTTGCAAGCGTGACGGTCAGGGAGCCATCGGCATTGCGACCCGAAATAGGGCTTCCGGGGATAAGCCCGGCCGTGACCCGGCTTGCGACGTCCTGTAGCTCATAACGATACTGGTAGCCTGCAACGAGGCCGAGAATAATCACGGCCCACATGGCCATGTTGCGTGCAAAGTCGGTCAGCTTGATACCGGAGCCGAGCAGACCCGCGGCAAGCACGACGCCCCATATGCCGAGATAGGCCGCGCGGGCAAATACGTCATTGTCCATGCCCAGCGTTGAGCCGCTGTCATTGTTGGACATCAGCAGCAGGACAACAATCGCAACCGCCGCAATAATGAGCCAGAAAAAACGCCCCATCAGCCAATTCTCTTTTCAACAATGATTTCATGCCTGTCGGCGAGAAGCGCCCACACGGCCAATCGCTCGTCCGCGCTCATGCTGGACCAGCGTGCAATCTCATCCAGCGTTCGGGCACAGCCGAGGCAGAAGCCGGTTTCCGGATCGATCGTGCAGACAAGGATGCACGGGGATGCGATGGTTGTCGTGTCCATGGATGCAATGTGGTTGCGTCACAGCGCCATGACAAGCCCGGCGAGAACGGCAATCGAACAGATCTGCTGTGCTGCGCCCAGGGTATCGCCCGTCTGCCCGCCGATTTTTGCCATGCAAAGTCGGGCAAAGCCGAACAGCAGAACAGTCGCCAGCACCAGCGCATTGATGAGCGAGAGAAATCCGCCCGCTGGTATGAGCGTAAAGACAAGAAAGACCAGCCCGATCCCGAAACCGCAAACAACGGTCTCCCATTGCGGCTTGCCGACGCTATCGGAAAGCCCGCCGGGACGCGCCGAGGGCAGGGCGTGCCAGAATGCCAGCATGCTCGCGCGGCTTGCCGCTTCGCAGCCAATCAGCGCAAGTGCCGCATAGCCAGCGCCCGCACGGTCGATGATCGCCATCAGGAGCGCCGCCTTCAAAACCACGAAAACAATCAGCGTCAGCGCAGCGAAAGTCCCGATGCGGGAATCTTTCATGATGTCCAGCCGGCGATCAGGGGAAGAAGCGCCGAAAAAGCCGTCAGCAGTATCGCCCAGGCCGTCTTCATGAAGCGCGCCGGTCATCGCCGCCAGAGCCCCAATGGCGAGCAGAGCACTTGCAAGGGGCGGCAGGTTTATTTTATGGGCCATGAAAAGCACAATGCCGGCCAGCAGGCCCAGAACCGCACCTGCGAGCGGAAAGGCGCGGGCATTGCGCGGCAGCGAATCATCGCCGTTCTCGAACCAGCTCTGCGGAAGCGGCAGGCGGCTCAGAAAGCCCAGACTCCGGATCGTGTCGCCAATGAGACTATTTCGCTGCAAGTGACTGTTCCACCTTGTTTCCCGAGCGGCGTTCTCGCGATAATTCGCCTCAATATTGCTTCAGCTCAAAGAGGTGATTTGAAAATTCGCGTCAGTGCTTATAGGACGACCCCAACGAATTTACACCTCCCATCATTGATTGGACTGAACTTATGAGCGCCAGCGGCCTACCTTTCGACGATTTCCGAGAACTGATCCGAAATCTGCCGGGTCCCGACCTTGGCGCGGAAAGAGCCGTTCGCGAGCGCGAAGCTACGCTCACCAAACCCGCAGGTTCGCTCGGACGCATGGAAGAGATCGTGGCATGGCTGGCCGCATGGACCGGCAAGCGCACACCTCAGATCAATCGTCCGCTGGTTGCAGTCTTTGCCGGTAATCACGGTGTTACGGCCAAGAATATTACACCGTTTCCACCAAGTGTCACGGCGCAGATGGTCGAGAATTTTGCTGCCGGTGGCGCAGCAATCAACCAGATCTGCATCGCCAACGATCTTGGGCTGAAGGTGTTCGATCTGGCGCTGGAGCATCCGACCGGCGATATCACGGAAGAACCGGCCATGGACGAGCGCACTTGTGCTGCAACTATGGCTTTCGGTATGGAAGCGATTGCCGGTGGAACCGATCTCCTGTGCATCGGTGAAATGGGTATCGGTAACACCACGATTGCCGCGGCAATCGCGCTGGCGCTCTTCGGTGGTACGGCGGAAGACTGGGTGGGGCCGGGCACCGGTTCAACGGGTGAATTGCTTGAGCGCAAGCTTGCCGCCGTTCGTCAGGCGGTTGCCTTCCATCAGGCGCATCTCGGCGACCCGCTGGAAGTGTTGAGCCGCCTCGGCGGTCGTGAAGTCGCAGCCATGGCTGGTGCAATTCTGGCGGCGCGCATGGAGAAAATTCCCGTCATCGTCGATGGCTTTGTGGCAAGTGCTGCCGCAGCGGTTCTTTTTGCGGCCAACCCGGAAGCCATAGACCATTGCCTGTTCGGCCATGTCTCTGCCGAGCCGGGCCATCGCAAGCTTTTGGAGAAGATGGGCAAGCAACCGCTGCTCGATATGGGAATGCGCCTTGGTGAAGGTACCGGCGCAGCGCTTGCGGCCGGTATCGTCAAGGCGGCGGCGCTGTGCCATAGCGGCATGGCTACGTTCGAACAGGCTGGCATATCCGGCTCGAAATAGAGGTTGTCAGTACTATCAAAAAAGCCCGCCACTTCCGGCGGGCTCTTTTTTAATCAATAGCTTAAAAGCGTCAGTTGTTATCTTTGTCGAGCACCATGTAGTCGAGTGGCAATTCGGTGGTATATTTGATCTGCTCCATGGCAAAGGAAGAAGACACGTCGCGAATTTCGATCTTGCTGATGAGGCGCTTGTAGAACGCATCATAGGCGGCGATATCCGGCACGGCCACGCGCAGCAGATAATCGACATCGCCGCTCATGCGGTAGAACTCGATCACTTCAGGAAACTCCTGAACCACTTCGGAGAAGCGCTTCAGCCATTCATGGCTGTGGGAGCTTGTGCGCACCGACACGAACACCGTCACCCGCGCATTGACGCGAACCGGATCGAGAATGGCGACACGACGCTTGATGACGCCGTCTTCCTCGAGTTTCTGGATGCGGCGCCAGCAGGGCGTCGTGGAAAGGCCAACTTTCTTGGCAACGTCTGCCACCGCAAGTGTCGCATCTTCCTGCAATAAGCGCAGTATCTTTCTGTCGAGCCTGTCCATGCGTTTCCGTTCCCGGTTTTAGAAATCGTTTCCCGAACTTTGCGAATAGGTGAAACGTCATACCTTATGGTTCGCAATGATCCGAAGTTACAGGAAAAATATTCCGATGAGAACGAATGGAATAAAAATTATTTATCGTCTCGGATGATGTCGCGCACTTTTGCCTGAAGAACAGGCACAACTTCAGCGTCGAACCATGGATTGCGCTTGAGCCAGCCGCTGTTGCGCCAGGAAGGGTGCGGCAGGGGCAGCGCGATTCGACCCGCCGGATTGGGTGTCTCCATGAAATGCCGCCAGTTCTTGACGGTTTCAGTCAGATTGCGGCCTCGATAGTCGGGCAGGTGATAGGCCAGGGCGTATTGCCCGACGACCAGAATGAACTCCAGTTGCGGCATCGCCGCGAAAACACGGTCATGCCAAGTCTGGCGGCATTCGCGGCGCGGTGGAAGATCGCCGCCATGCTTGTCATAGCCGGGAAAGCAGAAGCCCATCGGAATGATGGCGAAGCGTGATGGATCATAAAACTCTTCACGTGATACGCCGAGCCATTGCCGCAGGCGATCCCCAGACGGGTCGTTGAACGGCAGGGAAGTGTTGTGCACGCGAATGCCGGGAGCCTGGCCACAAATAGCGATTTTCGCTGTATCAGAGACGATACAGACGGGGTTGGGCTCGTGCGGAAGGGGCGGCGGAAATTCAGGGGTGTCGCGGCAGATACGGCAGGCCCGGATCGACTGACTGAGCGTGTCTGGTTTTTCCATGAATTGTATCGGCGAATTCTATCAGTTTCGGGGCAGGATCATTTCGATTAAAGTCCGGATATGCTCTCTTATATAGGTAAAGGCTTCGTCGATCACACCCAGCAGTGATCGACGGTCGGATTGCCGGGCCGTTTCCTCATTGCGATGTTGCTTGCGCCATAGAGACGGTTGCTGGAACTGTCCTGCCCAAACGCCGCGTTGGTTACTGCGGGCGTCTCTTTCTTCACGCTGATAGTCGCCGTAGGCGACGGCCCAGCCCTGTTCGACCATCCAGCGGTTGAGATCGGTTTCACCGAGATAACAGCGCGCCAGATCGCGACTGTACTGATCCCGCCCCTCCGTCTCGCACCGAATCGAAGACCTGCTGATTCTGGCCCGCAAGATGTTGCGAGCTTCCTTGCCGCAGTCATAAGCGGCTCCTGCCCGGACGCATTGCTGTTGCATCTCCGGCGCGTCGATCCCCTTGAGCCGTATATGTCTCTTGCCAACGACCACAGTATCGCCGTCGATGACATAGGCCGGCCCGTTCAAAGCTTCTTTGGGAGCTGGTGGGATCGGCAGATAGGCGATAAGCGCGACGAGGACGGAAAAGAGTAATATCGTCAATAAGATACTGCGAAAATTTATATTATTGCTTTTGCGGGCAGGTCGGTAGGGACGTCTGTGAGGACGACGGTATTTGCTCATAGGTGGCTTCCCGATTCCCTGGCGTCCTTGATTTTGCGGCAGACTGCGAACTCTTGTCCTTTGCGTCAACAAGAGCAGATTGTTGATCAGAACAACAGTCAGTTTGTTGTCAATTAGCAACAGTCTTTACCGTTGCTTTAGGCTAGAAAGAGCTCTGGCACATTTTGCCCATTTCCCGCCACAAACAGGCGTCACCGCTTCAAGGGAAGGCAGAAGCCGTCGAACCATTGGGAGCCGGTAAGCTCCAGCAGGATAGGCAGGAATGACGAAGGGCGTGTTGTTGCACAGCAAACGGATTGGGAACAGGATCAACCCTGTTCACGCGCCCTTTATTCTTTCCCATGATGGTAAGGCTTTTTTCGGCCAAGATCGGGTCTCAGTCTTGACCAAAACAGCGTGCATTCTGTCCTCCATGAATGTTTCCTCCACTGAATGTGAAAGACCAGCGTTGTGATGCGTATCCGCAGTTTTTCATATAGCGCCCTTGCTATGGCTCTCGGCTTGGCCATTGCCTGTAACAGCGCCTTTGCTTTCGATCTCAATGACGATTCCGAAAAGTCGAGAAGTCCGTTCGAACTCTTCAAGTTCGGCTTCTCTGCATATAAGAACGGTCACAAGGATGAGGCGATCAAGGCGCTGCGCTATGCTGCAGATCGCGGCCATCAAGGCGCAAAGTGGAAACTGGCCCGCATGTACGCCGATGGCGATGGCGTGCCGGAGAATGACTACGAAGCCTACAAGATTTTTGAGAAAATCGTTCGCGAAGGTTCCGAGCCGGGATCGGAGAACGACTCCTATGTGGCTGATGCCCTCGTGGCGCTTGCAGGCTATGTGAAGCGCGGTATTCCCGGCTCGCCGGTCAATGCCAATCCGGGCATGGCGCGCAATCTTTATGTGCAGGCTGCCTCGAATTTCGGTGATTCAGCGGCCCAGTTCGAGCTTGGCAAGATGCTGCTTGATGGCGACGGTGGAGAACGCAATTCCGTTCAGGCCGCACGCTGGTTTCAGCTCGCAGCCAAGAAGGGTAATGCTGGAGCGCAGGCCATGCTCGGCAACATGCTGTTTCAGGCAGGGAAAACCGTTCGTGGCCTTGCCATGATGACGGCAGCTTTTGAACGCTGCCCGACCGAAGATTGCCCGTGGATACGCGATATGCAGGAACAGGCATTCTCGATTGCGGGTGAAGCGGACCGCCGCAATGCGGTTGCTCTCTCCAGTGACTATGTCACCAAAGGCGATTTCTGATTGCTGTTTTGAGGTAGGGGCATTTCTCAGGCCGAAAGCGTTATCGTTACCGGCACGTGGTCGGACGGCTTTTCCCAGGCGCGGACATGCTTTTCCACATCACTTGAAATGAAGCGATTGGCCGCCTCCGGCGACAGCATCAGATGGTCGATGCGGATGCCGTTGTTCTTCTGCCAGGCACCGGCCTGATAATCCCAGAACGAGTAAATTCCACCATCGTCGGTTGACGCACGGATCGCATCGGTAAAGCCCAGATTTTCAAGCCTGCGGAATGCCTGACGTGATTGGGGCTGAAAGAGCGCGTCGCCGACCCACTGGCCGGGGTTCTTTGCATCTTCCTGCTCGGGAATGACGTTATAGTCACCGGCAAGCACCAGAGGCTCTTCCAGGGCAAGACGATCTTTCGCCCATAGTTCAAGCCGCTGCATCCACGAAAGCTTGTAAGGAAACTTCTCCGTGTCCACCGGATTGCCGTTCGGCAGGTAAAGCGAAACAACACGAACAACGCCTTTGTCCGTCGAGTAGACGCCTTCGATGAAACGCGCCTGCTCGTCGCTATCATCACCCGGAAGGCCACGGTTGACCTCATCCGGTGATTTCTTGGACAGAAGCGCGACGCCGTTGAAGCCCTTCTGACCGTGGGTTTCCACATGGTAGCCAAGCGCTTCGATCTCCAGACGCGGAAACTGGTCATCGACCGATTTTATTTCCTGCAGGCAGGCGATATCGGGCGAGGACTCCTTCAGCCAGTGCTGGAGGTTGTCGATGCGGGCTTTGACGCCGTTGATGTTCCAGGTCGCGATTTTCATATCGCTATGATTATGCGCTTGGCGAGGTGAGGGCAAGCAGCACGCAATCGCGCGCCACAGCTTTTCATCGACCACAATTTCAATATCCGCGGATATTTCGGCGCAAGACTATTTGTATTGGCGGTTTTGCATTCCTATTTGCTCTGGACAGGAGCCAAACAGGAGATATCCGAATGTTCGACGCCAAGAAACTTCTCGAACAGTTTCTGGGATCACAAGTACCTGGTACGTCGGGAAGTGTCCGCGACAAGGCCGGGCAGGTGACCGATCTTGCAAAAAAGAACCCGCTTGCGACAGGCGCTATCGCCGCCGCCATCCTTGGCACCAAGACCGGACGCAAGCTCGCGGGCAATGTGGCGACAGTGGGTGGCATTGCTGCCATCGCCGGATTGGGATATCTCGCCTACAAGAATTATAAGTCCGGTCAGGCACCGCAGGAAGCTGAACAGCTGGTTGCGAAGGAGCCTGAACTGCTTCCGCCGCCTCCGGCCGATTCTCCGTTCCACCCGCAATCTCCAGCCATGAGCAACAGTTTCGCGCTGACACTTGTGCAGGCGATGATTGCTGCCGCCAAAGCCGATGGTCATATCGATGACGCCGAGCGGGCTCGCATCATGGAGAAGGTGAAGATTTCAGGTCTCGACGATGAGGCGGAAGCCTTCCTTGAAAAGGAACTTGCCGATCCTGTCGATCTCAATGTTCTGGTTTCAGCCGCACAGACTGAAGAGCAGAAGGTCGAGCTTTATACGGCTTCGCGTCTTGCAATAGATCCGGATAACCGGGCTGAACGCGGATATCTGGATATGCTGGCTGGTCGCCTCGGTTTGCCGGATGCCTTGGTGGACCACATTGAGGCGACGGTCGCTTCGGTCAAGGTTTGAGGCTTGTTGTTTTCCGGCAGTCATGAAAAAACCGGCTCCCCATGGCAGCCGGTTTTGAATTTCGACCTCGTGCGCGCCGATCAGATGGCGAAACTGGTTCCGCAGCCGCAAGCCGAAGTGGCGTTTGGATTGCGGATCTGGAACGACTGTCCCATCAGATCGTCGACGAAATCGATTTCCGAGCCGTCCATATAGGGAACCGAAATGGAATCGATCAGCACCTTGGCGCCGAGCTTCTCGATGACGATGTCGTCGTCGGTTTGCTCATCGACAAGATCGTATTTATAGGAGAAACCGGAACACCCGCCGCCTTCGACAGAAACGCGAAGGGCAGTCTTTCCCGGTTCCGATCCGAGAATCTTGGCGATCCGCCTTGCTGCGGAATCTGAAACGGTAATGCCTGTCATCTGCCTTGTTCCGTTTGCAATTGCGAATATCGAACCGGGCGATTTTCCAGATTTCCGATAGCCGCATACTTGCCTTCATGATTAGCTGATAGCTATGAACGCGAACTGCGGAAGTCAATGTTCGCAACAGTTTTGTGTAATCATATTACAGTGAAGGATGCATCGCAATGTCGCTGGAAGGAATAGGCTTCGGTTATCGCGAACGCGCGCCCTATGCCTGTGATCCTGCACGAAGCCGTGGACGTCTGGTGCCGGAGTCGGAAAGCCCGACCCGCACGCCGTTCCAGCGCGACCGCGACCGTATCATTCATTCCACGGCATTTCGTCGTCTGAAGCATAAGACGCAGGTTTTTATCGCGCATGAAGGCGATCATTACCGCACACGGCTGACGCATACGATAGAGGTCGCCCAGATTGCGCGTGCGCTGGCTCGTGCATTGCGGCTCGATGAAGATCTGGCCGAGGCGGTGGCGCTTGTCCATGATTTTGGCCACACACCTTTCGGCCATACCGGTGAGGAGGCGCTCAACGAACGCATGAAGCATTTCGGCGGGTTCGATCACAATGCGCAGTCGCTCCGGATCGTGACCAAGCTCGAACATCGCTATGCCGATTTCGATGGGCTCAACCTCTCCTGGGAAACGCTGGAAGGTCTGGTCAAGCACAATGGGCCTTTGCTGGGCGCTCATGCGACGCATCCGGATGTCCCGGTTCCGTTGCCGATTCTCGATTTCAACGAACGCTATGATCTGGAACTGACGCGCTTTGCCAGTCTGGAAGCGCAATGCGCGGCCATTGCCGACGATATTGCCTATAACGCCCATGATATCGATGACGGTCTGCGGGCCGGGCTTTTGAGCCTCGATGCACTGGACGAAGTGCCGTTGACAAAACGCCTGCTCGATCTTGTTCGGGCGCGCTATCCCGATCTCGATCCCGTTCGCACCGGTCATGAACTGGTGCGCAGGCAGATCACCATCATGGTGGAAGATGTAATCGAAGAGGCCCAGCGCCGTCTTGCCGCGGCAAACCCGCAGAGCGTGGAAGAGGTGCACGGACAGTCGCACGCGCTTGTGGCTTTTTCCGATGCCATGCGCGCCGAAGAGAAGGTGCTGAAGCGGTTTCTGTTCAAGAACCTCTATTTCCACGACAGCGTCGTGGTGCGCAGGCACGCCGCCGACAAGATCTTGCAGGATCTTTTCGATGCCTGTTTTGCCGACCCGTCGATCATGCCGCCGGAATGGCAGTCGGGCTGCGAGACGCTCGATGAAGCGGCGCGAGCGCGGCGGGTTGCCGACTATCTTGCCGGGATGACTGACAATTATGCCGTGCGAGAACACCGACGATTGTTTGACCGCACACCCGATTTAGCTTAATCGGGGCCAAACGAAGCGGCATTTCCGGCAGACTGGCCGGGTTCCGCAGGAAATTTAGAGCATTTCCAGCAAAAGTGCGAAGCGGTTTTGCGTTGGACAATGCGACGAAACAGAGCATTTCCAGCAAAAGTGCGAAGCGGTTTTGCGTTGGATAATGCGGTAAAACAAAGCCCGGCGTAAGCCTGACAGGACAGACCATGAATATCTTTGCAGATTTCGACGCACGTATCAAAAAGACGTTGCAAGATATTGATCTGAAACCGAAAGACGGTGGCGAACTGGACCTTTCGCGCATCGGTGTCGAGCCGCCACGAGATGCTTCCCACGGCGATATTGCAACCAATGCTGCAATGGTGCTTTCCAAGGCTGTTGGCCAGAACCCGCGTGAACTCGCCGGTCGTATCGCCGAGGCTCTTGCCACGGACGAAGATGTCGAAACTGTCGATGTCGCCGGTCCAGGCTTCATCAATCTGCGTCTGAAGGCTACCTACTGGCAGCGCGAACTCTCCGCGATGCTGAACGAAGGTACGGATTTCGGTCGTTCCAAGCTTGGCGCGGGATCGAAGGTCAATGTCGAATATGTTTCGGCAAACCCGACCGGTCCCATGCATGTCGGCCATTGCCGTGGTGCTGTCGTGGGTGACGTTCTGGCCAATCTGCTCAAGTTTGCAGGCTATGATGTGGTCAAGGAATACTACATCAACGATGCGGGCGCACAGATCGATGTGCTGGCGCGGTCCGTCATGTTGCGCTACCGTGAAGCACTCGGCGAGAATATCGGCGAGATTCCGGCGGGTCTTTATCCCGGTGACTATCTCGTTCCGGTCGGGCAGGAGCTTGCCAAGGAGTTTGGCACGAAGCTTCTGGAAATGCCGGAAGCCGAAGCACTTGCTCTCGTAAAGGATCGGACCATTGACGCCATGATGGCAATGATCCGTGCCGATCTCGATGCGCTCAACGTGCATCATGATGTGTTCTTTTCGGAGCGGAAACTGCATGTGGATCATGCACGGGCGATTCGCAATGCAATCAACGATCTGACGCTCAAGGGTCATGTCTATAAGGGCAAGCTGCCTCCCCCGAAGGGTCAGCTTCCGGAAGACTGGGAGGATCGTGAGCAGACCTTGTTCCGTTCGACGGAAGTGGGTGACGACATCGACCGCCCGCTGGTGAAGTCGGATGGCTCTTTCACCTATTTTGCTGGCGACGTGGCGTATTTCAAGGACAAGTACGACCGCGGCTTCAACGAGATGATTTATGTGCTGGGCGCCGACCATGGCGGCTATGTCAAGCGTCTGGAAGCGGTTGCAAAGGCTGTTTCCGACGGTAAGGCGAAGCTGACGGTGTTGCTCTGTCAGCTGGTCAAGCTCTTCCGCGACGGCGAGCCTGTGCGCATGTCGAAGCGGGCAGGCGAGTTCATCACGCTGCGCGACGTGGTCGATGAAGTCGGTCGTGATCCGGTTCGTTTCATGATGCTTTACCGGAAGAACGATGCGCCGCTGGACTTCGATTTTGCCAAGGTGACGGAGCAGTCGAAAGACAATCCGGTCTTCTACGTGCAATATGCCTCCGCACGTTGCCATTCGGTTTTCCGGCAGGCTGTCGATCAGCTCGGGCTTGCCGATCTCGACCGAGTCAGCATGGCTGCGCATTTCGACAAGCTGACCGATGAAAGCGAAATTGCGCTCGTTCGCAAGCTGGCCGAATATCCGCGTCTGATCGAGGCTGCGGCTATTCATCAGGAGCCGCATCGGCTTGCGTTCTACCTCTATGACCTCGCCAGCGCGTTCCATTCACAGTGGAATAGAGGCACAGAGAACCCGGACTTACGTTTTATTAAGGTTAACGATCCAGACTTGTCACTAGCCAGGCTAGGGCTGGTACAGGTTGTTTCCGATGTGCTGACTTCCGGATTGATGATAATCGGTGCGGATGCTCCAACGGAAATGCGCTAGAGTGTAGTTCGAAGGTGAACGCCGTTTAGAACGGATTATACTCGAAGAATGATCTCCGCGGCTGTAGCGGTCGCAATATGCGGTTCGAGATGACTTCGGAGATCAGGCGACTGTCACAAAGCTTTTCAGGTCGAAAGACTGATTGAAGGCAAAAGTTGACAAGTCGAACAGGTGGAAGGCCATAATGAACGCAAGTCATTGGTCTTCCTTCTGGCGCAGGAAACTTCCGTCAACTTTTGCCCACATTGCCTCGCTAAAAAGCAATGTATGGAGACGTCTTGCGACGTCCAGGGTTTGAGTTAGGAACACGCTATGACGGACAGCAGTGCAAATCCCCGTAATTACGGCGAGCGTCCGTTGCACGAAGACGATCCACTGATGGAACTGTCGCGGATCATGGACTTCGGCACGCCTGCTGATAACAACGTCGCTTGGAATGAGCGCCGCCCTTACTTTGAAGACAACCGAACAGAGCCGGGCTTCGATCCATCG
Source organism: Brucella oryzae (assembly GCF_041929965.1). NCBI lineage: Bacteria > Pseudomonadati > Pseudomonadota > Alphaproteobacteria > Hyphomicrobiales > Brucellaceae > Brucella > Brucella oryzae. Next base: position 12,131 of record NZ_JBHEEO010000007.1, on the reverse strand, counting down.
CTGGATCTGGAGCGCGAATTGCTCGGTGACTTCAATGATTATTCTCAGCCTGCGGATCAGTCACAGTTGGCAGCGATGCCCGTGCAAGATGATTCCCATCTATTGGATGAGCCTCTGATTCATGAGGAAGAACTTGCTTCGGCGTTGGAAGACGAGCTTGATCTTCAGTTAAGCGAGGATGAGCAGGCGCCTGAACTGGATACGCCATCATTTGAAACGCTTGAGTTTGAAGAAGCTGACCGTACCGAACCTGTACCGCAATTCGACTACAACGATTATTCGACTGCGCGCGATTCGAATGAGGAAGCGTATGCCTCGTCGCCGTCGGTCTACGGTCGCCGCGAAACAGTCGAGCCGGTTCATATCGATCAAACGGATTACGATCCGACGATCTATCAGCCAGCGATTGAGCCGCAAGAAGAGGCTTACCCGCCTGCGCGTCAGCATGACTGGAACGTTCAGCCAGTTGAGCCGTCAGAGCAGTCCTATGCTGCCGTCGCAGCGCCGGTTTCGCTTGAGGACGAACTGGAAAATCTCCTGTTCGGCGACGAGCCGCAGCCTGTGACTCAAGATAACACCTATTTCTCCCGTGTTGCGCCCGCGGAAGCGGCAAATGTTCAGCACGATACGGCGCCGGTGCAGAATACCGGGCATCAGGATGTGCCGGAGCTGGAAGACTTCCATTTCGATGATTTGCAGCTTGATGAGGCGGCTTATGATGATGAGGCTCCGGCTGCTGCACCGGTTGCGCCAATCGAAGCCTACGCCCCCCAGACGGTTCCGGCGGGATACCCGTACTACACGCGAAGCAATTTCTCGTCGGGAGTTGCAGGACAGGATGCGGTAGCGACAGCACCAAGGGCTGATTATGCGCCGGTTGCAGAATCGGCTCCTTCGCTCGATGATGAAGACGATTTCTCCTTCGATGACGATTTTTCGTTCGATCTTGAGGAAAACCCGGCTGCAATTGATGCTGAAGGAACAGAGGACGATCTTCCTGAGCTGGCTGAGATCAGTCTTTCGGAAGACGATTTCGGTTTCGAGCCGTCGGGGGATGTTTCCAGCGCGCAGGATGCGAATGCGTTCAGCGAAGATGATTTCTTCACTGAAAGCGATCTCGATCTGAGTGCGGAAACAGTCGACGAAACCGCCGCTTATGCGCATGCGGTCCGTTCGGACGATGACTATCGACCGTCCCCGGCTTCTTTTTCGCAGTTCGGCGATGCTCATACGGCTGCGGTCAGTGCTGCTCCGGCACCCGAAGTCGAAACATTGAGCGTGGCCGACGAGAAGGTCGAGCAGACGCACTCCCTCGATTTGCCGGAAATCAATTACGGTGAAGAAGAGCCCAATGCAGGTCTGACTGATCTCGAAGCAGAATTTGCCGATGTCTTTAACACGGTTGGTGTGGATGAATCGGCGAAAACCGACGCACAAAGCGAAGCCGACAGGGCTTTTGAAGATATATTCCGCGAAAGCGCCTCAACCTATCTGCCGAATTCGGACGCCAGTGTCGGTGCCGCTCTAGGTGCTGCCGCAATGGGCGTCGGTGCAGCCGCGACAGCTGGAACGTATGGCCGTTCGCAGGCGACACCTCAGGCGATACCCCAGACTGCAGCGCAGTCGAAAGCCTCTAACTCCCTGGGCAACGAAGACGACTTCTATAACCATTGGGCAGCCCAAGGCGCGCAGACCCTGGAAGGCGGCGACTATGGCGAACGCGCTGCGATGCAGGCGGAAGACGATCTTGGCAGCGCTGCCGAGGCCTATCGCAATCGTCCGGTTCGGGGCCGTCGCGGCCTCATTCTGGCCAGCGTGGCCGGTGTGGCGGTGCTTCTTGGCGGGATCGGCTATCATTTCCTTGGAGGTGGCGGTTCTAGCGAACCGGTCGTGATTCGTGCCGACAATCAGCCGATCAAGGTGCAGCCTGAAAATCCGGGCGGCGCCACGGTGCCGAATCAGGACAAGGCCGTTTATGATCGGGTTGCCGGTACATTGCCGAACAATCCGGAACAAAAGTCCCTGATTACGTCCGGTGAAGAGCCGGTCGATATTTCCAGCACGGATGACAGTGCGAACATGGCGGACAATACGCCAGATGAGCCGCCGGTGACGAATAATGCTTCGGCCCAGAATCAAAACACGAATCACAATGCGCCGTTGGTTCAGCCGCGCGAAGTGGAAACCATGATCGTTCGTCCGGATGGTTCTATCGTTCAGCCTTCGTCAGCGCCGGAGGAAACCGCTTCGCAGCTGTCTCCGGCAAATACTGCTCAGCCGGCGGCTCCCGCCGCTGGCGATGAAATTGCTGCGCTTGCGGCTGGCAATGCGCCTGTAGAGCCGGCTGCGCAAACACCGGCACCGGCCCCGCAGGCACAACAGCCTCAGCCGACTGCAGAAGCACCACGTCTTCCTGTCCGTGCACCGGTGGTGCCGTCACGCCCCGCCGAACAGCCGGTTAATATCGTTGGCAATGTTCCGCAGCGTACGCAGCAGGCACCGGCGGCGCCAGCCGCACCTCAGGTGGCATCGGCGGCAGGTGCGGGGGGCTATTTCATCCAGATCGCTTCGCAGCCATCTGCCGAACTGGCACAGAAATCTTACGCCAACATGGCCCAGAAGTATGGCAACGTGATCGGTGGCCGCAGCGTCGATATCAAGCGCGCCGATATTCCGGGCAAGGGCACCTACTATCGTGTCCGCGTTCAGGGCGGCTCCAAGGAAGATGCATCCGCACTTTGCGGACGTCTCAAATCCGCAGGCGGCAGCTGCTTCGTGACGCAGTAATTGATCGAATATTGAACATTGAAAGGGCGGCCTCGGTCGCCCTTTTTCATGGTCCACTACCAAGCTCCGATTTTTTCAGTTACACCGGGGCAGGGTTGTTTGAGAACAGCATTTCCAGACCATTTTGGGGAAGAGCGCATGAAAGAGTGCAAGGCATGGATTGCCGGTGTGTCGGGAACGAAACTTACCGAGGACGAAATCGCGTTCTTCCGCGATGAAAGACCTTGGGGCTTTATTCTTTTTGCGCGTAATGTCGAAAGTCTGGAACAGGTTTCAGAGCTGACGGCTCACATGCGCGACTTGACGGGCCGGGATCAGACGCCGGTTTTCATTGATCAGGAAGGTGGTCGTGTGCAGCGCCTTCGCCCGCCGCTCGTCCCAAACTATCCTTCGGCCTCGGAAGTCGGTGCGATCTATGCGCGTGACCGCGAGGCCGGTCTGCGTGCAGCATGGCTTCATGCGCGTCTCCATGCATTCGATTTGCTGAAAATCGGTGTTAATGTGGATTGCCTGCCGGTTCTGGACGTACCTGTCGAAGGCGCGCATGATGTCATCGGTGCACGAGCATATTCGAAGAATCCGCATGCGGTTGCCGAAATGGGACGAGCTGCCGCTGAAGGCTTGCTCGCCGGCGGATTGCTGCCTGTAGTCAAGCATATGCCTGGGCATGGCCGAGCGTTTGCCGACACGCACAAGGAGCTGGCGCGCGTCTCCGTTCCACTGAATGAACTGGTTGCGCATGATTTTGTGCCGTTCAAGGCGCTCAATGACCTGCCGATGGCAATGACGGCGCATGTCGTGTTCGATTGCATTGATCCGCAGCGTCCGTCCACATTGTCGCCGACCGTCATCAATACGATCATTCGCGATGTCATCGAGTTTGACGGTCTCGTTATGAGCGACGACATTTCCATGAAGGCGCTCTCGGGTGGGCTTGGCGATATTGCAGACGGCATCATCGGTGCCGGTTGCGATATGGTTCTCTATTGCGCGGGCGTGATGGAAGAACTGAAGCAGGTTGCAGCACGTGTGCCGGTTCTTGAAGGCAAGGCGAAGCGCCGTGCCGATCTGGCGGAAGTCTATGCGGGTGACCCCGATCTTTCCGATGAGGATGAACTGCGCGCAGAATTCAACGCCATGTTCGAACTGATAGCGTAATCGCCAAAAATTGGTAAACTGACATCATCGGCGGATTGATCCGCCGGTGAACCTCATCAGCAGGGAAACGGGTTTGGCGGCATCGGGAGCAGACACAGACGGCAAAGACGGCACGCTCGTGCCGATGGATGCGCTGTGGCAGGGCGATTCCGAGCGCAGTGAAAGCGAGCCGTCGCTTCTCATCGATGTGCAGGGGTTTGAAGGCCCTCTCGACCTGCTGCTGCATCTTGCACGAAGTCAGCGCGTCGATCTTGCCCGCATCTCCGTTCTGGCGCTCGCAGAGCAGTATTTGGTGTTCGTGGAGCAGGCACGCGCCTTGCGCCTCGAACTTGCAGCCGACTATCTCGTCATGGCGGCGTGGCTTGCCTATCTCAAGTCGAAGCTGCTGATCCCCAAACAGCCGGGCGATGATGGAGCAACCGGCGAAGAACTGGCGGCTTCGTTGCATTACCGCTTGAAGAGACTTGAAGCCATGCGCGATGCGGCGGCAAAACTCGTCAATCGTAATCGGCTGGGGCGGGATGTCTTTGCGCGGGGCATGCCGGAAATGGTCATGGTGGACAGGACCAGCCAGTTTTCTGCGACATTATACGACCTTCTCACCGCCTATGCTTCGCAGCGGCAGCGACAGTCCGTTTCGCAGGTGCAGATCGCCAAGCGGGCGGTCTGGTCATTGAAAGAAGCACGCGTGGCGCTTGAGCGTTTGATGGGGTCTGTGGGGGACTGGATTTCTCTCGACCGTTTCCTGATCGATTATGCGCTTTCGCCGCGAGAAAGAGCTTCGGCACTCGCGAGTTCCTTCGCTGCCAGTCTCGAACTTGTGCGCGAAGGCAAGCTGGAAGTCAGGCAAAACGCTCCTTTCGAGCCGATCTATATCCGGGCGACAGGGGATATCAGCGAATTGGATGAGGACGAGGATGTCTGAGGCGGAACGTCGAAATCTGGCCGAAATCGATAGTGACGACGATCAGATCGAAACAGAAAATTCTGTCTCGACACAGGGGCTTGCTGACCTTGCACGCATTGTGGAGGCCATTGTTTTTGCGTCCTCCGAGCCGGTTTCCGAACGCGCATTGGCAGAACGCCTGCCAGCCAATGTGGACGTCGCACCAGTTTTAAAGCATCTGCAGAAAGTATATGAAACGCGCGGTGTGCATCTTGTTCGGGTCGGCAACGCTTGGGCGTTCCGTACCGCTCCGGACCTCGCCTTTCTCATGAGCCGGGAAGCCGTGCAGCAGCGCAAACTGTCTCGCGCGGCGATGGAAGTGCTGGCTATCATCGCTTATCACCAGCCGGTTACACGCGCTGAGTTGGAAGATATCCGCGGCGTGGAGACATCGAAGGGTACGCTTGACGTTCTCATGGAGACCGGCTGGATCAAATTGCGCGGTCGCCGCCGGACGCCTGGCCGCCCGGTTACTTACGGGACGACAGATTCGTTTCTCGACCATTTCGGCCTGCCTGAAATCCGCGATTTGCCGGGACTGGAAGAGCTGCGCGGGGCAGGGCTGCTTTCTGCACGTATGCCGTCGAGTTTTGCCGTTCCGGTGCCGAATATCGATCCGGATGAGCTGACAGAAGACGAAGAGCCGCTCGAAGATATCGATCTGGAAAGCCTTGGCTTGCTCGCGCCGCGCGGTGAATAGTCTCAGTCTGGCCTTTCTGTTGAATTTTATTTGCCGCAGGGCCGTTCACTGTCACACTTCTGTTTGAAAGATTTGTTGAAAGCGCTTAAATCGTAACTGGCATTGCAGGAACATGTCGCGCATTCGCGGCAATGAGAGGAATAAAATGGGTAGCTTTTCCATCTGGCACTGGCTGATCGTCCTGGCGGTTGTCCTTCTTCTGTTTGGCCGCGGCAAGATTCCCGAGCTGATGGGTGATGTTGCCAAGGGCATCAAGAACTTCAAGCAGGGCATGTCCGACGAAGACGCCAAGGATGAAGCCCGGGATTCGGGTCGTACGATCGACGCCAAGGCTGACGAGACGGTCAACGACGTCAAGAAAACCACCAAGTCCTGATCTGACGGATAAAGCATGCTGCGCGCGGGAGAACGCGCGCAGCATATTTTGCCATTTACAAGTGCGGTTTTCCGCCGAAAGACGGGACGCGCGCGCGAATTGCGCGGGGTATCAAGAATATGCTCGACATCGGTTGGTCTGAACTTCTGATTATTGCGATCGTGATGATCGTGGTCGTCGGTCCCAAGGATTTGCCGAAGATGCTGAGGGCATTCGGCAAGGCGACCGCGCGTATGCGCGCAACTGCCAATGAGTTCAAGCAGCAGTTCGACGAAGCCTTGAAAGAGGCTGAGCTGGACGACGTCAAGAACATCATCGATGAAACCCGCAAGCTCGACCCACGTTCAAAGATCACGCAGGTATTTGATCCGATTCGAAGCGCAGGCGAGGATTTGCGCTCCGGCCTTCAATCCACGTCTTCCATGTCTCCGGCGACGCCTGAAAAGGTTGCCGAAGTGACGACGCCGGTTGATGCCGATGGCGCACCGGTTCCGCCTGCTGTGAAGCCAGCCGGGGAAAAAGCCGTAACGCCGAAGAAAACCACCCGCAAGGCTGCTCCAAAGGCGGAGAATAAGGCGACCGAAGCCAAGGCAGCCAAAACGAAAGCAGCTTCTAAGACGGTTTCCGTCGCAAAGCCCGCTGCCAAAAAGCCCGCAGCGGCGAAACCGGAAACAGCCAAGGCTGCTGCGGTCGCACCTGCCAAGAAGACCACGAAGAAGACAGGAACCAAAGCGTGAAACGCGACGAGGACGAAATCGAACAGAGCGCAGCGCCTCTGCTTGAGCACCTGATCGAGCTGCGCCGCCGCCTGATCTGGGCAATTCTGGCATTTTTCGTGGCATTTATTTTCTGTTTCGCTTTCGCAAAACAGCTCTTCAACCTGCTCGTCGTGCCTTATCAATGGGCGCTCGACTGGGCTGGTATGGATCGCTCGAAAGCAGAACTGATCTATACCGCGCCGCAGGAATTCTTCTTCACGCAGGTGAAGGTTGCCATGTTCGGTGGCGTCGTTCTGGCCTTTCCGATCATCGCCGCGCAGATTTATAAGTTCGTGGCTCCTGGCCTCTACAAGCATGAGCGCATGGCGTTTCTGCCGTTCCTGATCGCATCGCCGATCCTGTTTTTGACCGGGGGCGCGCTCGTCTATTTCTTCTTCACGCCGATGGTGATGTGGTTCTTCCTCGCAATGCAGCAGACCGGCGGCAGCGGCGAAGTGCAGATTTCTCTCCTGCCGAAGGTGTCGGAATATCTGAGCCTCATTATGACGCTCATCTTCGCTTTCGGTCTGGTCTTCCAGTTGCCGGTGGTCACGAGCCTTATGGCCCGTGTCGGACTGGTCACCTCGGCTGGCTTGAAAGACAAGCGCAAATACGCGATCGTCATCGCTTTTGTCGTTGCAGCTGTCCTGACGCCACCGGACCCGGCGAGCCAGATCGGCCTTGCCTTGCCAACGATCCTTCTCTACGAGATTTCAATCATCGTGGCTCGCATGATCGAGAAGAAGCGGGATGAGGCGCAGGAAGCTTCCGACGCTGAAAACAACGCTTCATCGTCCTGATTTGTCACGATAATTCTGTGAGGTCGCAGGTTGTGCGGCCTCGCTTCTGTTCAATTTCACGAAACGGCTTTTCCCATGCTCGACATCAAATGGATTCGCGAAAACCCTGAAACCCTCGACAAAGCGCTCGCTAAGCGTGGGGCTCAGCCGCTGTCGTCCGAATTGATGGCGCTGGATGAAAAACGCCGCGAATATGTCGGCAAGGTTCAGGCCGCCCAGGAGCGCCGCAACGCCGCTTCGAAAGAAATCGGCAAGGCCATGGCCGCAAAGGATGCCGCAACGGCTGACAAGCTGAAGGCCGAAGTCGCCGCGTTGAAGGATTTTCTTGCGCAGGCTGAGGACGAAGAACGCCGCCTGACCAAGGAACTGAACGACGCCCTGTCGACCATTCCCAATATTCCGCTCGAAGACGTACCGCTCGGTAAGGACGAAAGCGACAATGTCGAAATTCGTCGCATCGGCAACCAGCGTAACTTTTCCTTCCAGCCGAAGGAACATTTCGAGCTGGGCGAAGCACTCGGCTACATGGATTTCGAGCGTGCCGCAAAGCTCGCAGGTTCGCGCTTTACCGTGTTGAAGGGACCGCTTGCGCGTCTCGAACGTGCGCTCGGTCAGTTCATGCTCGACCTGCACACCATGGAGCATGGCTATACCGAAACGATGCCGCCGCTATTGGTAAATGACAAGGCGGTTTATGGCACGGGCCAACTGCCCAAATTCTCAGAAGACTTATTCCGAACCGCGGATCAAGAGAATCAAGAACGGGATTTGAAGGAACAGCTTGATGCAGCTTGGGACATAGCCCAGCAAGCCATCGCTCGCGAACCCAATAAAAGCCCGGCTGAGATACTTGATTGGCTTAGATCTATGATCAAGTCACCAGAGCGAGTTTCGTTTAGTCTGGCGGACAATCCAAGCCGTCGCTGGCTCATTCCGACCGCTGAAGTTCCGCTGACCAATCTGGTTGCCGATGAAATCGTCGAAACCAAATCGCTTCCCCAGCGCTACACGGCGCTGACTCCATGCTTCCGTTCGGAAGCGGGTTCTGCCGGTCGCGACACCCGCGGTATGCTGCGTCAGCACCAGTTCCTGAAAGTGGAAATGGTGTCGATCACTGATGCGGACAGCTCGATTGAAGAGCATGAGCGCATGACTGCCTGTGCTGAAGAAGTGCTGAAGCGGCTTGGTCTGCCGTTCCGCACCGTCGTGCTCTGCACCGGCGATATGGGCTTCGGCGCACAGAAAACCTATGACATCGAAGTATGGCTGCCCGGCCAGAACACTTATCGCGAAATCTCAAGCTGCTCGGTCTGCGGTGATTTCCAGGGGCGTCGCATGAATGCCCGCTACCGTCCGGAAGGCGAGAAATCGACCCGTTTCGTGCACACGCTGAACGGTTCGGGGGTCGCCGTCGGTCGTGCCCTGATCGCCGTCATGGAAAATTATCAGGAAGAAGACGGTAGCATTCATATTCCTGAAGCATTGCAGCCATACATGGGCGGCCTCACGCGGATAGAGAAAGCTGCGTGAATCGAAATTACTGACAGCCTTAATGAAGGAGTGACGACGTGCGAATTCTGCTGACGAACGATGATGGTATCCACGCTGAAGGCCTCGCAGTTCTGGAACGGATCGCACGCAAACTTTCCGATGATGTATGGGTTGTCGCCCCGGAAACTGATCAGAGCGGCCTAGCGCATTCGTTGACGTTGTCGGAACCGCTCCGCCTTCGCCAGATCGATGAACGCCATTTTGCATTGCGCGGCACGCCGACCGATTGCGTCATCATGGGCGTGCGCCATGTTTTGCCGGGGGCGCCTGATCTCGTCCTCTCCGGTGTCAACTCCGGGGCGAACATGGCTGACGATGTGACCTATTCGGGCACCGTCGCCGGTGCGATGGAAGGAACCTTGCTCGGTGTGCGAGCCATCGCGCTGTCGCAGGAATATGAATATGAGGGTGACCGCCGTATCGTGCCGTGGGAAACGGCTGAAACCCATGCCCCAGACCTTATAAAAAAGCTGATGGCGGCAGGCTGGCCGGAAGGGGTACTTCTGAACCTGAATTTCCCGAATTGCGGTCCGGAGGAAGTGAAAGGCGTGCGCGTCACAGCCCAGGGTAAACTCAGCCATGACGCCCGGCTCGATGAGCGCCGTGACGGACGCGGCTTCCCGTATTTCTGGCTGCATTTCGGTCGCGGCAAGGCTCCGGTGGCTGACGACAGCGATATAGCAGCTATCCGTTCCGATTGCATTTCGGTCACCCCGTTGCACCTCGATCTGACCGCGCATAAGGTTCGGGCAGAATTGAGCGCAGCACTTGGGGTTGAAGCATGAGGCAGGCAGCGTCTGAGCGCCCACGGCTTTCGGACAAGGAAGGATTTGCGTCCTTCGTTATGAGGATGCGTGGATACGGGATTGACGATCCGCGTCTTTTCGCGGCCGTTGAAGCTACGCCCCGCCAGAGTTTCCTCGCATCTTCCTGGTCGCATCTTGCTTATAGCTCGCGTACTGCGCCGCTTGACTGCGGCGAGTATATGGAAGGCATCGACGATCAGGTTCGGGCTATAGCCGCACTCAAGCTGGAGCCCGGTCATCGTGTACTCGAGATCGGGACCGGTTCCGGATTTACCGCGGCAGTCATGTCTTCGCTTGCCGGTCGCGTCACGACCGTTGAGCGCTATCGCAAGCTTTGCGACCACGCCTTGCAGCAATTCGTGTCGCTGAAGCGCGAAAACATCATGGTCAAACATGCCGATGGCCGTCATGGAATGCCCGGCGGCCCCTTCGATCGTATTCTGATCTGGCTCGCCTTCGAGGAAGTGCCACGTCAGTTCGTTGATCTTCTGGCAACGCATGGCGTGCTGATCGCCCCGATTGGTCCGGGCGATGGCCCGCAGGTCATGACCCGTATCGCCAAGGTCGGCAGCCGATTCGAACAGGAAGACCTGATGGCGGTCCGTTATCAGCCTTTTATCGAAGGTGTCTCTTCCGTTCTGTGAACGGCGGCGTATCGATTCGTCAAAATGATGACTATCAGGCTCTCTTCGGCAGCAGCGGGGAGGGCTTTCGGTCGCTTTGTGCGCTTATGGTATTTAATTGGTGAATCTTTTTTCGAAGATTTGCCGTTCTTAACCAGAGAGTAACATTAACGCGTTTTAATCACCTTACTGAGTTTCGAGTATGGGCGAGTTGAACATGCGTTTACAAATTTTGCAGCACACGTCTGAACGTCTTCTGCGGAATGTCGCGATCGTTCTGATTGCCGGTTTTGGTGCCGGGTGCAGTGCCGATACGATGCGCTTCACTGATGGTATCAGTACGGGCTCTACGTCCAGTCAGCGTGTCGCACAGCAGCCGGCTGGCGATCTTTATGCATCTGCGGCTCCCGTAGCTCCCGCTTCGAGCGGTTCCGTTCAGCGCAATTCATTGCCGCCAGTGTCCTCAGCGCCGATGGCGGCGGCGCGGCAGTCGGTTCAGGCTCCGGTCGCAGCGGCATCCAATAACATTCAAAATCAGGTTGGGCAGGCGCAGGACATGGCCGCAAACCGTGTGAACAACACGGTCAATGCCGCTGAAACCAAAGTCGCCAGCGCGGCCACCTCCACGCGCAATACCGTAAACGGTGCGCAGGAAAAGGTTCTCGGCCAGCTTCCGGCAAACCCAACCATGCCGCGGCCGACTGATAACAATATCGCAGTCGTGCCGCAGGCACCTGCTGTCAACGGCAAGAAGCCTTCGGCGAACGATATGGCTTCGGCCGGTGCAAATGCCACAACGCCGCCAGCGCCGAACGGCACCTACACGGTTAAGAGCGGCGATTCGCTCTTCTCCATCGCGCAGAGGCACAACGTTCCTGTCGAGCAGTTGAAGAAGGCAAACGGTCTGTCAAATGGCGCTATCCGCGTCGGTCAGGCGCTTCTTATTCCGTCTGCCGCAGCGGGCAATGCAACACAGGTTGCAGCAGTTTCGCAGCAGCCGGAAAATCCGGCCAAGGCTGCCACTGCGCCGACCGCCAATGCCGATGTGAAGCCTTACACGCCACCACAGGCGAGCAACAAGGTGATCGAGGATGCCGAAAAGGATCAGGCGGCAGCGCCTTCCTCAACTGGCATTTCCCAAATGCGCTGGCCAGTGCGTGGCCGTATTCTCGCAAGCTTCGGTCAGCGTGAAGGCACGTCTGTAAGCGACGGCATCGACATTATGGTCCCGGAAGGGACATCGGTGAAGGCGGCTGAGAATGGCGTTGTCATCTATGCCGGTGACGGTCTCAAGGAATTCGGTCAGACTGTTCTGATCCGCCACGACAACGGCCTCGTTACCGTTTACGGTCACAACAGTCAGATACTGGTTCAGCGTGGACAAAAGGTTCGGCGCGGCGAAGAAGTTGCAAAATCGGGTATGAGCGGCAACGCAAAATCTCCGAAGCTGCATTTCGAGGTGCGCAAGAATTCGGCTCCAGTCAATCCCAGCAAGTATCTGGAATCTTGATCAAACAAGCGATCTTATAAAGAAAGGCGGGCTAAAAGCCCGCCTCAGACTGCTGACAAACCTCCGGCAGGGTCAAAATGACCTCAGATTCACGGAACGTCCCAGATTCAGAACGT
>NZ_JBHEEO010000006.1:251115-277960 GCF_041929965.1 Brucella oryzae | reverse complement strand
TCGAGCAGTTCTGCATCGTCAACCTGGTCGCACTTGTTCAGGAACACAACGATTGCCGGAACGCCAACCTGACGGGCGAGCAGGATGTGCTCGCGGGTCTGCGGCATCGGGCCGTCAGCGGCCGAAACCACCAGAATCGCGCCATCCATCTGGGCTGCACCGGTGATCATGTTCTTCACATAGTCGGCGTGGCCAGGGCAATCAACGTGGGCATAGTGACGGTTTGCGGTTTCGTACTCGACGTGCGAGGTCGAAATCGTGATGCCGCGCGCCTTTTCTTCCGGCGCTGCGTCGATCTGGTCATAGGCCTTGAAGTCACCGAAAAACTTGGTGATCGCCGCCGTCAGCGACGTCTTCCCATGGTCAACGTGACCAATCGTGCCGATGTTAACGTGGGGTTTCGTACGTTCGAATTTGCTTTTTGCCATCGCCGTTGTTCTCTTTGTTCTAGAACCGCTCAAGCGCCAGCACAAAAGCCTTTTGGCTTTCAGGCCAGCATTTATGCCAAAACGGAACGGCGAACCGCCCGTCGATGATTCCTTACACGCCAAACCGCTCTGAAAAATTTGGAGCGGGTAGCGGGAATCGAACCCGCGTATTCAGCTTGGAAGGCTGCTGCTCTACCATTGAGCTATACCCGCGCACTCTTAACTCTGATCCGACAGTGGTGGAGGGAGTTGGATTTGAACCAACGTAGGCATAGCCAACGGATTTACAGTCCGTCCCCTTTAACCACTCGGGCATCCCTCCAGATATCACTATCAGCAGAGTCGAGCGACTAGGCATTTCCGCGGGGCTTCTGGCTGACTGTTGGGCCAGCCGTCGATCCGCGAGGGGCCTTATGACGATAAGCTTATCCCCTGTCAACAGGGTAAAAGCGAAAAGAATGCATGTCCGTCCACAACGTCGTGGAAAGTTCCTCTTCCACGCCCCCGTTTCATAGGCTTAAACGCCCGGATTTCTCAGGATTTTCTACTCGTTTGAGATTATTTGGCAATCAGAACAGCCTGATAGCAATCACAGGTGAAGTCGCTATCTTCCGTTCATCTAAAGAGTTATAAGCACGCCATGACCGATCAAAATTCGCCCCGCACACCCAAAGATTCTCATTATGCGCGCCTGCGCCGCCAACATCGCGACCAGAAGGCCGTGACAGAGGGCAAATCACCGCGCAAACCACAGCGCCCCTCTATTTCGGCAAGCGCCGTTGCCGAGGGCACCGTACGCCTTTATGGCCTGCATACGGTCCGCGCCGCCGTGGAAAACCCGGAGCGCAGAATCTTGCGTATGCGCGCCACGCGTAACGGCTTTGCGCGACTCGAAATCGGAGAGGCCGAATCTCTCCCCTTCCCTGTCGAAATCGTCGATCCGCGTGATATCGACAAGGAAACTGGTTCCGAGGCCGTCCATCAGGGCGTTATGATCGAAGCAGAGCCGTTGCGCGCCCGAAAACTGTCTGAACTGAAAGAGAGTCCGCTGCTTCTCGTCCTCGATCAGGTGACAGACCCGCACAATGTCGGCGCCATCATGCGTTCAGCCGTCGCCTTCGGAGCCGGCGCACTGATTACCACTAGTCGCCACAGCCCGCAGGAAACCGGCGTTCTGGCGAAAGCTGCTTCCGGCGCACTCGAGATGATCTCGCATATCGAAGTGCGCAATCTGGCCGAAGCGATTGAAGAGCTGCACGGTCTCGGGTTCCAGACCATCGGTCTTGATTCGGAAGGGCCGATGGAAATGGAGGCCACCTTGTCTGGCGGACGAATCGCTCTGGTACTTGGTGCAGAAGGCAAGGGCCTGCGACAAAAGACGCGCGAAACGGTCACCGCGCTTGCCCGCCTTGACATGCCGGGAGAAATCAAATCGCTCAACGTATCGAATGCGGCCGCCATTTCGCTTTACGCTGCTGAACGCTATCTCCGCGCACGTTGATTCGATTATGATTCTTGGATGAAATGACTCCCGGCCGGTTTTCCTGCCGGGAGATATGGAAAAGTCGTTTCGGAAACTGAATCCAAAAGCTATCATTTGCAACCACAGGACGACTTTTGGAACGAGCTCTCAGGCAGTGGCGATATAGGTGCGGATATCTTCCGCTTCACGCTCGACGTCTTCGATGCGCCGTTTCACAACGTCACCGATTGAAATGATTCCCACGAGCTTGCCGCCTTCTTCCACCGGCATATGGCGGAATCGGCTTCGCGTCATAATTTCCATCACCTGATTGATCGTGTGATGTTCACGGCAGACCTGCACTTTTGCCGTCATGACTTCTGCAACCGGCATGCTCATAGCCTTGGTTTCTTGTGCGGCAACGGCGCGCACAACATCGCGTTCAGATAAGATACCCTTAATTCGACCGGCCTCGTCGCACACCACCAGCGCACCGATCTTGTGTTTGTTCAACATGGCGACAGCGTGGGATAGCGTATCGGCAGGTGCGATAATCAACACATCCCTGCCCTTTGTCTCGAGAATCGATCTTACTGTCATGCCAAAGTCCCTCCAAGATTTAGCACTTGCTGCTTCAACAGCCATATGAAGCAGAACGCAGCTCCCCCCACCACGTTCCATGATGGTGCGCTTTGATCGTCAGATTGGCAAGTGGCATCAAATGGGGAAGCCCTATCGCCTCAGCACCGCATCATAGCTGCGCGGGCGATCCATCAGTGAAATACCGAAGAACCCAGCGATGAAACCGCCTATATGCGCTTCCCATGCAATGCTTGAAAGGTCCGCGCCGCCGGTCGAGTACAAACCTGTAATGATATTGATCAGGAACCAGACGCCCACAAAGGTCAGTACAGGCTTCAGTGTCAGGGTTAGCCCCACGGGGAGAACGGGGCCTGCAAATTCCGATCTGCGTCCATGGCCGATACGGCGGAAACCATAACGCGCCGCAGCACCCATCATCCCCGAAATTGCTCCCGATGCCCCCACCAGCGGCGAAACGCTGTCCGGATAGATCGCATAATGAGTCAATCCGGCAATCACCGACGTGAATATCCAGAAAACGATCATCCGTCCCGTACCAATGCGGCCAGCTAGCGGAGAACCGAAAGCTGCAAGCCAGATCATGTTGACGGCAATATGGGCAATTCCGCCATGCATGAAGGAATAGCTGATAAGCGTGAACAGGGCGGAGGGATCTGTAAAACCGTCTGCCAGTGAGAAACGTGCCGGAATGAGCGCGAAATTCAGCATGAACTCATAGTTCTGCTGCTCGCTGACAAGATAGTTCTGATAAACATACACAGCGACGCATAGGCCGATCAGAGCGAGAACAACGCCCGGAATATTGAATATCGGCTCACTACCGCCCGACCGGCGGTTATTGCCGTTCATTTCCGGCTGGGGAAGGCTCATGAACTGCTGCTTTCTATTTTATGCGAAGCACCGCAATCGGACTGAAGAGGCCTCATATGTCTGGTCGATGCATGTTGATAGGGCACAATTTGTTAAAAATAAAGGCCGACGGAGGTTCCCGGTCGGCCTTGACGCGAACAGAAATCTTTCGCGAAATTAAATCTGGAGCTCAGAAAAACGCCAACCAAGTCAAAGGCTTCGTCTGATGTTTTATCAAAGCGCGTCTTTCGGCGCCGTGCAACTATTACTTATTATTAACCTTAACAGACGAGCCCGGTGGATGAAGAAAGGGTTAAACTGGCATCCTCGCCGTTAATACTATTTTAATGCGTTCAACAGCGGAGCCAGCCTCCGCGTGCAACGGACAAATCAACGGCGCATCATGAAACACCGCAATACGATCGCGATTTTCAGCGAATGGCAGCGCTTGGCCCGCTCGGAAAGCGGTGCCTTTCGTGCCCCGATGCGCGAACGGATCGAGCCGCGCAAGCTTGGACGCCATCTGTCCGATCTCTTCTTCCTTGAAGCCGACACGCACGGCGATTTGTCGTTTCGTCTGGCCGGAACGCGCATATGCACCCTGTTCGGTCGCGAACTGAAGAACACACGGTTTCTCTCGCTCTGGTCTGAGCGGGACCGCGCAGCCCTTGGCGAACTGTCACAAAATATCAGCACGCTGGAAGTCCCCGCCCTCATTTCGCATGTTGGAATCAGCATGTCCGGACGAAGCCTTGGGCTGGAAATGTTTCTCGCCCCGCTTGAAGCGTCGAATGGACAGGTCAGCCTTCTCGGCAGCATCGCTGTGCTTGATTCCGTCACATGGGTTGGAGCAGATCCAATCGTCCTCGGCCATTTAAATTCCATCGAACCGGTGGCCCCCGATCTGATTCTGGCAGAGGACGTGCGAAAATCGGCCGCCATCACAGTAAATGCGCCCCGAACGGGCCGAGAATGGACGAATGTTCGTCTGACGAAGCCGCAGGAACATGCAGCTCCGAAATTGCGCGTCATCAAGGGCGGCAAAGCCTGATGCAGGGTTGAAATCGCGATTTCTCTTTATTGGCCCGTGATGTAATGTCTGCCGCAGTAAGAGTGGGCAAATTTCGAGATGGATCGGTTTTGATGAAAAGATTTGCTGCGGCATCTCCTGCAAACACTGTGCGGCAGGAAAATTTCAACACCGTGAATGTCGATCTCAACGGGCGCTACATGCTGGAAAACCGTAGCGAATTTCCCTGCATCATCAAGCGTATGTCACCCGGAACCGCGCTCATGAGCGGCATTGCAACGCCGCGCAACGGCGAACGGATCATCGCCTATATCGACCACGTCGGGCGGATCGAAGGAATTGCCAACGAAGTTACCTCCGAAGGCTTCCACATTCTCCTGTCGGCGTCGGAACAGAAGAAAGACAAGCTTTCCGCACAGCTGACCTGGCTCGCCAACAAGCACGAGCTTGCCCTGCCCGAAGATCGCCGTCACGAACGCGTCGTGCCGCGCAAAACCCAGCAAAACATTACTTTTGCCGACGGCGCCCAAAGATTGTGCCGCATTGCCGACCTTTCGCTTTCCGGTGCGGCCATCGAAAGCGAGTTCAAGCCCGCGATCAAGAGCGGCGTCATGCTTGGACCGATCCGGGGGACTGTCGTCCGTCATTTCCAGGGCGGCTTCGCAGTCGAATTCGCTACCATCCAGACCAGCACAACACTGGACAATCTTTTCGGCTGAAAGCATCCGCCCAAAAGATGAACGCGCGTCAAGGTTACGGAATGGCAAACCGCGAAATACCCGAAATCACAAAAAAGCCGCAAAAACAGACCGATTTGCCCTGAATTTGTCCGTTCGTTGACAAAAAGTTTCAGCGTTATTTGCAGTTTTAATCGAATTTGACTCGCATTTTCGCGCACAAATTTGCGTGCCTTCAAATTGTCTAAGTCATCTTGGTCTCCAACAGGGAGACAAAAAATGACGAAACAAACCATTATCGCAGCCATGCTGATGCTGCTCGGAATCGGACTGGCAGAGGCAGCAAGCCCCGCTTCCAATTCACCATGGATGGCGACCGGCGACAGGACTTCGCAGCCCATTGGCCATTACGAATTCTGTGAGCGCTATAGGTCTGAATGCAATATCACCAGCCGCAACAGCAATATGCTGAAGCTGACACCGGAAATCTGGAAGCAGATCATTGCGGTCAATGCGAGCGTCAACGAAAAGATTGCGCCGATGACCGATATGGAAGCCTGGGGCCGCGAGGAATATTGGGAATACCCGACAACAGTGGGGGACTGCGACGACTACATGCTTTTGAAGCGCCGCGAACTGATGGCGCTTGGCATCCCGGCCAATACGCTGCTTTTCACGGTGGTTCGCCAGCCGAACGGTGAAGGCCATGCTGTCCTGACGGTTCGCACCGACCGCGGCGACTTCATTCTCGACAATCTCGATCCCCGCGTCCTCGCCTGGAACAAGACCGACTACACTTATCTCAAGCGCCAGTCGACCACAAACACCGGAAGCTGGGTCTCGATCAAGAGCGACCGCGAACTCCTGGTCGGCAGCATCAAGAACTAACCAAAAAGATAAATCGAAAAAGGACGGGCCGTCAGTCTCCCTCTGGCCCCGTCCTTTTTCTTTTCAGGCTGGTTCCAGCCCACGCATGAAAGACCGAGCCTTCTCGACGTAATGTTCTGCCGAAAGCTTTAGTTTTTCGACCGCAGCATCGTCCAGTTCCCGCAGAACCCTTGCAGGCGAACCGACCACGAGTGAATTATCCGGTATTTCCTTACCCTCGGTCACAAGAGCCCCCGCCCCGATCAGACAATTCTTTCCGATCCTCGCGCCATTGAGAACGATGGCACCCATGCCGATCAGTGTATTTTCACCTACGGTGCAGCCATGAAGAATGGCCCGATGCCCGATGGTGCATCCTGCACCGACTGTCAGCGGAAAGCCGATATCCGTATGCATGATGGTGTGTTCCTGAACATTGGTATCGTCACCGATGGTGATCGGCTCATTATCGCCGCGCAAAACAGCACCGAACCAGAAACCGGCATTCTCACCGACAACGATCTTGCCGATCAGGGTCGCGTCGGGCGCGATCCAGTTGCTGCTGCGGTCCGCGAATTGCGGCTTGTGCCCATTATATGCATAGATCGGCATGTACTTCCTCCATCGGCAAACTCGATATTGAATCGCTAAGCCGTTTCAAGCTGTCATACAAGCCCGACTTCACGCTCTGTTAACCATAAAAGACCGATATTCTTTTGCAATATCATCACGATGACACCCTGATGGAAACAGCACCAGATTACACCGCCTCGAAAATGGGAAGTCGCCTCTTCGGCTGGCTGCTGTTGGCGGTTATCGCTCTGATTCTGCTTTCAGTCGCCGTGAATATTGGCGGACGTCTGCTTGGTCCGCTGATTGCGCGAGGTGGGCACTCCGACAGCACGCACGCCTATGAAATCATCATTGGCAACAACGTCCTGTCGATCCCAGCCAATATGATCCGCTTTTCGAACCAGCGACGCGATGGGGTGACCGGACGTCTCGATCTTTATGCCCGCTGGCCGGGCCTTACCGGCTACACGGAACGCGACCGCGCCATCTTCAACCTGCTCACTCCGAAACGGCATCTCATTTTCATGTCCATCGAGCAGCGAACCATGTCCCGCGACATGAGCGGGCGTTATCTGCCGATCTATGCCGAGTTGATAGACCCGAACGGGGAATCTGCCCCCGGAAATCTGACCGTACACCGCTTTCTCGAAAATAGCGGTTATAAGGGCGAGGAACTGATCTTGTCCGACCCGAGCAGCGGCAAGCCGGAATTCGTAGCGCGATGCCTAGCGGACAGTGCGGCGGAAAGCTTCAATTCATGCGAACGCGATGTCCAGTTCGGACGCGACCTGCAGATACTCTATCGCTTCCCCCGCTCCATGCTTGGCGACTGGAAGTCACTGGACAGCGCAGTCATTGATTTTGCCAGTGCTCATCTCCTTGACGGCAAACCTGCCGACTGACGCCGAACGAAAACGAGCGATGGAGCCGCCACCAGATAGATTGCTGGCCCGACCAGCCACACCCATCCGTTCCAGCTGGCAGCAGTCCTCATATAAAGGGCTGTAAAGATAATCGGCCCTGCGACAGCACTGATATTTGTGAGGCTAGCGAGCGTGCCCTGCAGCGCCCCTTGTTTGTTTTGGCTGGTCCTGTCCGAAAGGACGGACTGCAGAGCAGGCATCGCTATCCCCCCAAATGCCAGCAAGACAAGAATTGGCACCACCATCCAGCCTTCTGTGGCAAGTGCGAGGGTTGCCATGCCCAGCCCATCCGCCGCCATTCCAATGATGATCGCATATCCAGCTCCAATTGTTGCGACGAGACGACCCGTACCAAGCCATTGAAACAAGGCATGCAGCAAACCGAACGCCGCAAGCGACAAGCCCACATATGTCGTATCCCAATGGAAACGATCTTCAGTGAATATTACCCACAAGGCAGCTGGTATCTGCCCTACAAGTTGCAGAAGAAAGAAAACCCATAGCAAAGGTTTCAGACCCTTCTGCACACCCGATGGCAAAAGAGTGCCAAAGGGCTCATTCGTCTGGGGCTCCGGTTTGGTTGTTCGTCGAACCTCCCGCATCAAAAGGAAGACAGACAGGGCCATAAGGCCGTTGATGGCCGCGGCGGCTGCGAACGGAGCTGTCGGCGACACATTTCCCAATGCGCCACCAATGACCGGTCCAAGAATCATACCGCCGCCGTAACACGCACCCAGCCAGCCAAACGCCTGAGCGCGTGTGCCCTCTTCCACCGTATCCGCTACGCTGGCGCCAGCGACCGCCATCGTCGCTCCCATCATGCCCGACAGGATGCGACCAACATAAAGAACCCAGAGATGGGGGGCGGCAGACATGATGGCATAATCGATTGCCGCTCCGATAAGCGAGCCAAGCAAGATCGGTTTCCGGCCAAACCGGTCGGACATTCGCCCCATAACTGGAGCGAAGAAAACCTGCATCAGCGCATAAAGAGACAACAGCATTCCATAGTGACCCGCCACATCTTCGGAATGAGCCACATCGCGCAGCAAGCTGGGCAGGACTGGCATCGCCAGCCCTATTCCCACCGCGTCCAAGGCAGTAACAGCCAGAACGATCATCAATGTGCGGTTCATATGCCGAGTCCTGTAATTTATCATCGATAAGGAACTGGACTTAAAATTTATCAATGATAAATTGTCAAGGCATAACTGATTTGGTGAGCGCTTTGGTAAAACTACACCGTGACGCCGTGATACGAACGGCACTGGAACTTTTGAACGAGGTTGGAGAAGAAGGTCTGACGACCCGTCGTCTGGCCGAACGACTAGGCGTGCAACAACCCGCGCTCTACTGGCATTTCAAAAACAAACGCGTACTGCTGGATACCCTTGCGGAAACGATTTTGGCAGAGCATCACGACCACGCCTCACCGCGTGCTGGGGAGAACTGGCGAGATTTCCTGATTGAGAATGCGCGTAGTTTTCGGCGGGCGTTGCTGACTTATCGCGATGGTGCGCGCATCCATGCCGGAACGCGCCCGAATAACAATCAGATGGGACAGGCGGAAGCTCAGATCGAATTTTTGGTTCACGCGGGATTCACGCCCGCCGATGCAGCACGCGCACTGATAACCATAAGCCATTATGTCGTCGGTTCAGCGCTGGAACAACAGGCTGACTTCCACGAAACCACGCCATCCGATGAGGCGAATATTGCGGCAACATCAACAATGGCCGAAGCCATCGCAACGCTGGATGCAGAAGGCCCGGAGAGCCTGTTCGATTTCGGATTGATACTGTTAGTTGATGGGCTGGAGCGGCATCAGCGGCCCTAGAGTCAGAACCTAGAGCATTTCCAGCAAAAGTGCGAAGCGGTTTTGCGTAGGATAATGCGACAAGACAAATAGTTAGAGCGGTTCCAGCGGTTCTGTAAAAATAGAAACCGCTCTAAGACAAGCACATCTACTTCCCGCTCAATTCCTGGAGAGCTCGTTGCCCGTCCTCGCTAAACCTGATCTTGCTGAGCGGAACCCCGCTCAAAAGATGTTCCTCCGTGGCAGCCAGCACAATTTCCAGCTTTAATATTTCCGCCGATCCGAGAAGCTTCCAGCAGCCTTTTCCCGCGAGAAGGGAAAAGTCGCGATCCATGATATAAGCTGCGGCAGCATAATCGCCGTCACATTTCCCGACGCTTTGCGGCTCATCAAGGATCTCAATCACCGAGCGCGAGCCATCGTCCTGCTCGGTTTCGATAGTTCCCAGAATTTCTGCGCGCGCAGCTAAAGACAGGGCCATCAGGAGCATGGCCAATGAAAAACCAAATTTCATAGAGACAACCAAGGCTCAGGGATAGTGGTGTCAGGATAACAAAACGCCCTCTCCATTGTGGAAAGGGCGTCAAATAGCATTCATGTCTGGCGTCAGCGTCGTTTGGACGCGATTGCCGTGGCCGATCAAAGATCAACGTCGAGAATGGCCATCGAGAAATTGTAGGAGAGTTCGCCCTCATCCTCGTCCTTATAGATCAGGCCAAGAAATTCGTCATTGAGGTAAAGCTCGGCGGAGTCGTTCTTGCGCGGGCGCGCCTTCACCTGCAGGCCGGGATTGTTGAAGGTCCGTTTGAAATAAGCGTCCAGTTTTTTGAGTTCTTCGGGTTTCAACCGGCTTCTCCTGATATTGAATTGAGCCGGTTTATTGCACCCGGCAATTTCCTATGTAAACCCCCGGCAAAGCCGTGCTCAAGGGTTGTCGGCAGTTAATAGCTTCTTTTGACAGAATATAGGCCGCATGCTGGAAAAAACCAGCAAGCGGCCCGTTCGGCCTGCAACGATACGACGTATCGCCTAAATCCCTTCGCCCAGCATCTGGTCCATGACGCGGGAAGGCTCCGCACAGCCCGTATCGCCTATGATCCGGGCCGGCACACCGGCAACCGTGACATTGTTCGGGACGGGCTTCACCACCACCGAACCGGCCGCGATTTTCGAGCAATGGCCGACTTCGATATTACCGAGAATTTTCGCACCAGCACCGATCAGCACGCCATGGCGGATTTTCGGATGACGGTCGCCGCTCGATTTGCCCGTGCCGCCCAGCGTGACGCCATGGAGGATCGAAACATTATCTTCAATCAAGGCCGTTTCGCCGACCACAAGTCCCGTCGCATGATCGAGGAATAGGCCGCTGCCAAGTCGTGCTGACGGATGAATATCGGTCTGGAAGATCGACGATGAACGGCTCTGCAGATAATAGGCAAAATCCTTGCGGCCTTCATTAAAGAGCCAATGCGCCAGACGATGGGTCTGGATCGCATGGAAACCCTTCAGATAAAGGATCGGATCCATGAAGCGGTTATAAGCCGGGTCGCGATCATAAACCGCCTGGATATCGACACGCACAATCTGGGACCATTCCGGATTGGCATCCAGCATTGCATCAAAGGTCTGGCGCAGAATATCGGCGCTCACATCGGCATGGCCAAGACGCTCGGCAATACGATGCATGACCGCATCTTCCAGACTCGGCTGGTTGAGGATCGTGGCATAAAGGAAGGTTCCCAATACGGGATCGTTTTTAGCAGCTTCCTCCGCTTCGGCACGGATGGAATGCCAGATGGGATCGACCTGACCCAGACCGGGGGTCGCTTTCGCTGATGTGCGAACGGACATATGCATACTCCAGTTTTGCACCGCGCGAGGAGGAGACGACAGCCGAACTTTTCGCTCAATCCCAGCACCGCAATACGAGTTCGGTGCGCAGCATAACTTAAAATGGTTTGCCTTGACACAGCCGAATTTGACGCGCCTCGCCGGCGCGCTCTTTGTCCAAGATCAAATTCCCGTCAGAGCGGGTTTTCTTTCAAAAATTGCAACACCGCCTGCTTGTAGACCTTGTCACCAACAGCCAGCATGTGGTCGCGGTCTGGAATATCCACGGCCTGTCCATTTGGCAGGAGATCGGCCAGTTCCTGCGCGCTGCCTGCAATATCGTCAGTGGTGCCGACGGCCACGAGAACAGGCTGCATGATACGTGCAATCGCAGCAGCGGAAACCAGTTCCTTGGAGGTGATCACACAGGCCGCAAGGGCTATACGGTCACTCTTCGTCTGGTCGGCAAATTTGCGGAACATCTGTCCACGCGGATGGGTGATTGTGGCCGGATCTTCTGCCAGAAGCGCCTCGCCAATCGGCTCCCAATCGCCAGCGCCCGTCACCATGCCGATACCGAGACCGCCGAAAACGGCGCTATGAACGCGCTGAGCGTGTTCGATAGCCAGAAATGCTGAAATACGCGCGCCCATGGAATAGCCCATAACATGCGCTTTTTCGATCCCGAGATGATCAAGAAGTGCGGCTGCATCTGCCGCCATTTTGGTCGGTGTATACTCGTCCTCGTCATGGGGTTTCGCCGAAAGTCCGTGCCCGCGATTATCGATCGCAATGACGCGATATCCGGCTTCGGTCAGCGTGCGGAACCAGCCGGGTGAAACCCAGTTGACGAGGCTTGAAGACGCAAAGCCGTGAATGAGCAGGATCGGATCGCCTTCTCCGTCCTGACGGTATGCCAGACGCAAGCCGTCATGTTCGAAATATTCGATATCGAGGGCACTCACCTGATTATTCCTCTTGATTGTATTGTCTCGATATCAAGACTTGCACGCACCGCAGATCACGCGATGGATAGCCTTGTCACCAAGCTTTATGCCGGTCCGTTTAACCGTACCGGCCAGAAGTTCTACGACATACGCTGCCGGAACCTCAGATGAAATGATATTTTCGGAGAATGGTACCGCATTTTCGTGAATGGCCGATACGCGCCCCTTGTCGTCAAGGAAAACCATATCAAGAGGCGACGGTGTATTCTGCATCCACATCATGACGCGGCGCATCTCGCCAAACACGAAGATCATCGCCCGGTCCTTGGGAAAATCCGTGCGCCACATCAGGCCGCGCACACGCGCATCGTCACTTTCGGCCACTTCCAGCGCAAAATTCACCTTGTTTCCATTGGCGGTGACGAATGTCAGCGGTTCCTTGTCGACCGGCAGCCGCATTGGCTGGGTTTCATCAGCCTGAGCAGCGAATGCAAAGAAAACAAATGCGAAAGCAAGAAAAATGCGGCCCATACCCTGCCTACTTGGATAAACAAACTGGTTTGGAACCTATCAACGGGACAGGATGGCGACAAGACCGCTTGGGACCACAGAGGGCGCCCCTCACCTGCTTGTTACAGTACGATCAGGGATTTAGCGCGCTTTGAACCGGCCGCTAATGCGAAACTGGGATTGCCGTGCCGATATCCGGATGGATTTCGGCAGCCATCAGGCCCTTGTCGCCCTCACCGAAGCGAATGAGCACAACCTGGCCGGGACGCAATTCCATCATGCCGAAACGACGCAGCGTTTCCATATGGATGAAAATATCTTCCGTACCCTCACCGCGTGTCAGGAAGCCGAAGCCTTTGGTACGGTTGAACCACTTGACGATCACGCGCTCGAGACCGCTCGAAGGCGTAACGATGACATGAGTGCGCTGCGGCGGCATCTGCGCCGGATGAACGGCGGTAGACGTATCCATCGACAAAACGCGGAAACATTGCAGGCCACGTTCTCCCTGACGGACTTCGCAGACGATGCGCGCACCTTCCAGAGCAGTCTGGAAGCCATCGCGACGCAGCGACGTCACGTGGAGAAGA
The DNA here is from genome assembly GCF_041929965.1 of Brucella oryzae. Taxonomy (NCBI): domain Bacteria; kingdom Pseudomonadati; phylum Pseudomonadota; class Alphaproteobacteria; order Hyphomicrobiales; family Brucellaceae; genus Brucella; species Brucella oryzae. Next base: position 264,852 of record NZ_JBHEEO010000006.1, on the reverse strand, counting down.
ATGTCATTCAGGCCTGGCTGGTCTGGAACAATGAAGCCGTAGCCCTTGGCTACATCAAACCATTTGATATGGCCCGAAACTTCGATGATGTCGCCCAGCTCCTCCGAGGCGTGCTGGCTGTGAAACTGGTCATTTGACACAGACTTGTCCGCCATGCGTTCGCCCCTCCTCTGTTCTTCCGTTGCGATTCCGACCTGATTCTCGCCCAAAGAATAACACTTCCTTAACCGGAGGCGGCAAGCCCAAACTTATGTCGTCCCCATGAAGACCACAGACTTCGCAGTTTCATGGTTACTTTTTTAAAGCGCGGCAGCAATTTGAAACTGAACCACCACCTGAAATATGGCCCGCCGTCAATTTGGCAATGATGTTTCCGGGACAATTCCGGTCACGTCTGCTGCTCAAAATTTTTGATCGCCATTCTGTCCGTGATAACTTGACCTTCGGCTCCAAGCATCGGATTCGATGAACACCTGAATTACAACAGCCGAGGATAAGACTATGCGCTATCTGCACACGATGGTCAGAATTCGTGACATCGACGAATCTCTCGATTTTTATGTAAACAAACTCGGCCTTGAAGAAATCCGCCGCACTGAGAACGAAAAAGGCCGCTTCACGCTGATCTTTCTCGCTGCGCCATCCGACACGGACCGGGCGAAGGCCGAGCGGGCGCCGGAACTGGAACTCACCTTCAACTGGGACCCGGAGACCTATACGGGCGGGCGCAATTTCGGCCACCTCGCCTATGAAGTGGACGACATCTATGCCACTTGTCAGAGATTGCAGGATGCAGGCATTACCATCAATCGTCCGCCGCGCGACGGGCACATGGCCTTCATCAAGTCGCCCGACGGCATTTCCATCGAGCTGATCCAGAAGGGCGACCGTCTGGCCCCGCAGGAGCCTTGGGCTTCCGCCGAAAATATCGGCAGCTGGTAACAGAGCATGGCTCCCGAAAGTGGAAACCGGTTTCGGGAAAAGACATGCGTAAAATAAAAAACCCGGTCGAGAGACCGGGTTTTTCAATCCTGAACGGTTATTCCGTTCCCTGAATGGCCGCAAGGAGCCATTCGCCGCCATCCGTGCGGGTAAACGTCCACAGTTCCACGCTTTCCACCGGCTCATTCGGGTTGCCCTCGACGACGGCGCCGGTGTTGCGGTCCAGCATGACGTCGATTGCCGAATAGCGGATCGCGACGGTTGCATAGTCGACATTGCCTTCGCGCCAGGCTTCGGAAACGTCGCCCTGAAGCAGCTTCACGTCCTTTACCTCGTTGCGCATGCCGCTGGAAGCGATCTCGCCCAATTCTTCGGCCAGATAAGACATGGCTTCCGGTGTGGCAAGCTTGCGTAGCGCGGCATAGTCCTCGCGGCCATAGGCGGTCTGGACTTCAGAAAGCATCTGTTCGAAACGATCCAGGTCTTCCTGACCCACATCCATCGGTTCATCGTCAACCACCGGAGCAGCTTCCTGTTTGCTCTCGAACGGGTTCACCGAAGGCGTGCGGCCACCGAAACTGGCCTGAGAACCAGCTTGTGAGGCTGCGGTCTTTGCCGCGCCGAAAGGCTGCGCGCCCGCATTACCGACGCCTGCCGCTGCCGGCTGGCGACGATTTGCGAACATGCGCATGACAAACATCGCAATGAGCGCGATCACCGCAACCTGCAACAACAAGCCAAACATGCCGGCAAGACCGCCAAGGCCGTTGCCCAGCAGCATGCCGATCAGGCCACCGACGAGAAGACCGCCCAGCATGGAGCGGCCAAAATTACCGAACATGCCACCGGAGCGCTGCGCCTGTGCAGCATTCTGCGTGCCTGTTGCACCCGGACGGTTGGTCTGCGTCGCACCGGTATTCGGCATCATCGAGCGTTCCATCGGCGCAGCATTGTTAGGCGCAGTACGCGTCGGAGCAGGCGCCTGATAGGTACGCGCGCCACGGCTGCCGAAACCGCCACCGCCCGCACGACGAGCCTCGGCGAAATCGACCGCAGCAAAAGAGGCGATCAGCCCCAATACCATTGCAGCTGTCAGTTTGGTCAGGCGGCTTCCGGAACCCGGCATCGTTTACTCCCATTTAGAGACATGTATGAATGTTTAAATCAGTGCTCATATGGGAATTCCTCCCTACCCCTCACAAGAGCATGAAGACAAAAAACTCCAGAAATTTCAAATGGACCCAGAAACTTTAAAGAGGGCCGGAACTTTAAACAGGCAAAGCGGCATCCAGAATCTGTATCTGAGGAGTAACCGAGCCATTCCAATGATTTAGCGACAGATTGCCTGCCACATGCACGCTCTGGCCGAGATTGTTGAAGAGGAAGCGTCCAAGATCGCCCTCAGCTGCCCGGAAAGCGATGGCGTTGACGCGCTTTCCATCCGCGCCACGCAACGCAACACGCACATGATCGCGCCCGACCCCGCGCACATCGGCCAGGACATGATGCGGCAGCGCCAATATGGGTTGGGGATGTGCCGAACCATATGGCCCCGCCTTCTGCAAAGCTTCATAGAGCGACACGGTAGCCCCCGATGCAGCCAGTGCACCGTCGATGGAAAGGCTCTGGTTTTCGCGCAGGCGCGAAACGATATGGGCCGATTCTTCTTCGAGATAAGCACGCAACGCGCCAAGATTTGCGCGCTCGATGGTAATGCCTGCCGCCATGGCGTGACCGCCCCCTTTGACGAGCAGCCCGCGCTCCATCGCGCCCCGCACCAGCTTGCCGAGATCAAGCCCCATGATCGAACGACCGGACCCCGAACCGACACCATTGGCATTGAAGGCAATGGCAAAGGCCGGTCGCCGCGCCTTTTCCTTGAGCCGCGAGGCAAGCAACCCGACAATACCGGGATGCCAGCGGTCACTCGCCGTCACGATGACAGATGCGCCCGCGCCGCCGGAGATTTCCAGCGAAGCCTCCGCTTCTGCCTCCATGAGCATTTCGGCTTCCATGGCCTGACGCTCCTGATTGAGCCGGTCGAGTTCCACGGCGATGCGATCCGCCGTTGCCGGATCGTCCAGCGTCAGCAGTCGAGCGCCAAGCCCCGCATCGCCGATGCGTCCGCCCGCATTGATGCGCGGCCCGATGAGATAGCCCAAATGGAAGACATTGAGCGGTTCGCCAATGCGTGCAACACGCGCCAGAGCGGCAAGGCCGACATTGGTTTGCGAACGCGCCACAACCAGTCCTTTGACAACGAAAGCACGATTGACCCCGGTTAACGGCACCACATCGCAAACCGTTGCCAGCGCCACCAGATCGAGCAGGGAAAGAAGATCGGGACCCGGTCCTTTGCCGCGCTCGCGCAGAATTTTGGCGACCTGCACCAGCGTCAGAAAGACGACGCCTGCCGCACAGAGATGGCCCTGCTGCGAAATATCATCCTCGCGGTTCGGATTGACGATGGCCACTGCATCTTCCGGCAGATCGCCGCCGACCTGATGGTGATCAAGCACCACGACATCCGCTCCAGCCTGTTTCGCTGCCGTGATGGAAGACGCGCTGTTGGTGCCGCAATCGACGGTCACGATCAGGGTCGCGCCCTTGGCAACAAGATCGCGCATGGCATCGGGATTGGGACCGTAGCCTTCAAAAATCCGGTCGGGAATATAGATCGAATGCTGAATGCCATAATGTTTGAGAAAGCGCGCCATCAGGGCGGACGAACACGCCCCATCGACATCGTAGTCGCCAAAAATGGCCACGGTCTCGCGACGCAGAATGGCATCGGCAATGCGCCCTGCCGCATTTTCCATATCGGTGAGCGTCGCAGGATCGGGCATGAGACTGCGCAGGGTCGGGTCGACAAATTTCGGCGCGCCCTCCACGGATACGCCCCGCCCGGCAAGCACGCGGGCAACCAGATCGGAAATACCGTGATGCTGCGCAATGGCAAGTGCCGTATTGGCCTCGCGCAGACCAAGCCGGTCTACCCATTTCTGCCCGGTTGCGGATTGTTTTATTCCGAGGAAAAAGCGCTCTGTCGTCATAAGTTTCTAAAGACACAAAAGGCGGCATTTTTGCAATGCCGCCTGTGGTTTATAGGAAGCGATATCAGGCACAAGTTCGCCGATCGTCATACAGTAACTCAGTTCTCGCGTGCCGCTCGCGCCAAACCGTGCGAAACCAGCCGATCGATCACTTCGGGATAGCTGATACCGCTTACCGCCATCACCTTGGAGTACATGCTGATATCGGTAAAGCCGGGAATGGTGTTAATCTCGTTCAGCACGATACGCATATCTCCTGTCACGAAGAAATCTACTCGCGCCATGCTGTCGCAGCCAAGCGCGCGGAATGCCTTGGCGGCAATCTCGCGAATTTCATTCTCGATCTCTTCCGGCAATTCAGCCGGAACCTTTATCGCAGCTCCATCGGCATCGATGTATTTCGCATCATAACTATAAAAGCTGTGGGTTTCCGCTGGTACGATTTCGCCCGTGCGCGATATAAACAATGCGCCATGTTCGTCCTCGATAACCCCGCATTCGATTTCGCGCCCCTGAATGAACTCTTCAGCCAGCAGCTTGTCATCATAAGTGAAACCGTTGGATAAGGCAGCTTGATAGTCTGCTACCGTCGCAACCTTATTAACACCGACAGACGAGCCCTGACGGGCGGGTTTGATGAAGATGGGTAAACTCAAAGCCCGTTCGAGCGCGTCGAAAGCCGGAACCTCTCCGTCGTAGATCGCGATAGATTTTGCCGTAGGTACACCGGCTTCATTGAACAAACGCTTCGCAATATCCTTATCGAGGGCGTTTGCAGAACCCGGAACACCGCAACCTGCCAGCGGCACACGTGCAACTTCAGCTAAGCCTTGCACTGCACCATCTTCACCGTGAAGACCATGCAAAACCGGGAATAAAATATCGATTTTGGTCGTCTCATAGGGAGTACCGGCATCAGGAATTACAATGATGCGCCCGCAGCCACCCGGCACGAAACATAGCTCTGCGCCACTTGAGGGTTTCTCCAGCATACCGTTCTGGAAATGGCTCAACAGCCACTGTCCCGTGCGTGTTACATAAACGGGAACAGCCTCATATTTGGTCGGATCCAGTGCGTTCATAACATTGGTAGCCGAGAGAACGGAAACATCGTGCTCCGCAGAACGTCCGCCATAGAGTACTGCTATACGTAACCTGTTCGACGTTTCAATCATGTCCGCTCCAACTGTTCATATCCTTGAGATTGAACACAATCCCGATCAAAATGACAAATCTTTGGTCGAGCCCTTTGCAAAGAGCCGCCAAACAAAAATCCCGAAAAGCGCGGACGCTTTTCGGGATCGTTTATCTCGTCGTCATATCTGACGCGACAGGTCCTGGAGCATTTCCAGCAAAAGTGTGAAACGGTTTTGCGTAGGATAATGCGACAAAACAAATGGTTAGCGCGGCTCCAGCGATTCCGTTAAAACAGGAACCGCTCTAGAACTTGGACAGATCCTGATGCCTTGCCTTGATCTCGCGCACAGTCTGCGAGCTTGAACGCATGACGATAGTGTGAGTCTGGATATAGTCGCGGGCGAACTTCACGCCGGAGAGCATATTGCCATCCGTCACGCCGGTAGCGGCAAAAAGCACGTCGCCCTTCGCCATTTCTTCCAGCGAATAGACCTTCTTCGGGTCGGCAATGCCCATCTTGGCGGCACGGGTGATCTTTTCGTCGGTGTTGAGCTGGAGACGGCCCTGCATCTGGCCGCCAATGCAGCGCAGGGCTGCCGCAGCCAGAACGCCTTCGGGCGCGCCACCAATGCCGATATAGATGTCGATGCCGGTTTCGTCCGGGTTTGTCGTATGCATGACGCCGGCCACGTCACCATCGCCAATGAGGCGGATCGCGGCGCCGGTTGCGCGTACTTCCTCGATCAGGCGTGCATGGCGCGGACGGTCCATGATGCAGGCCGTGATTTCGTTCGGTTTCACACCCTTCGCCTTGGCGACTGACATGATGTTATCCGTCGGGCTGGCGTCAAGGTCCACGACGCCCTTCGAGTAGCCCGGACCGACGGCAATCTTTTCCATGTAAACGTCAGGCGCGTAAAGCAGGTTGCCCTTCTCGGCAATCGCGATGACAGCGAGCGAATTCGGCAGGTTCTTGGCGCAGATCGTCGTGCCTTCCAGCGGGTCAAGCGCGATATCGACGTCCGGTCCCTGCTTGGTGCCGACTTCTTCACCGATATAAAGCATCGGCGCTTCGTCGCGCTCGCCTTCACCGATAACAACCGTTCCAGCAATCGGAAGTCGATTCAATTCCTGACGCATGGCATCGACGGCAGCCTGATCGGCAGCCATTTCGTCGCCACGGCCACGCAGCCTCGCCGCGGCCACCGCTGCACGCTCGGCCACGCGGACCAATTCGAGTGTAAGAATGCGATCCAGTCCCTGGACTAATCCATGCGGGTGCTGCTCTGCGGTCTTGGCCATTTGAACAAAGTCCTGAATTCGAATTGCGTGGACGCGGCGCAAGAAGCCCGCGATTGCCGCCTCTTATAGCGACACTGTGCAAACCTTTTGTCAAAGTCCCCCGCCCCCTGCAAGGGCGGGAGAGTTAAAAACATTGTACGCTCAAACTCTTAATCGATTTAAGCTATACACGCTTGGTTTCATGTCCGGGCCGGATGTGAACGCTCACACCCGGCCAGAAGTTGCAGAAATCGTTAAACAACCAAAAGATGTTGCAGGCAATCAGCTTCCGATTCCATCAAAGAAAAACTCCGGGCTTTCCACTTCAACCAGCCTTTTTCTTTCGATCATCCAGAAACGGTTGCCGACATTGCGAACAAAACTGCGGTCGTGCGAGACGATCAGGCTCGCCGCCTCATTGCGCAGCAGTTCCACTTCCAGCGCTTCCTGACCTTCGATATCGAGATGATTGGTGGGTTCATCAAGAATATAGAAGTTCGGATTGGTCAGTCGCAAAATCAGCATGGCAAGTCGCGCCTTCTGCCCGCCGGACAAGCGTTCCAGCGGCTTGGCCTGCATTTCAAGCGTCATGCCCGCCCCGGCCAGCAGGGATCGCGTCCGCTGGTCGCCAATGTCGAAGCTTCTCGCAATCGTCTCGAATGGTGTCCAGTCCGGACGAAGCTCCGACAAGGCCTGATCGCTATATCCAAGCACCAGGGACGGTGTCGCCTTTATCCCAGCCTGCGCTTGATCCGGTGCAACAATGGTCTCACGCACCAGCGTCAGTAACCGCGTCTTGCCCATACCGTTGGCGCCCAAGAGGACAATCCGGTCAGCCGGATTGATCCAAAGCTGTCCCGTCTTGAAGAGAAGCCGTTCGTCAGGTGTGGCAATTTCGACTTGATCGAGAACAACCAGAGCCTTGGCGTGGCTACCTCTGCTGTTCAGGATGATCTTGCCGGCAGAGCGTTCCACATGCGCCGCCTTGGCGCTTTCCTCAATCTTGTCGGCCCGCGCCTTTAATTGCTTGGTTTTGACCACGAGCAGATCACTGCCCGAATTGATGCCAATATTGTTGAGCTTCGCCGCCTGCCTGCGCAATTGCTGAACCGTTTTCATGTCCTTTTCAAACTGACGGGCATCAGCCGCGTCGATTTCATCAAGCGCAACGCGGGCCTGACTGTATGGCAAGGCGAAAACCGGAGATTTTTCTGCCCTCAAAAACAGCGTTCGTTTCGTCACCGCATCAAGGAAAGCGCGGTCGTGACTGCTGACGATCACCGCCACCGAACGCGGCAACGCATTCAGCCAAGTTTCCAGCAGCCGCACTTTTTCGAGATCCAGATGGTTGGTCGGTTCGTCGAGCAAGAGGACATCGGGTTCAGATATCCATGCCCGCGCCAGAAGTGCAAGCCGCTGCCAGCCGCCGCTCAACTGCCCTACGGGACGCTGCCGCAGTTCTTCGGTGACGTTGAGATCATCCAGCACGATATCGGCGCGCCAGCTTTCGTAATCGCGCGCTTCATCGTCGAGCCCATCCAGCACAACCTCGTAAAAGCTGCGACTGAACAGGCTTTCTGGCATATATTGGCTAACATAGCCGATCTTCAGCCCACGCGACCGCGTGATGGTACCGAGCGTTGGCTCACCCTCACCAACAAGAAGGCGGAGAAGACTTGTCTTGCCGCGCCCGTTGGCAGCGACGATGCCAAGCCGCTCGCCCTCGCCTATAACGAGATCGAGATTGGCGAACAGGGGTTCATGAAGGGTCAGCGAAAGATTCTGAATAGAAACAAGAGACATGGCAATCAGCCCAATTCTGCCACGCACGAATGCCCGGTTTCCAAACCGCGACACGAATAGATGTGCTGGCGAAATTCCGGCAGCGGTTCAACGACCGCGCCTTCAGGAAAAGGCAGATAAGACCGTGGTGTTAGTCTTTTTCCGCCCTGCACAAATTACTTATGCAGGGCAAAATCGGGGCCGTGCTGACGGTGATAGTCGTGACGCGTCACATACATCATACAGCCCTCCTTTTCCTGTTCTTGTCTCTCTAAACGAATGAAGCCGGATCAAATCCGACCCGGCTTTCATAACAAAGGTAAATCGAACGTGCAAGAGAGGTGGCTTTAGGCTCACCCGGCCCGTTCGATGCGGATCATCTGTGGCTTGTCGACCAGATGATCGTCCTTGAGAATCGCTTCCAGCGCCTTCTTGACGGCCGATTCGGTCGTCTCATGCGTGACGAGGATGACCGTCTTGATGCCTTCTCTGGCGGCATCGTCCATCGGCGGGCGCTGGACAATGGATTCCAGCGAGATATCATTTTCAGCCATGCGTTTTGCAATGGCCGCAAAAGCGCCAATGCGATCAAGGACGGTCAGGCGGATGAAGTAACCGCCTGCGTGCTTGCGCATCTTGGCCCGCTTGTAAGGCTGCAATGCCTTGGCAGGCGTCCCAAACACCGGGCCATGCTGGAAGCCCGGACGGCTCTTGGCGATATCCGCGACATCGCCGATCACGGCTGACGCTGTGGCATTGCCGCCCGCACCAGGGCCGGAAAGCAGAAGCTCGCCCAGAAGATCGGTTTCGATTGCCACCGCATTGGTAACGCCATGGACCTGCGCGATCACCGACGAGGTCGGCACCATGGTCGGGTGCACGCGCTGTTCGATACCGGTATCGGTCTTCTGCGCAACGCCCAGAAGCTTGATGCGATAGCCGAGTTCGTCGGCGGCGCGGATATCGGCCAGCGAAATATTGCTGATGCCTTCCAGGTAGATGTCGTCAGCAGCGATCTGCGTGCCAAAGGCAAGGCTGGTGAGAAGCGCCAGCTTGTGCGCCGTGTCGTTGCCTTCGATATCGAAGGTCGGGTCGGCTTCGGCATAGCCGAGTCGTTGCGCATCCTTGAGACAGTCCTCGAACGAAATCCCCTCTTCCCACATCCGGGTCAGGATATAGTTACAGGTGCCGTTCATGATGCCGTAGACGCGCGACACCGTATTGCCGGTCAGCGATTCACGCATCGCCTTGATGACCGGAATGCCACCTGCAACGGCCGCTTCGAAATTGAGCAGAACGCCCTTGTCCTCAGCGATCTTCGCAAGCGCGACGCCGTGGCGCGCAAGCAATGCCTTGTTGGCGGTCACAACATGGCGACCGGCGCGCAGAGCCGCTTCGACGGACGCCTTGGCCGGGCCATCTTCGCCGCCGATCAGCTCGACAAAAACGTCGATATCGGCAGATTTGGCCAGTTCGACCGGATCGTCGAACCATGCAATGCCCGACAGGTCGACCCCGCGATCCCGCGTGCGATCACGGGCGCTGACCGCCGTAACCGTCACAGGCTTGCCGCACTGGCGCGTGAGCATTTCGGACTTGTCACGCAGGATACGCAACACCGAAGCACCAACGGTGCCGAGGCCGGCAACGCCGATCCGTAATGCATCACTCATTATATCGACCTTCTGTATGGAGTGGCTTAATCGGGTGGGAAGCCACGGGCTGCATGATACCGCCCGTGGCCATCTTGAAAATATTATCCGCGACGACCTTCGAGCGGAATCACATTCTGCAGGTTCTCGTCCTTGGCAGAGAGGAACCGCTTGATGTTGCGCGCAGCCTGACGAATGCGATGTTCGTTCTCGACCAGCGCAATGCGCACATAATCATCGCCGTGTTCGCCAAAACCGATGCCTGGTGCGACGGCCACGTCGGCCTGCTCTACCAGAAGCTTGGAGAATTCGAGCGAACCGAGTGAACGGAAGCGTTCCGGGATCGGAACCCAGGCGAACATCGTCGCGGCTGGCGGCGGAACATCCCAACCCGCACGACCAAAGCTTTCGACCAGCACATCACGACGCTGCTTATAGACATTGCGCACATAGGCGATGTCCGAACCGTCTCCATTCAGTGCTGCCGTAGCGGCAACCTGAATAGGCGTGAATGCGCCATAATCGAGATAGGACTTCACGCGTGTCAGGGCCGCGATCAGGCGTTCATTGCCCACAGCAAAGCCCATGCGCCAACCCGGCATGGAGAACGTCTTCGACATGGAGGTAAACTCGACCGCAACATCCATGGCGCCCGGCACTTCCAGCACCGATGGCGGCGGATTGCCGTCGAAGTAGATTTCGGAATAGGCCAGATCCGACAGGATGACGATGTCATGCTTGCGCGCAAAAGCCACCACATCCTTGTAGAAATCAAGCGTCGCCACATAGGCCGTCGGGTTGGACGGGAAATTGAGGATCAGCGCAATCGGCTTCGGGATGGAGTGCTTCACGCCGCGCTCAAGCGTCGGAATAAAGCTGTCATCCGGTTTCGCCTGAACCGAACGGATCACGCCGCCGGACATGATGAAGCCGAACGAATGAATCGGATAGGTCGGGTCCGGACACAACACCACATCGCCCGGCGCAGTAATGGCCTGCGCCATATTGGCGAAACCTTCCTTGGAACCGAGCGTGGCAACGACCTGCGTATCCGGATTGAGCTTCACGCCAAAGCGACGCGCATAATATTGCGCCTGCGCACGACGAAGCCCCGGTATTCCCTTGGATGAAGAATAACGATGTGCGCGCGGGTCCTGCACGGCCTCGCACAGCTTGTCTACGATATTCTGCGGGGTCGGCAGATCAGGGTTACCCATGCCCAGATCGATGATGTCGGCACCCGCCGCTCGCGCCGATGCCTTCAGACGATTGACCTGTTCAAAGACATAAGGGGGCAGACGACGGACTTTATGGAATTCTTCCGACATGATCCTGTTCCAGTGGAGGGTTGAACGTAATGGCGCGTATGCGCCGCAATGGAGCTATACACCTGTTCTCGAATCGGGTCGAGACGTGTTGCCGCGTCAAAGAACGCGGATTTCGTCTTTAGAGCACATCCCGAAAAGTGTGAAACGGTTTTCGGATAAGATGCGCGCCAAAAACCAAGGAAGAGGATTTACTCTTCCCCGCTTTCGATCTGTTTCAGGGTAGCGTTCGTTTCCTGCTGCGCCTGCTGGCGCAAGCTCGCAGCCTCGGCAGGCGTGAAGCCGGCGCCGGTGCCTCTTGATGCCGCCAGACGCGTGCGGTCGGCATCAAGCTTGGTAGTAAGCTGTTGCTTTTCTTCCGGAGTGATCTGCGTGGTCGCAGCCTTCGGCATATGGCCGAATGTCGGGAAAACACCGGTACGGGAAGCGCCTTCCTGCGGCGTGCCCTGAAATTCTTTTCCGCCCGCGCATGCCGTGAGCATCGCCGCCGCTGTTGCTGCCAGCAAAAGATTGGCGATCTGCCGCGTGCGCTTGGTCATGTTTCTGTTCCCGGTTAATGCCGCATAAGGTGCCGTTGGCCACGACACCAGACAAAGATAAAGCAATTGCCAAGGGATAGCACCAAGTCGAGGCATCCTGTCAACAAGTGAGTGATGTGAATCGGAAATTCGCCTATCCTGAAGGCGGAACGCGGCTTGCAGACTATCTCCGCCGGCGGACAGGCATGATATATGTAACCAAAGGTTACATAAAGTAATATTTCGTTATAACTGAATACTCCGCACTGAACCCGAAGTCATTTAACGCTAATTCTGCATCAATAGTTGCTTTCGGCGATTAAAAAACTTAAAAATTGGTAACTAATTGCCGATCAGGTGATTTGCCTAATACGGCGGAATGTCGGTCACAACTCTGAAGTGACCATCATAAAACGCTGATATTTCTGAATTTCTTTCCCGGCATAGACAGTCGGGAACTGTGGGGACGATAGCCATTAAACATGACGTCAGCCTCGCACGGGAGAGCCGATCTCCCGAAACCAGAGGCTCGAATGAGTTCGGGTCGCCAGACTGGTCAGGGAAATCGAGCTGGAGCAGACTGTTGAAATTTGCACATTCTACACACCGGACCACCGGCAGGTTTCTCTCAGGCAGCGTGGCTTTGCTTGCGCTTCTTGTCGCCTCCTGCACGTCAACCGGTACAGGGCTTGACGGAAAGCCGCTTCAGATGACGTCCGCAACTGGCGACTCCATGATTGCCGATACATTACAAAGTGCCGCCGATCAGACCGCTGCCGCCGAGGCAACGACGGTCCCTTCGACGGAAGAGAAAAAGGCGGAAGCCAAGCCGGGTGAAACAAAGCCCGCGACCGTTGCCGAAGCGACCAACACCAGTAATAAAGAGCAGGCAAAACCGACCGAAACTGCGACAGCCGCTGAACAGCAACCAACACAGGTAGCCGCTCTCACCCCACAGCAGCCCAAGAGCTCATCGCTTTTCAGCATGTTCGGTGGCAGCAAGGCCGCTGAACCAGCACCTGCGCAAGCAGAAGAACAGCCAGCGGCAACCGCTCCAGCCGAAGCCGCGAAAAAGCAGCAGGAACAGGCGAAGGAAGAAAAGACAGCCGAAGCTGCAGAACCACAGCAAACCACAGCGGCAAAACCCGCCGAAGCTGAAAAGCCTGTACGGGTTGCTTCATTGTTCGGCTCAACGAAGAGCGCTTATGCCTCACCGCAACGCCCAACGGCCTCGCAAGGCAGCATAGCCCGGCTTTTCTCCGACGAATCGACCGGCACACGCTCCGACAGGACCGAAAACAGAAAGCTTGCGGTCGCAAAGCCCGTTTCACCATCTGCGAAGCACGAATATAATTATTCGCTGCCCGGCGTGCGCCCCAATGGCGGCGTGGAAATCAAGCATCGCAACAGCCTTTATGACGATAGCGATATCGACGCGAACGAAGACGATCAGTTTGCAAGCGTAACGCTTGCTTCGGCTCCGGGCCTCGCCCGGCTCGCACCCAATGGCCTGAAAGTCCAAAGGCAGACCGTAGATGTTGCCTGCCTCAAGCCGCAGCTCGTATCCATGCTGAAAACCATGGAGCGGCATTTTCGCCGTCCTGTAATGGTGACCTCGGGCTATCGCAGCCCTTCCTATAACCGCAAGGTCAACGGTGCCCGCAAATCGCTTCACATGATCTGTGCCGCTGCAGATATTCAGATCGATGGCGTTTCCAAGTGGGAAGTAGCACGCTTCGCCCGATCCATGTCCGGGCGCGGCGGTGTCGGCACCTATTGCCATACGACATCGGTTCACGTCGATGTCGGCCCGGAACGCGATTGGAACTGGCGCTGCAAGGGCTAGAAAAGGAACTTTTCGAAATACCGGAAGCCGGATCACATGATCCGGCTTTTTCTTTATTTTCAACGAAATAATGAAACCGCCAACCGAAGTTTTCCCCATTTTTGCAGTATATTCGATTTTTTTCAGAAAAGTGTTTTTTGGGCTTGCGAGTCAGAACCTTCCTGAATATAAGCCCACTCACACCAGCAGGCGCCCATCGTC